>CABIYX010000001.1:0-5368 GCA_902363045.1 Clostridiales bacterium
TCATGAAGGATTTGGTCTCCTCTCGTGCGGTTGTTGCTCGCAACTTCAACTATAACCGATGAGACCTTATCCTTCATCCCTTTTTATTCAACTGTCCAATATGTATTGTAGTCCTACAACAGTTCAAATGGGGTATGGGAGCCGCCCCTTGTCTTTTTTTCCCGCTCCGGGTATAATGGTGGAGCGCCGGTCCGCCGGCCCCATCTTTTGTCCATAAGGAGCGGTTTTGAGATGACCATTCAGTATACACCCAGGGGGGTCTGCTCCCGATCCTTCACCATCCAGGTGGAGGACGGCCTGATCCAGTCCGTCCAGGTAGTGGGCGGATGCAGCGGCAACCTTCAGGGCATTTCCATGCTGCTGAAGGGAATGACGGTGGAGGAGGCCATCCGCCGGATGGAGGGCATCCGCTGCGGCGGCAAGGCCACCTCCTGTCCCGACCAGCTGGCCCAGGCCCTGAAGCAGGCCCAGGGCTGACGCCGCTTCAAAAAGCCGCTGAGCCTCCGGTTCGACAGGAACCGGAGGCTCAGCGGCTTTTGTGTCCCGTTATTCCAGCGTCACACACAGGCCGGTGGTGAGGGCCTGGATCCTTTCCCCCAGCCGGTCCTTCAACAGCGCAAAGGCTGCCTGGCCGGTGCAGTGGCCTGTGTAGATCTGCTCCACACCCTCCGACACCAGGGCGTCAGCCACCGACAGTGCATACTCCGGAGTACAATTCATTCCGCTGTCCGCCTTGGCACTGAACAGATGCAGTCCGCCGAACACAGCGTACACTGGTCTGCCCAGCTGTTCCTTCACCCCGCGGACGATGTTGACGATCCCCCCGTGGGAGCAGGAGTTGAACAGCACCAGGCCCCGGCTGCCCTCCAGCACCAGGGAGTGCTCATGGGAGAAGTCATCTGGGACAAATCCGCCCGCCTCCTCCTGACACAGCAGATTGATCTCCCGGCTGGCAAAGGGACCGCCATGGACAGACTCGGGTACCAGCCACGCCCCGTCAAAGAGTTGGAACAGCCCCTCCGGCGTCTCAAACCGGTCCCGCTGGCCCTCCCACAGCTCCCGGCTGACCCCAATGAACCGGGGCTCCCCCATAGAGGTGGAGAAATAGGCCCCGCCTGCAGAGGGGCGGGCGTATACCTTCGCGTGGTCGTTGCAGGCAAAGAAGCGGCCCAGGCCGCCGGCGTGGTCATAATGTCCGTGGGACAGCACCGCCGTGTCCACCTGTCCCAGGTCCACCCCCAGGGCGGCGGCGTTGTCGGCAAACGCGCCCGAGGCGCCCGCGTCCAGCAGGATCGCCTTCCCCCGGTGCTCCACATAAAAGGACAGTCCGTGCTCCGACGCCAGACAGGAGCCCTCCGGCGCGGTGTTCTCGATCAAAACGACGGTCTTCATGGTACTTCCTCCTATTTGTCAATCAGATCCGGCTGGAGCCGTAATAAAAATACCCGGGTGCTCCAGGGCGGGAGAACTCGGGCATGGGCTTCAGGACAGGGTGGGGAACAGCTGCGCCCTGGCGGCCCGCAGGCCGTCCGCCAGGGCGTCCACATCCTGCTGTGTGGTGTCATAGGAAAAGCTGATGCGCAGAGCCCCGTCCAAATCGCACTTGGGCAGCTTGAGGGCAGCGTACACATGGCTGGGCTTCCCCTTGTGGCAGGCTGAGCCGGAGGAGAGGCAGATTCCCCGGTCGCTGAGGAAGCGGACGATCACCTCGCTCTTATAGCCGGGGAGGGTCACCGCCAGAATGTGGGGGGCCGTCCCGCTCCCGATGGGCTTCAGCCCGGGGACCGCCTCTTGCAGCCGGGCCAGGGTCTCCGCCTTCAACTCGGCCATGTGCCGGACGTCCGCCTCCCGGGTGGCAGCCCCGGCCCGCACCGCCGCAGCAAAGGCCGCGATCTGGGCGGTGGCCTCTGTGCCGGAGCGCAGTCCCCCCTCCTGGCCGCCGCCCCGGATCAGGGGAGGCAGCTTCAGCCCCCGGCGGACATACAGGGCGCCAATCCCCTTGGGGGCGTGGATCTTGTGTCCGCTCACGGTCAGCAGGTCCACCCCCAGCTCCGCCGGGGTGAAGGGGACCTTTAGGAAGCCCTGCACCCCATCGCAGTGGATGAGGGCGGAGCTGCCCAGCCGTCGGATCAGCTGAGCGGCCTGGGCCACCGGCAGCACGGTACCCAGCTCGTTGTTCACCAGCATCATGGACACCAGCGCCGTGTCCGGCCGCAGGGCGGCCTCCAGCTCCTCCAGAGAGATGTTTCCCTCCCGGTCGGGACGGAGGTAGGTCACCTCATACCCCTGCCGCTCCAGCTCCCGGCAGGGCTCCAGCACCGCGGCGTGCTCAATGGCGGTGGTGATGATGTGGCGGCCCCGGCGTTTTCCAAGCTCCACCGCCCCCCGGATGGCCCAGTTGTCCCCCTCGGAGCCGCAGGAGGTGAAGAATACCTCCTCCGGGCGGCAGCCCAGTCCGGCGGCCACGTCCCTGCGCCAGCCGGCCACGCGGTCCGCCGCCTCCCGGCCCAGGGCATAGCGGGAGGAGGGGTTGCCCCACCCCTCCGTCATAGCCTCCACAGCGGCCTGGACCGCCTCCGGGCGGACCGGAGTGGTGGCTGCATTGTCAAAATAGTGGATCAACGCTGTTCACCTCTTTCAGTCCTGTCCATTCTATGCCCAGCCCTGGGGAAAGTCAAGCGGACAGGCCCCTGCGCGGTCACTTTCCGTCCACGGGCGGCCGGGGGAGGGAGTCATCCTCCCGGACCCAGTCCTCCACATGGACCACGCTGTACTCCGTCTCTGTGTTCCGGATGACCACCCGCTCGATCCCGGCGTTGATGATCAGCCGGCGGCACATGGAGCAGGAGGTGGCGTCGTGGAGCAGCTCGCCGGTCTTGGCCTCCCGGCCGGCCAGGTACAGGGTGGAGCCCAGGGTGTCCCGGCGGGCGGCGGAGATGATGGCGTTCATCTCCGCGTGGACCGAGCGGCACAGCTCATACCGCTCGCCGCTGGGGACCCGCATGGCCTCCCGGGTGCAGCAGCCCAGGTCCATGCAGTTCTTCCGGCCCCGTGGGGCCCCATTATAGCCGGTGGAGACGATCTCGTCATTCTTCACGATGATGGCCCCATAGCAGCGGCGCAGACAGGTGGAGCGCTCCAGCACGGTCTCCGCGATGTCCAGATAATAATTTTCCTTGTCGATGCGTCTCATAACGCGTCCCTCCCAGGCAGTCAGGCTTCTGCTGGCAGTATAGCGTATTTTTCCCCCTCTGGCAAGGAAAAACCGGTCCAAAATCCCTGTTCCGGGCCCCACACTCCCGTTTCCGGCCCTGCCGGGGCACAATTTACATTTTGTTTACGATTGATTTCTTGACGTTCCCCGCCTTGCGCGCTATGATACGTTATAAATAAGAATCTGAAAAAACGGGGTGGGAGGTTTGCCCCGTTTTTCCCCCGCGCGAGGAGGCACCCACATGATTCGAAACGCGATCCAACGCTTTATGTACGGCCGGTACGGCAATGACCAGCTGAACGTCGGCCTGATGGGCCTGTATCTGGTCCTGTACCTGCTCTATTTTCTCACCAGCGCAGACCTGCTGTACTGGGTCTCTATGGTGGTGCTGTTCACCGCCCTGTTCCGTCTGCTGTCCCGCAGCCACGCAAAGCGCCGGGCGGAGAACGCCAAATTTTTACAGGCGGTGGGCCCTCTCCTGAAATGGTACCGGCTGCGCCGCACCATCCGCCAGGACAAGGAGCACTGCTACTTCAAGTGTCCCAACTGCGGCCAGCAGCTCCGGGTCCCCCGGGGCAAGGGTAAGATCACCGTCACCTGCCGGGGCTGCGGCGCCTCCTTTGAGGAGAAGAGCTGATCCCCGTCCCATTTGATCCCGCCGCCGGAGGCAGCCCCACACCTGGGTCTGCCTCCGGTTTTTTTGCCCATTTTCTCCGCAAAACGCCGGTTTTACAGAGAAGCCTATTCCAGTTTTGGGGAAGCTATGGTATACTGTTCAAGAGTCTGTCCGGCCGCCGGCCGGAGCTATTTTGAGAAATGCAAGGAGAGAGACCCATGAATCCGATCTATGACGTTGTCATCCTGGGCTGCGGTGAGGCCGGGATCTTCGCCGCCTACGAGCTGGCCAGCCACCGCCCGGAGCTGAAGGTGCTGGCCCTGGACCAGGGGCGGGACATCTACCACCGCAGCTGCCCCATCGTGGCGGGCAAGGTGCGGGAGTGCATCCACTGCCCCGTGTGCGACACCATGTGCGGCTTTGGCGGGGCGGGCGCGTTCTCCGACGGAAAGTTCAACTTCACCACCCAGTTCGGCGGGTGGCTCACCGACTTTATGGAGCCCCGCCAGGTGATGGAGCTCATTGACTATGTGGACTCCATCAACGTGGCCCACGGCGCCACGGAGCAGGTCTTTTCCACCGAGACCGCAGAGGCCAAAGCCCTGGCCCGCCGGGCCCTGGGCTATGACCTGCACCTGCTCCAGGCCCGGTGCAAGCACCTGGGCACCGAAAACAACCTGCGCATCCTCCAGAACATCTATGAGGGGCTGAAGGACAAGCTGGAGTTCCGCTTCAACACCGCCGTGGAGCACATCGCCCGGGACGGGGAGGGCTTCCGCCTGACCCTGGAGAAGGGGGACGAGGTCTCCTGCCGCCGGCTCATCGCCGCCCCCGGCCGCTCCGGCGCAGAGTGGTTCTCCAACCAGTGCAAGGACCTGGGGCTGGAGCTGCTGAACAACCAGGTGGACATCGGGGTGCGGGTGGAGCTGCCCGCCGCCGTCTTTGAGCACATCACCGACGTGGTGTATGAGTCCAAGCTGGTCTACCGTACCAAGCAGTACGGCGACCAGGTGCGCACCTTCTGTATGAACCCCTACGGCCATGTGGTGGCCGAAAATGTGGAGGGCATCAACACCGTCAACGGCCACTCCTACGCCGACCCCAGCCTCCGCAGCGAGAACACCAACTTCGCCCTGCTGGTGAGCAACCGCTTCACCCAGCCCTTCAATGAGCCCTACCGCTATGGCAAGCACATCGCCTCCCTGTCCAATATGCTGGCCGGCGGCGTGCTGGTCCAGCGCTTCGGCGACCTGGTGAAGGGGGTGCGCACCAACGAGCACCGGCTGGGCAAGTCCTTCACCCGGCCCACCCTCACCGCCGCCGTCCCGGGGGATCTGTCCCTCGCCCTGCCCAAGCGGCAGCTGGACGACATCATCGAGATGATCTATGTCCTGGACAAGATCGCCCCGGGCACAGCCAACCACGACACCCTGCTCTACGGCGCGGAGGTGAAGTTCTACTCCGCCCGCCTCCAGCTCACCCCGGAGCTGGAGACCGCCATCCCCAACTTCTTTGCCGCCGGCGACGGCGCGGGCGTC
>CABIYX010000001.1:5676-23398 GCA_902363045.1 Clostridiales bacterium
TCCGGCGGCCAAATACCGCGCTCCACAAGGGTTATCCACATTATCCACATAGTTTTCCACATATCATTATGTAAACTTACAGGTCAGGAAACCGGAACCTTTTCGGCTGTTTCCGCCTGTCAAGCCTTTTTCACGCCGCAATATTGACAAATCTTTATTTTGCAGGAAACCGGACGCGCTCTGTCGCCGCCGCCGGTTTTCCACAGGAGGGAGCACACATGGGAGCACAGGGAGACACCATCGCCGCCATCGCCACCCCCGCCGGACCGGGAGCCATCGGCATCCTGCGGCTGTCCGGGCCCGGGGCGGCGGAGATCGCCGCCGCCTGCTTCCGTCCCCTGGGGCGGAAGGGTCTGTTGGACCATCCGCCCCGCACGCTGGTATACGGCAGTCTGCTGGACTGTGAGGGCCAGGTCATTGACCAGGTGCTGTGTACTTACAGCCGCGGGCCGTCCAGCTATACCGGGGAGGACACGGCGGAACTCCACTGCCACGGCGCCCCCATGGTCCTCTCCCTGGGGCTGGAGGCCCTCTTCGCCCAGGGGGCCCGCCAGGCAGGTCCGGGGGAGTTCACTCAGCGGGCCTTTCTCAACGGACGGCTGGACCTGGCCCAGGCGGAGGGGGTGGCCGACCTGCTGGACGCCCAGAGCCGGGAGGGGGCCCGCCAGGCGGCGGGCCAGCTGTCCGGCGCGCTGTCCCGGAAGATCGCGGCCATATACTCCGCCCTGGTGGATGTGATGGCCCACTTCCATGCGGTGCTGGACTATCCGGACGAGGACATTGACCCCTTTACTCAGGAGCGCCTCGCCCGGGACCTGGATGCCCAGCGGCAAGCCCTGGAGGCCCTGCTGTCCACCTACCAGCGGGGCCGCCGCCTGAACCGGGGCGTGAAATGCGCCATCGTGGGGCGGCCCAACGCGGGTAAGTCCTCCCTGCTCAACGCCCTGGCGGGCTATGACCGGGCCATTGTGACCGACATCCCCGGGACCACCCGGGACACGGTGGAGGAGACGGTGGAGCTGGGGGGTATCCCCCTGCGGCTCATCGACACAGCCGGACTTCGGGACAGCGGCGACCCCATCGAGCAGATGGGGGTGGAGCGCAGCCGCCGGGCGATGGAGGAGGCGGAGCTCATCCTGGTGGTGCTGGATCAGTCTCAGCCCGCCCGGGAGGAGGACGCCGCTTTGATCCGGGCGGCCACGGAGCGCGCCCCCACCATCGCGGTCCTGAACAAGCGGGACCTGCCCTGCCGGATGGAGTGGACGGATCAGCTGGACCTGGCCGCCTCTGTCCCGGTCTGCGCCAAGACCGGGGCGGGCCTGGACGGTCTGGCGGAGCTGGTGGCCCAGACCTTCCCCCGGGAGCCCGGCGCCGCCTACGGCGAGCTGCTCACCAACCAGCGCCAGGCGGAGGCCGCCGGCCGGGCCCTGGAGGCGGTCCGCCGGGCCGGCGAAGCGCTGGACCTGGGGGTCACCCCCGACGCCCTGCTCACCGACGTGGAGGAGGCCCTGAGCGCCCTGGGGGAGCTCACCGGCCAGTCGGTGCGGGAGGACGTCACCGCCCGGATCTTCCAGCGCTTCTGCGTGGGAAAATAGGGCGCTGTCCCTGCCCGTACCCGGTACAGCGGCCGGGATCAGTCCCCCACAGAGGGGAACTTTGGAATCTTCACCCCAAGGAGGGTTTTGAATGGATATTTGGAAGGAATTGAAGCAGGAGGGGGTGGACCCCGGCCTGCTGGAGGAGGTCCGGGCCTTCCGGGACGCCCACCCCGCCCCGCCGGAGGCCGCCGGACGAGTGCCCCGCCCCCGCTTCCTCTACTATGGCAAGGAGGTCTGGAAGGGGGCGGCCGCCGCCCTGCTGTGCGGGGAGCACCTGCTCCTGGCCGGCCCTAAGGCCACGGGCAAAAACGTGCTGGCGGAGAATCTGGCCGCCGCCTTCGGCCGCCCCGCCTGGGATGTGTCCATGTATGTCAATGTGGACGCCGCCGCCCTCATCGGGGCGGACACCCTCCAGGACGGGCAGGTGGCCTTCCGGGAGGGCCCCGTCTGCCAGTGCGCCCGGCTGGGAGGCTTCGGCGTGCTGGACGAGGTGAACATGGCCAAAAATGAGGCCCTGGCCGTCCTCCACGCCACCCTGGACTTCCGCCGGGTCATCGACGTCCCCGGCTACCGGCGCATCCCCCTGGACCCCGCCGCCCGGTTCATCGGCACCATGAACTACGGCTATGCCGGCACCCGGGAGCTGAACGAGGCCCTGGTCTCACGCTTCGTGGTGCTGGATATGCCGGTCATCTCCCAGGAAAACCTGCAAAAGCTCCTGCGCCAGGGCTTCCCGGAGCTGAAAACCACCTGGGTGGAGCAGTTCTCCGCCCTGTTCCAGGACCTGCGGCTGAAATGCGACAGCGGAGAGATCTCCACTAAGGCCCTGGACCTGCGGGGGCTCCTGTCCGCCCTCCACCTGATGGAGAAGGGGATCTCCTCCGGCCAGGCCCTGGAGCTGGGCATCATCAACAAGGCCTTCGACCCCTTCGAGCGCCAACTGGTGGCTGACGCGGTGTGGAGCCGCGTCCCCCGGGACGCGGACCGGGGCCGCCTGTTCGGAGTCTGAGATGGACCGGCAGGACATCGAGGTCCGCCGGGCAGACAACCAGGTGTGGAACGGGGCGGAGAACTATGGCGTCCGCTCCGACTTCCACGCCTTCGACCCGGAGGGCGGGGCCGACCTGTACTTCAACACGGTCATCGGCCTGGTCCATCACTACTACGACTTCCGCCGCTTCAAGCCCCTGTTCAACACCTTCCAGAGCCAGTTCAGCGGCGAGCTGTACACCGACCTGTTCTGGCTGGGCCTGGAGGGGGCGGTCTACCGCCGGGCCCGGGGGGACAGGCCGGCGCTGGACGGGCTGCGGCGGGAATACGCCGCCCGCACCGTGGCCCGGGGGCGGAACCAGGCTGTCCGGGAGAGCCTGGACAACCTCCGCTGTGCCTGGTTCCAGCGGGCCCTGGGGCAGCCCGGGCCGGAGGATGACTGGGAGCGGGGAGTGCTGGACGCCCTCACCTTTCCCCCGGAGCTGAACGAGGAGCAGATCAAGGACCGGATGGAGGCCCTGCTCCACCGCTACTTCCGCCGCGCCCGGCGGAGCGTCACCGACCGCCAGTGGGCCGCCTGGGCCGGGCGGGATATGCTCTACGGGGACAAGAAGCGGGGCGGGCTGGTGCGAGGGAACGCCCTGCGCCGCCTGGGCCGGTCCGGCGGCGGTCCGGCAGAGGAGGACGGCCGGAAATTTTTCTGGCAGAAAAAGCACCTGTTCCACCTGGGCCAGGGGCGGACCCGGGAGCAGGTGCTGCGGGACTATGTGGAAAACTGCTTCGGCGTGTCCATGCTCCCGCCGGGGGAACTGGCCGCCGCGGAGCAGGCCCTGTGCACCGGCAGCCACAAAAACTGCCGCCTCCACTTCACCCGGGGGGTGCTGCCCCAGGGGGAGGTGGACGGGGAGACCGCCTGGGAGCGGTCCGCCTTCCAGGCCCAGCGGGAGAAGAACCGGGCCTATTTCCAAGAAAATCTGGTGCGGAACCGGCTCATCATCGCCCAGCTGTCCCAGCGGCTGCAAAACACCATCCTGCTCCAGAGCGACGTCACCGACAGCCGCGCCCGGGCGGGCCTCCTTCAGCCCCGGCTGGCCTGGCGGGCCCCCGCCCTCCGGGACCAGCGGGTCTTTCTCCAGCGGCAGCAGAGTGAGCTGGGCGAGCTGTCCGTGGACATCCTGCTGGACGCCTCCGCCTCCCAGAACCAGCAGCAGGAGAAGCTGTCTACCCAGGCCTATCTCATCGCCGAGAGCCTCACCCGCTGTCAGATCCCGGTGCGGGTGACCTCCTTCTGCTCTGTCAGCGGCTGCACCGTCCTGCGGATCCTCCGGGACTACAACGAGGCAGGGAAAAACGACGCCATCTTCGACTATGTCTCCGCCGGCTGGAACCGGGACGGCCTGGCCCTGCGGGCCATGGGCTGGCTGATGGACCGCAGCCCCTGTGACCACCGGCTGTTCATCCTGCTCTCCGACGCCAACCCCAACGACGACCAGAAGATCCCCGCCGCCAGGCGCTTTCCCAAGGATTACAGCGGGAAGGCCGGAGTACAGGACACGGCGGACGAGGCCGCTCTCCTCCGCCGCCGGGGCATCGCTCCGGTGTGCGTCTTCACCGGGCGGGACGCCGACCTGGCCGCCGCCCACAAGATCTATGGGCGGGACCTGACCCGCATCCCCTCCATCGGCTGGTTCGCCGACACGGTGGGCAAGCTGATCCAGGGCCGCATCCAGAGCATGGACTGATCTGCCCGAGGGAGGCGCGCCCCTGTCCCATTTTCCAAAAATAGAGATAGACTGTGCCGCGCTGGATGCGGCACAGTCTATCTCTTTATGAACGCCGGTTTTCCGACTCCGCCGGGATCATTCCGTCCATAGTTCGTCCACCTGAGCGCCGGTATAGTACCAGGTGAGAATATCCCGGAAGGAGCTGCCCTCTTTGGCCATGGCGTTGGCCCCATACTGGCTCATGCCCACCCCGTGTCCATAGCCGGTGACGGAAAAGGTGAAGCCTGCCCCATCCCAGGCCACGGTGAAGGCGGCGGAGCGCAGGGAAAACAGGGTGCGCACCTGGCTGCCCGTGAGGGTGACGCCCCCCACCGGGATGCTGGACACCACTCCGCCGTTGGAGGCGGGGGTCCCGAACCAGCCGGAGGGATCGCCGGACAGGCCGGCCCCGGGATAGGCGGCCAGCACCCGGCTGCGGACCTCCTCTGCCGTGAGGACCACCTGGCTGCGGTAGTTGGGGACCTCGTCTCCCTCCGGACTGGAGACGCTTTTCAGATAGTCCACCTGGCTGCCCCACACCTCCACTGCATCCGCCGTCTGTCCGGGGGCGGAGGAGAAGAACACCGCCTGGATGGGCGCGCCCTGGTAGAGGATGCCCAGACCGTCGGTGCCCGTCACCGCCTGGCTGATCTTGGCGGAGTAGGTCCCGGCGCTGATCCCCCATCGGGTCTCCGCCGCCTGCCGCTCCACATAGGCCTGACAGCAACTGCTGTCGGTACACACATCGGCCTGGGGATGGGCGGCGTGGGCAGACGCCTGCCGGACCACGGTATAGGTGCGGGCGGCGCAGGCCTGGGCCTTTAGAGCTTCCTCCTCGAACGCAGCGGGCATCTCCGCCGCCACCACGCCGAAGAGGTAGTCTGCCATGGTCAGTTCATCCACGGTGCCGTCCGGCTGGAGCAGTTTGACAATGTGCCCCCGGTCCCGGGCGGCCCGGGCGGGCTGGCCCTCCGGGGCCGCGGCGGAGAGGGGAGCGTCTCCCACGCTTCCGGCGGCGGAGCTCTCCCCCCGGACGGTGAGCAGAGGGAGGAGGAACAGAAAGGCGGTGAGGACAAGGCCGGTCCCCGCAGTGAGCCGCCAGGGGCGGTCCGCCTCCGGCGGCATCCAGCTTTTTCTGCGTGCCGGTCCTCTCATTCCGCTTCCCCCTCTCCACTGCGCCTTTGGAGACATGGTATGCATCCGGGGAGCGGGATATGCCGGCGGCAAAAAGCCTTTGCGATTTTGACCGGCAGGCGGTATAATAGGGTCTACTGAACGGTCCGGCCCGGAGCCGGACCCCAGGGGGAGCCCGCTCCCCATCCGATCCAAGGAGGAATATGGTATGCTGCTGAATGTGCTCGCGGTGGGCGACGTGGTGGGCGAGGGGGGCCAGGACATTCTGGCCCGCCGCCTGCGGGAGGTCAAACGGGAGGAGGACATCCACTTTACCGTGGTCAATGGGGAGAACGCCTCCGGCGTGGGCCTCACCCCCCGTCAGGCCCGGGGGATGTATGATGCCGGGGCCGACGTCATCACCCTGGGCAACCACACCTGGAACCGCATCCAGATCGCCGACTTTCTGGACAAGGACCCCTATATCCTCCGCCCAGCCAACTACGCCGGCCGGGTGCCGGGCCGGGGCTTCGGCGTATTCGACGGGCCCGGCGGCCTGCGGATCGGTGTGATGAACCTGATGGGGCGGCTGGAGCTGAACTCCAATTTGGACAGCCCCTTCAAGACCGCCAACCAGCTGCTGCGGGGGGCGGAGGCCCAGCGCTGCGACCTGGTGCTGGTGGACTTCCACGCTGAGGCCACCAGCGAGAAGGGGGCCCTGGCCTGGTATCTGGACGGACGGGTCCAGGCCCTGTGGGGGACCCACACCCATGTGCCCACGGCGGACGGGCAGATCCTGCCCAAGGGGACGGGCTTCCTCACCGACCTGGGCATGACGGGGCCGAGGCGCTCTGTGCTGGGCATCAAGCCGGAGCTGTCCATGAACCTCTTCTTGGGGGGACTGCCCCGGCGGTACGAGGAGGCGGAGGGCCCCTGCAAGCTCAACGCCTGCCGCTTCACCATCGATACAGAGTCCGGGCGGTGCGTCCAGGTCCGGCGGGTGGACCTGGAGGAGTAAGTCCGGCGGGAAAGGAGCCTTTTTGCCATGATCAAACTGATCCACGGGGCGGACCTACATCTGGACAGCCCCTTTTCCGGCCTGACGCCGGAGCAGGCGGCCGCCCGGCGGCAGGAGCAGCGGGAGCTGCTGGACCGTCTGGCCGGGCTGGCCCGGGAGCGGGGGGCCGACCTGTTGCTGCTGTCCGGCGACCTGCTGGACAGCAGCCGGACCTATCGGGAGACCGCCCAGGCCCTGGCCCGGTCCCTGGGAAGCCTCCCCTGTCCGGTGTTCCTGGCCCCGGGGAACCACGACTTCTACGGCCCGCGGTCCCTGTACGCTGCCCTGGACTGGCCGGAGAACGTACATATCTTCACCTCCGGGGAGGTCCGGCGGGTGGAGATCCCCGGGCTGGACTGTGTGGTCTATGGCCGGGCCTTCCTGGGGCCCCGGGAGGACCGCTCCCCCCTGGAGGGCTTCCGGGCGGAGCGGGACGGCAGGGTGCAGCTCATGGCGGTCCACGGGGAGGTGGACGGCCGGGGGGAGTACGGCCCCATCTCCCGGGAGGACATCGCCCGCAGCGGCCTGGACTATCTGGCGCTGGGGCACATCCACCAGGCCAGCGGCCTTCAGCGGGAGGGGGACACCTTCTGGGCCTATCCCGGCTGTCCGGAGGGCCGGGGCTTTGACGAGCTGGGGAGCAAGGGCGTCCTCTATGTGGAGGCGGAGCCCGGAAACTGCCGGGCGGAGTTCGTCCCCCTGTGCCACCGGCGGTATCAGGTCCTGTCTGTGGATGTGACCGGTGCGGAGGACCTGGCGGCGGCGGTACAGGCCGCCCTGCCGCCGGACACAGCGGAGGACATCTACCGCATTCTGCTCACCGGCGAGCGGGGGGCGGAGACCCTGGACCTGGAGGGGCTGACCCGGGCGCTGGCCCCCCGGTTTTACGGCCTGACCCTCCGGGACCGCACCCGGGTGCAGCGGGCGGTGTGGGACCGGATGGAGGAGGACACCCTCACCGGGCTGTTCCTGCGCCTGATGGCTTCCCGGTGCCGGGCAGAGCCGGAGAATGAGATCCTCCAGCAGGCGGTGCGCTTTGGTCTGGCCGCTCTGGAGAACGGAGAGGATGTGGCGCCATGAGGATCAAAGAGATGACAGCCACCTTCGGCGGGCTGACGGGGCAGCGGCTGGAGCTCGCCCCCGGCCTCAATCTGATCCAGGCCCCCAATGAGGGCGGAAAATCCACCTGGGCAGGCTTTTTGAAGGCCATGCTCTATGGGATCGACACCCGGGACCGGGACAAGAAGGGACATCTGGCAGACAAAAACCGCTATCAGCCCTGGTCTGGGGCTCCTATGGAGGGGGAACTGCTGCTGGAGTGGCAGGGCCGGGACATCACCATCCGCCGGGGCCCCCGGGGGAGTGTCCCCTTTGGGAGTTTTTCAGCCGTCTACACCGGCACAGGGGAACCCGTCCCCGGCCTGACGGCGGATACCTGCGGCGAGCTGCTGCTTGGGGTGGGCCGGGAGGTCTTTGAGCGCTCCGCGTTTGTGGGGCAGGGTGGCTCCCTGGCTGTCACCGCCGCCCCGGAGTTGGAGCGGCGCATCGCGGCCCTGGTGTCCTCCGGGCAGGAGGACGTGTCCTTCTCCCAGGCGGAGGGGCGGCTGAGAGAGTGGCTCAACCGCCGGCGGGTGAACCGGAGCGTGGGGCGCATCCCCCAGCTGGAGGAGGCCCTGTCTCAGGCCGCCGCCGCCCGCAGGGAGGCGGAGCAGGTCAACGACGAGGTGAACCTTCTGTCGGCGGAGCGGGCTGGTTTGGCACGCCGGAGGGAACAGCTGGAGGCGGAGCTGGAGATCCATAAGGCGCTGGCCCGCCGGGAACTGAACCGAAAGCTTCACCAGGCCCGAGTTGAGTTGTCCCAGGCAGAGGCGGAGCAGGCAGCGCTGCGGCAGGAGCAGGCCCGGTTCCTCTCCCTGCCGGACCGGGAGGCGCTGAAGCGGGCCCAGGGGGAGCTTGCACTGCTCAAGGCCCTGGATCCGGAGATCCGGCAGGGGGCGGAGGCCCTCGCTCAGGCGGAGGCGGAGTTGGAGCAGGCCCGGGCCCGGGCGGTGGATCCCCAGTTCCCCGGGATGACCGGGGACGAGGCGGTGCAGAAGGCGGAGAAGGATGCGGCGGAGCATCAGCGGTGTACCGAAAAGGGACGGCAGTGCAGGAAGCGGGTTCCTATGCTCCAGCTGGCAGGCGCGGCGGCAGCCGCCCTGATCCTGGTGGGGGGCATGATGACCGGCAGCGGACTGTCCCTCTGGATCTGGGTGGCCCTGGCGGCCTATGGGATGCTGTCGGCGGCCTCCATCTTCTCCTTGTCTGCGGGGAAGAAGGCGGACGCCGCCGGACGCCGGGTGCTGGAGCGCTACGGCGTCCAGGGGCCGGATGAGGTCATTGCCCTGGCCCGGGCCTACCGGGAGCGGACAATGGCCGCCGACCAGGCGGCCCAGCAGGTGCGGCTGGTCCGCTCCGCCCTGTCCGAGCGGCAGGCCCGGCGGGAGAACACCCATACCGATCTCTTTCAGTTCGTCCACTCCTTCGCCCCGGAGGTGAAGGACCTGTTCGGCTGCTCCGCCGCCCTGTCCCTGGCCCTGAATCTGGAGGAGCGGGAGGCGGTGGCCGCCGCCCGGCTGGAGGGCGCCCGGCGGCTGTATGAGGCGCTGAGGGCCCAGGGGGGACGGGAGGAGCCGGAAAATCCGGCCCTGGAGCAGCCCGCCCGCACTCTGGAGGAAACAGCCGCCCAGCTGGGGACCGCGCAGGCGGAGTTGGAGCGGGCAGAGCGCCAGCTGAATATGGCGCTGGGCCGTCAGAAGGCGGTGGGGGACCCCGCCGCCCTGGCTGCGGAGGAGGAGGCCCTGTCCCGGGAACTGGAGCGGCGCGAGGGGGAGTATCAGGCCATCTCCGCCGCCATGGAGGGGCTGAAGGCGGCTAACGCCCAGCTTCAGGAGCGCTTCTCCCCAGAGCTGAACCGGCGGGCGGCGGACTATCTGAGCCGCCTCACCAGTGGACGGTACCGGGAAGTATCCTTGGACCGGGAACTGGACGCCTCTGCCACGGAAGGGGGCGGAGTGCTGCCACGGCGGGCCCTGTTCCTGTCCAAGGGGACAGTGGATCAGATCTATCTGGCGGTGCGTCTGGCGGTGTACGACCTGTGCCTCAAGGAGCGGCAGGCCCCGCTGGTGCTGGATGACGCCCTGGCCGCCTTTGACGACAGGCGGATGGCGCTGGCTCTGGAACTTCTGGTCCAGCTGGCGGAGGACCGGCAGATCCTGCTGTTTACCTGTCAGGGCCGGGAGGCGGCCTGTCTGGCCGGACGGCCGGGGGCAGCAGTCCAGAGTCTGCCCGCCCGGATGTGAGCGCGCCGGTCCAGGCAAACGGTATCGGCGGCAGACAAAGGCCATGGAACTCCTTACAGGAGGGCTTTTTTGACAAGCTTCAGGCCCCGGAACATTTTCATGTTCCGGGGCCTGAAGTTTTTTATAGCGGGCCGATGGTGTCAAAGGGCAGAAGGGAAAACACCGCCTTACCCAGGACATAGTCCTCGTCGATGGAGCCGATACGAATGTCACGGCTGTCATCGGAGTTGTTGCGGTTGTCACCCATAACAAAGATTTCCCCCTCCGGGACCTCAAAGTGGGTCTGGGTCCGGTTGGGATCGGAGGTGACGTCATCCATGGGCTCCCTGATGTAGGGCTCGTCCAGCAGAACGCCGTCCACATAGACGCTGTTGCTCTCATAGTCAATGTCCACCGTCTGTCCGCCGGTGGCAATGACGCGCTTAACGATAGCTACGCCGCCCAGGTGCTCCACCGTGGTCTTGTTGAGCACCACGATGTCCCCCTGCTTCGGCTCATAGCCCAAAGACCAAACCAGCAGGAGCTGCTGGTCCTGAAGAGTATTGGTCATGGACTCCCCCTGCACCCGGGTCAGCCTCCCAATAAAGGTGAATACCAGCACCAGGCTCACCAGGGCGGTGGTCAGGGCGTTGAGCCAGTAAAACAGATCCTCCGAGGGCTTTTTTTCCTTCTTCTCCGGCTCGGCGCCGTCCGTCGGGACAGCCTCCCCCTCCGGGAGTCCGTTCTGGGGCTCCTGGGGCTGGGGCTCATGTTCCAATTCTTCGGCCATAGGGCAACCTCCTCTGGGCGTTTGTCAGCATTATACCCGCTCCGGAGGAAAAATGCAACCGTTGGGCGTTATCCCGGCTCCGGGCAGGCCCGGGCATATCCGCCGCCGGACAGCTGGAGATACAGGTCCCCACCGGGGGCGGCCCACAGGATGCATCCGGCGTGCTCCCGGTGGGCGGCGTACAGTCCGGTCCGGCTGTCAGCCCCCTCCTGGAAGAGGACGCCCAGCTGGACGCTGTCCGGGGGGAGCTGCTCCAGCACCTCGCCGGTGAGGTCATAGGGGCCATCCGGCGTCCAAATATCCGCCCCGCCGGTCCGGTCCGCCTCCGCCCCGCTGCCGGGGCCTCCGGCTTCGGGGAGCCCGCCGCTTCCGCCGGCCGACAGGGCGGGCAGGCGGAGCAGAAGCGCCGCAGCCAGACAGGCGGCCAGCAGTCCGGCGGCCCGCCAGACAGGCAGGCCGGTCAGCTTATCATATCCCACAGCGGTTCCCCCTTTAGAATCGACGCGCCCCTGGCGCTCAGGCCGCCGGAGGCTCTCTCTTCTATCAGACGCAGCAGAGGGGCAAAAGGTTCCGCTGTGAGGACGATTTTTCCTCTAAAACGCTTCCAGCGGAGGCACGGCGGTCAGCCGCTCCTCCGCTGGAAGCGTTTTGGGTCATTTATCGGCGCGCTGGGTGTCCCGGACAAAGTATTCCGAGTTGTCCGCCCCCTCGGTCTTCCAGTCAAAGCGGCCCATGGACTTGATGAGCTTGGACAGCTTGGAGAAGCCGTAGTTTCGGGGATCGAAGTCGGGCTGCTTCTTCATCAGCAGGTTGCTCAGCTTGCCCATGTGGGCAAAGCCATCCTCGCCGCATACATCCTCCACAGACTCGGCAATGAGCTCCGCCACATCATCCGGGATCCCGGCGTTCTTCCGCCCCTCCTTTTTGGAGGGCTTCTGAGGCTGGGCCGCGGGGCGGGGCGCGTCATCCTCCGCCTGCTGGGCGGCCGCCTTCCGGGCGGCGGCCCAGATGACCTCGATATAGACGAACTTGTCACAGGCCACGATAAAGGGCTTGGGAGTCTTGCGCTCCCCCATGCCGTACACCTTCATCCCGGCCTCCCGCAGGCGGATAGCCAGGCGGGTGAAGTCGCTGTCGCTGGACACCAGGACAAAGCCGTCGCAGTTGCCGGAGTACAGAATGTCCATGGCGTCGATGATCATAGCGGAGTCGGTGGAATTTTTCCCGGTGGTATAGCCGTACTGCTGGATGGGGGTGAGGGCACACTCCAGCAGGATGGACTTCCAGGTGGACATATTGGGGCTGGTCCAGTCGCCGTAGATGCGCTTGATGGTGGGGGTGCCGTACACCGCCACCTCGGCCATCACATCCTTCATGGCGGTGCGGGAGGCGTTGTCCGCGTCGATGAGGACGGCCAGGCGCAGGTCCAGTTCGTTCTCAGCCACGGGGGTCCCCCCTGCTCCGGAGAAGGGCCTCCACCTGGGCCAGCTGCTCCAGGGTGTTCACCCCCAGCATCTCGTCCGGGGAACAGGTGTCGCACAGGCCCACCCGGCCGCCGTCGGCCTTGATGAGGGCGGGCACATCGGTGAGGTAGAGCTCCCCCTGGGCGTTGTCATCCCGCAGGCGGCCCAGGGCGGCCAGCAGCGCGGGGGCGTGGAACAGATAGGTGCCGGTGTTGACCTCCCGGACGGACCTCTGCTCCGGGGTGCAGTCCTTGTCCTCCACGATGGCGCGGAAGGTGCCGTCCGCCTCCCGGAGGATGCGGCCGTAGTTGCCCCCGTCCTCCAGCACGGAGGAGAGAAGGGTGCAGGCGTTGCCGTCCCGAAGGTGGGTCTCCGTCAGGGAGCGGAAGGTCTCTCCCTTCATCAGGGGGGCGTCCCCGCAGCAGACCAGCACATGGCCGTCAAAGCCCTCCAGCAGAGGGGCGGCGCACTGCACCGCGTGTCCGGTGCCGTGCTGCTCGGCCTGGACGGCGTGGGGGTACTGGGGATAGGCGGCCAGGACGGCCTCCTTCTTCCAGCCCACCACCAGGATCACGTCCTCCGGAGACAGAAAATCCAGCCCGGACAGGACGTAGTGGAGCAGGGGCTTCCCGTCGGCCAGCCGCATCACCTTGGGCAGATCCACACCCTCTGTCTGGAGCCGGGTGCCCTTTCCTGCGGCCAGCACCAGCGCCTTTACCTTGTGATCCATGTTCATTCTCCTTCGTGTTGGATTTCAGTCCGGTCCCACAGCTGGGGCAGCAGGCGGTAGAAGTCCCCCTGCTCCCGCCACATGGCCAGAAGGGTCCCCCGGGCGACGGACACCTCAGCGGCCTCCCCGGTGAACTCGTTGCTCACTCCCAGGGGGAAGTCGGCGCTGAGAGTGTGGCCGGTCAGCTCAAACTTCAGGTTCCGCAGGGTGACCCCCTCCGCCTGCCCGCTGAGGCAGAAGGCGGACCAGAAGCCGGACAGCCCGGCGGGAAAGGTCATGGTCTCGTCTCGGAGGGCGGTGGCCACGGTGCCCTCCCCCGCCAGGACGCCCCGGGCGCCCTGGATGGTGAGCCAGGCCAGGGCCTGGAGGTTGGCCAGAGTGTGCTCCAGCCGGCCGCCCACGCCGCCCAGAAGGACGAACCGGCGGTATCCCCGGTCCAGTCCCTCCCGCAGGGCGTAGACCATATCGGTGTCGTCCTTGGCCGCGGGGAGCTGCACCACGTTGGGGTGGTTGGGCCGGCGGCCCAGGGAGTCAAAGTCGCCAACCACCAGATTGGGCGGCACGCCATAGGCCTCCAGCGCCTCATAGCCCTTGTCGGCGGCGATGAGAAAATCCTGCGCTCCCGGGTGAGGGCACAAGGACCAGGACAGGGGCATCGCCCCTACAACATAGCAGATAGATGGATTCAAGCTGGGTTCCCCCTTTGTTTCGGCGGCGGGCTGTCCGGAGGACCGGACTGGCCATAGAGACGCCGCGCAACAGTTCGATCTGTTTGCCTCTATTATAACGCCGGCGGCGGGTTTGGGCAACGGGATTTTGTGCCCAGGGCCGGATTTTTGCCGCCTCCTGGGGAAACAGGCCCCCGCCCCGGGATGGGATCGATCCTGAAACGCGGTCCAGGCGGCGCATCAGTCCCGCCCCACAGGCGTCTTTTTGGCGAAGGGCGTCTTTTTTCCTCAGACCCTGCTTCTGACATTGTTCTCCCATATAATGGTAATATAATGCCTTCTACACAGCTGCGCGGGCCGCTGGGGGCCCGCCGGAACAAAGGAGGAGCGGCGTATGCAGGCCAAGGAGACGGTGCAAACCAGGTGGAACAGACTGCGGAGACAGCGGGGAACGGGGGAGAAGGTGAGTGTGGACGCCACTGCTCTGCTGCGCTTTGCGGACACAGCCATCCATTTTCTGCTGGCGGCGGTGCTGGCCGGCGCGTCGGTGTTCGGGGACTACGCCCCCTTTGGGGTGGCCCTGGTGGGGGCGGCGGGGTCAGGAGTGTGCGGCGCGGCGGCGCTGGTGGGAGCCTGCTTCGGCTATATGGTGCTGCTGGGCTTTGCGGATGGGCTGCGGTATGCCGCCGCGGCCATATTGACCTTTGCGGTGAGCTTTGCCTTTTACGACATAAAGCTGCTCCGCAGGCCCTGGGCCAT
The DNA here is from genome assembly GCA_902363045.1 of Clostridiales bacterium. Classification (GTDB taxonomy): domain Bacteria; phylum Bacillota; class Clostridia; order Oscillospirales; family Oscillospiraceae; genus Lawsonibacter. The sequence continues at coordinate 19,928 of CABIYX010000001.1, forward strand.
GCCTCTGATCGCCGGGCTCATCAATGGCTGCACCGGCTTCATCTACCTGTCCGAGGGAGGCTGGCGGACGGTGGATGTGATCTATTTCCTGACGGAGCTGGCCCTGACTGTGGCGGCCGGCTGGTGTTACCGGCAGCTGCTGGTCCCCATGCGGGCGGGCCGGGGGGTGGAGCTGCTCTCTCCAGGCAGAAGGGCCAGTCTGACGGTGCTGCTGTGTACCGTACTGATGTCCCTGTCCGCCCTGTACCTGGTCAGGGATATTTCCCTGGGCCGTGCCCTGGCGGTGGCGGCGGTGCTGGCGGCGGCCTGGCAGGGGGGGATCGCCGCGGGTGCGGTGCTGGGCATAGCCGCAGGACTTGCCATGGATCTGGCGGCCAACGGGGTCCCGCTGTACGCCATGGCCTTCGGGCTGTCCGGCCTGGCCGCTGGGGCCTTCCGCGGACGGAGGAGGCTCCGGGCCGCCGGGGCCTATCTGCTGACCAACGGAGGGGCGGTGCTGTGGACCTGGGACCGGGGGCTGCCTCTGTCCGTGCTGTATGAGGCGATCCTGGGCGGGGCTGCGTTTCTCCTCCTGCCGGAGCGGCCGCTGAAGCGGCTGGGGACCTGGCTAGCTCCGGAGGGGAGCGTCTCCGCCGACCAGAGGGCGCAGGCCCGGGTCAAACAGCGGCTGGAGGCCACTGCCCAGGCCTTTCGTACGCTGTACGACACCATGCGCGCCTCCTTTTGTCCGCCTAGGAACGACAACGACATGGCCACGGTGTTTGACCGGGCGGCCTGCCGGGTGTGCCGGGGGTGTACACTGCGCTCCAGCTGTTGGGAGCGGGACTATGTGACCACCTTCAACGCCCTGAACGACGCCACCCAGGCCATGCTGGACCGGGGCCGTGGGGAGGCGGAGGATTTCCCCGGCTATTTTTCCAGCCGCTGCCTCCACTTCCGGGCGTTCCTGGCTGCGGTGAACGAGGAGCTCACCGCCCTGCTCTACCGCCGCCAGTACAACAGCCGGATCCAGGACAGCCGGGCGGCGGTGTGCCGACAGTATGGTCAGCTCTCCGCCTTGCTGGGGGCGGCGGCCGCTGAGCTGGGGGAGGAGCTGATCCCGGATCCCGCGGCCGACCGGCGTCTGCGGCAGCGGCTGGCCGGAATGGGGGACCGGGTGCGGGGCGGCGTGTTCCGGGACGGGCGGGGGCGGCTGCGGATCGAGCTGGAGGGCCCGGACTGTCCCCTTCTGGCCGCCCCGGAGGAGCTGGCGGAGCTGGCCGGCCTGATGGAGGCGCCCATGCGCCTGGAGGACCAGGGCGTGGACCACCTGACGCTGATCCAGCAGGAGCCCCTGATGGCGGTGGCCGGGATCGCCGCCCGGAAGAAGGACGGTGAGACGGTGAGTGGGGATGCGGGCACCTATTTCAAACGGGGGGACGGCACCCTTTACGTCCTGCTGTGCGACGGGATGGGAAGCGGCCCCCAGGCCAACCGGGAGAGCAGTCTGGCCCTGCGGCTGCTGGAGCAGTTCCTCCAGGCCGGCGTAGAGACGGAGCACGCCCTGGTCACGCTCAACTCCGCCCTGGCGCTCCGGGGGGAGGAGGCCGGGGGCTTCACTACGGTGGATCTGCTCCAGGTGGATCTGTTCACCGGGGATGGAGTGGTGTTCAAGCTGGGGGCGGCCCCGACCTATGTGCGAAAGGGCGGGACCGTGCGGAGGATCTCCGGGACCTCCCTCCCCGCGGGGCTGGAGGCGGAGGAGCGGAGCGCACCCGACCGCTTTCCCATCCACCTGTCCCCCGGGGACTGTGTGGTTCTGGTGAGCGATGGGGTGACGGGGACGGAGGATGACAGCTGGCTCCGGGAGCGGCTGGTCAAATTCGACCAGGGCAGTCCCAAGGAGCTGGCCCGGGATCTGATCACCCACAGTCCCCAGGGGGCCACCGATGACAGCACCGCCCTGGTGATCCGTCTGGAAAAGCGGGAGTAGGGGGAAATCCGGGAGAAACTGGGGAGAAATGAGGGCAGACCCTTGTAAAATGCGGGAAAACGCATTATAATAAAAGCCTGTCCGGAACCTGGACAGGCTTTTTCAAATCCCAGTCCGGCCCCGCCGGTGCTCTCCTTTGGGGAGCAGAGCCCGGAGAGCCGCTGGAGGTACAGTACAGAGCGAGATCAAATATACTGAAAATACTCTGAGGAATGGAGAGAACTACTATGGACCGCACCACCATTGCCGCGATCTTCGCGGATCAGGAGGCGCTGGGCGGCCAGACGGTCACCGTCTGCGGCTGGGCCCGCACCATCCGGGACATGAAGACCTTCGGCTTCATCGAGCTCAACGACGGATCCTGCTTTAAAAACCTGCAGGTCGTCATGGACGCCAATGTGCTGGAGAATTATAAGGAGATCGCCGGGCAGAATGTGGGCGCGGCCCTTGTGGTCGTGGGCCAGGTGGTCCTGACCCCCGGGGCCAAGCAGCCCCTGGAGGTAAAGGCCGCCTCCATCGCGGTGGAGGGCCCCTCCGCCCCGGACTACCCCCTTCAGAAGAAGCGCCACGGGGTGGAGTTCCTGCGCACCATCCAGCATCTGCGCCCCCGGACCAACCTGTTTTCCGCCGCCTTCCGGGTGCGGAGCGTGGCCGCCCATGCCATCCACTGCTTCTTCCAGGACCGGGGCTTCGTCTATGTCCACACGCCCATCATCACCGCCAGCGACTGCGAGGGCGCCGGCGAGATGTTCCAGGTGACCACTCTGGATCTGGAGAACGTCCCCAGGAACGAGGACGGCTCTGTGGACTACTCCAAGGACTTCTTCGGTAAGCGGGCCAGCCTGACCGTCTCCGGCCAGCTCAACGCGGAGAACTTCGCCATGGCCTTCGGCAACGTGTACACCTTTGGCCCCACCTTCCGGGCGGAGAACTCCAACACCCAGCGCCATGCTGCCGAGTTCTGGATGATCGAGCCTGAGATGGCCTTCGCGGACCTGGGCGACTACATGGACAACGCCGAGGCCATGATCAAGTATGTGATCCGCACGGTGCTGGAGAAGTGCCCCGACGAGATCAGCTTCTTCAACTCCTTCGTGGATAAGGGCCTGAAGGAGCGGCTGGAGCACGTGGCCTCCTCCGACTTTGCCCGGGTGAGCTACACCGACGCGGTGGAGATTTTGGAGAAGAACAACGACAAATTTGACTTTAAGGCGTACTGGGGCTGTGACCTCCAGACGGAGCATGAGCGCTACCTCACTGAGCAGGTGTACAAGCGCCCGGTGTTCGTCACCGACTACCCCAAGGAGATCAAAGCCTTCTATATGCGCCTCAACGATGACGGCAAGACCGTGGCCGCCGCCGACTGCCTGGTCCCCGGCATTGGCGAGATCATCGGCGGCTCCCAGCGTGAGGAGCGCATTGGGATCCTGGAGGCCCGGATCAAGGAGCTGGGCATGAATCCGGAGGACTACTGGTGGTACTGCGACCTGCGGCGGTAT
>CABIYX010000001.1:23736-261936 GCA_902363045.1 Clostridiales bacterium
GAGCGCTTCATCCGGGAGTACGCCGATCCGATCCTGCGGGTGTGCGCCGCGTATTCCTTGGGACGCGCCGATGCTCAGGACATCTGCCAGGACATTTTCCTCACCCTGCTGGAGAGGGAGCAGGCATTTCAAGGTCCGGAGCACGAGCGGGCCTTTATTCTGCGCTGTGCCATCAACGCCTGCAAGGATCTGCTGAAAAGCAGCCGCCTCCGCCGCACCGCGCCTCTGGAGGAGGCGGAGCGGGTTGCCGCCCCCGCGTCCGGGGAGGTCCATGAGGTCTGGCAGGCGGTGGAGCGGCTCCCGGCCCGGGAGCGGATCCTGGTCTATCTGTTTTATTGTGAGGGCTACGGCCTGGAGGAGGCCGCTGGAATGTGCGGCTGCTCCTACGCCGCCGCCCGCCAGCGGCTGAGCCGGGCCAGAAAGCGGCTGAGGTCAGAATTGGAGGTGTACGATGGCTGACTGGAACCATTCCTTTGATTACTTTGCATTCACACCGGAAGAAAAGGAACAGCTGACAGACCGCCTGCGGCAGGCGGCAGAACAGGAGGAGCGTATGAAGGAGCCAACAAAACGGATCATCCGTCACACCGGGCGCCGGCTTCTGATCGGGGCCGGGGCGGCGGCCGCGCTGACCATGGGGACCCTGGCGGCCACGGTGGGGGGCGGCCTGCTGGGCTATTTTGAGGCCCGGACCCCCGAGGATCAGGGGGTTCTGGAGGATGGCATCTACCGGCTGGACCGCAGCGAAAGTTGGAACGGCTGGACGGTGGCCCTCACCGACTGTGTAGGGGATGACGCCAACAGCTATGTGTGGGTGGAGGTGACCGCCCCGGAGGGGACGGTGCTCTGTCCCCCGGAGGACGGACAGTTTTGCTCTGGCTACACTATGAGAACGGCGGAGGAGTATTCCGGCAGCAGCATTACGTCCATTCCGGACGATGACCCCGGAGATGAGCGCATCTCCTTCTGCCTGGAGCTGACCGCACTGCAAGGGACGCTGCGGGGGCGGACTGTGGATCTCACGCTGGACCCCATCGTGGACTGCTGGTGGAGCGATCCAGGGACCGACCGGGCGGTGCTCCACGAGGGGGATGTGACCGGGGCCATCAAGGACCACACATGGGTTTTTGAGGATGTGGCTTTGAATTACCCGGACCAGGCGGTCCGGTTGGATCTTGATGTGGACATCCCGTATCGGGACGGGACCGCCACGCTGACCGGGCTTGAGATCACCCCGCTGACCGCCACGGTACGCATCGAGGGGGGCTCCTGCTACGACCACCATGGCCGCTCGGAGGCCCAGCCTCGGGAGCACGCCGGGGAGATTGTGATCGATGCCGGACAGGCGGGCTCCATCACCATCACGGACGACCCTGCGGAGGACATCAGCACTTGGTTTGAATGTTGGGACGCGCTGGAGGCGGTTTTAGTGATGAAGGATGGCACGAGCCTGCCGCTGACACAGCTCAACGGAGGCAGCAGCTGTGAGGATGGGGTCAGCAATGATCTCTATGAGGGTGTGCCCTATGTGGAGAAGCGGGTCCGGTACGCCGAAACCGGCAATCCCCGTGTCATCGACCCCAGCCAGGTGGATCATATTCTGGTGTGTGGCGTGCGGGTGGAGCTGCCCGATTGAAGGATCTGCTGAAAAGTGCTGGTCACAGTTCGAGGCAGGGAAACAACACATTAAAAAATGCTGGGAGCCTTGAATCAAGAGGCTCCCGGCATTTTGCGTTCCGTTTAGATTGGAAGGTCTGTTTGGAGACAGATCCTCACGTCTCTCCAAACGGAATCCGCTGCGCTGGGCTGCCGTTTGGGGCCGCCTGCGGCGGCTCACACTTCCTTTAGTGGGCCGCTGGATGGTGCCCAGGGTGCGCATCTTTACCGACGTGGAAGAGGCCATCTCCGCCCTGGGAGAGCTGACGGGCCAGTCGGTGCGGTAGGATGTGACCGCCCGGATTTTCCAGCGGTTCTGCGTGGGAAAGCAGGATTCAACCACAGGTTGCTTGCCAAAATGGCTCCGGCGGGCTAAGCTAGAGGCGAGAGGTGAGGCCATGGACGCCCAAAAGACGGGGACGCTGATCGCTCAGGCCCGGCGGGAGAGGGGCCTGACCCAGAAGGAGCTCTCCCAGGCCCTCCATGTGTCCGCCCAGGCGGTGAGCAAGTGGGAGCGGGGCTTGAATTTTCCCGACCTGTCCCTGCTGGAGCCCCTGGGGGACTGCCTGGGGCTGACGGTGTCGGAGCTGCTGTCAGGACAGCGGGGCGGGGAGCCCAGAGAAGAGCTGCTGCTGGACTCCCTGCGGCTGCTTATGGGCCAGGCAGGGCGGAAGCTGCGCCGGTGGCGGAGGCTGGCCCAGGTCTGCCTGGGAGTGCTGCTGGCCCTGGCCCTGGGGGCGGGGTTCTGGTTTGTCAAGAACCACACCGAACTGCTGCCCCGGCCGGACACAGAGATTACCCCACAAGAACTCTCAAACCGGGAGTACTTGGCGGCGGAAGCGGCGGGGAACTCCAGCGTGTACCTCTTTGATCTGGCGGTGGCAGACGGGGCCAGGCATTATCAAGTCCAGATGGAGCTGTGGACGCAGGAGGGGCTGGTCCGGACATGGCCGGCCGCGGAGGCATACGACCCCACTGCGCCCCGGCATCAGATGCTAGGGTTCTCTTATCAGAAGGGGGAAGAGCAGTCCACCATGGAACTGGTGGTCTCCACGGACCTGGGGACCTGGCAGACCACGCTGGAGGGAGTTCCTGACCTGAACTTGGGGCATTTGATGAGTGTGCTGGACGAGAGATGCGAGGCGGACCCGGAGCATGGAGCGGTGCTGGCCTGCTGGGCTCTCGCGGCAGAGGGCGGGGTGACCCTGAAGCCTGATGGCGGGCAGACTATTATCTGGAGCACGCCCGGCTGGACGGGGGCGGTGGAGAAGCCCCAGGTTCTGGAGGGGGAACGCTTCCTCCTCCTGCGGCTGACCATCTCATAGAAATCGAACAGGCGGAACAATCGGGAGGCGGCTGACAGCCGCCTCCCGATTGCTGTTTCAATTTTGGGGTTCTGGGAGAGCAAAGGGGCATACTCCGCTTACTCTTCGTCCAGCTTGAGAACGGCCTCGGTGGGCAGCTGGACGGTGCCCAGAGTACGCATTTTCTTCTTGCCTGCTCCCCGTCAAACAAGTTTGCCGGGGGTCCCAAGTGGTTTTAAATGCTCGGGCGAAGTGAATTCGCCCTGCGCCAAGGTTTTGCCTTTGGCAAAACGCTTGTACGGCGCAATGCGCCGCCCCGCCGTGCGGGGTGGAAGGCAGAAGAAAATGCCGTTACTCCTCTACTCCTCGTCCAGCTTGAGAACGGCCATAAACGCCTCGGTGGGCAGCTGCACAGTACCCAGAGTACGCATTTTCTTCTTGCCTTCCTTCTGCTTCTCCAGCAGCTTCTTCTTTCGGGTGATGTCGCCGCCGTAGCACTTGGCCAGCACATCCTTGCGCATGGCCTTGACGGTCTCCCGGGCGATGATCTTGCCGCCGATGGCCGCCTGAACGGGGACCTCGAACAGCTGGCGGGGGATGTTTTCCTTCAGCTTTTCACAGATCTTCCGGGCCCGGCCGTATGCCTTTTCCCGGTGGACGATGAAGCTCAGGGCGTCCACCTGGTCCCCGTTGAGGAGCAGGTCCACCTTTACCAGGTCGCTCTTTTCATAGCCCTCCAGTTCGTAGTCCAGACTGGCGTACCCCTTGGTCCGGGCCTTCAGGGCGTCGAAGAAGTCGTAGATGATCTCGCCGATGGGCATGGAGTAGTGCAGTTCCACCAGATTGGTGTCCAGATACTGCATATCCTTGAAAATACCCCGGCGGTCCTGACACATGGGCATGATGTTGCCCACATAGTCCGGAGGCGCGATGATGGACACCTTGGCGTAGGGCTCCCGGGCCTCGCTGATGGAGCCGGGATCGGGGTAGTTGTGGGGGTTATCCACCCGAACCACAGTACCGTCCGTTTTGGTGACCTCATAAATAACGGAGGGTAATGTGGTTACCAGGTCCAGGTCAAACTCCCGTTCCAGCCGCTCCTGGATGATCTCCATGTGGAGCATTCCCAAAAATCCGCAGCGGAAGCCGAAGCCCAGGGCCACGGAGGACTCCGGCTCGAAGGAGAGGGAGGCGTCGTTGAGCTGGAGCTTCTCCAGAGCGTCCCGCAGGTCGGGATATTTGGAGCCGTCCTCGGTGTAGATGCCGCAGTAGACCATGGGCTGGGCGGGGCGGTAGCCGGGCAGGGCCTCGGCGGCGGACTGTTCCACCCCGGTGATGGTGTCGCCCACCCGGGTGTCCTTCACGTTCTTGATGGAGGCGGTGAACCAGCCCACCTCGCCGGCGGACAGCTGAGGGGCGGACTCCATGCCCAGGGGCTTGAGGTAGCCGCAGTCCAGAACACTGTACTGGGCCCCGGAGGCCATCATCCTGACATCCATCCCCTTTTTCAGGGTGCCTTCCATGACGCGGAAGTAGACGATGACGCCCACATAGGGGTCGTACTGGCTGTCAAAGATCAGGGCCTTCAGGGGCGCATTGGGATCGCCCTGGGGGGCGGGGATGTTCTGGACGATGTCCTCCAGCACCGCGGGGATATTGACGCCCTGCTTGGCGGAGATCTCCGGGGCGTCCTGGGCCGGGAGGGCCAGGATATTTTCCACCTCGTCCTTCACCCGCTGGGGGTCGGCGGCAGGCAGATCAATCTTGTTGATCACCGGCAGGATCTCCAGGTCGTGCTCCATAGCCAGGTAAGTGTTGGCCAGGGTCTGGGCCTCGATGCCCTGGGAGGCGTCCACGATGAGCACCGCCCCCTCGCAGGCGGCCAGGGAACGGGACACCTCATAGTTGAAGTCCACATGGCCCGGGGTGTCGATAAGGTTCAGGGCATAGGTGCTGCCGTCCTCCGCCTTGTAGTCCAGACGGACGGCCCGGGCCTTAATGGTGATGCCCCGCTCCCGCTCCAGGTCCATGTTGTCCAGCAGTTGGCTCTCCATCTGCCGCTGCTCCACCGCGCCGCACAGCTCGATGAGCCGGTCCGACAGGGTGGATTTTCCATGGTCGATATGTGCAATGATGCTGAAATTGCGGATTTTGGATTGATCGGTCATAAAACAGAAAACCTCCTTAGGAAAATCCACCCGGGCCCCATCGCAGATGGGGCGCGCCGGATGGCGCGTTATAAAATCAAATGAATGGGGCCCCCGAAACGCCCCAGGTGTTTTGGGGAGAGGAGGGATGGCGAAATGACTGAGAGACCGGCGTCAGACGGCCGCGAAGGATATGGAGCCCATCCCGACGAGGTCGATATGTGCAATGATGCTGAAATTGCGGATTTTGGATTGATCGGTCATAAAACAGAAAACCTCCTTAGGAAAATCCACCCGGGGCCCCATCGCAGATGGGGCGCGCCGGATGGCGCGTTATAAAATCAAATAAATGGGGTCCCCGAAATGCCCCAGGCGTTTTGGGGAGAGGAGGGATGGCGAAATGACTGAGAGACCAGCGTCAGACGGCCGCGAAGGATATGGAGCCCATCTCGACAAGGTCGATGTGTGCGATGATGGAAAAATTTCGAGTCTTACTCTGATCTGTCATTCAAAAGGCCTCCTTGGAATCGAATGGCGTAGGGCAGGGGCTTGCCCCTGCCGCTCTATCGGGCTTTCTCCTGTGTCGGCGGCCGGGCAGAGTCCTCCTATCCTCCTATTAGGGGGAAATATCCAGCGAAGCGAGACAAAGGGGGGGAGGGACCAAGCCCCACCCTGCCAAATCTTCCTACATAGGCTCATTCTGCATTCCTGCATTTCTGCATTCTGCACTACTCGTTACTTCCCCTTCCGTCCCTCCATCAGGTGGTTGATCCGCTCCCCAGAGTTGTGGATCAACTGGAGCATGGACTGGTACAGCACCGGGTAGTCCCGGGCCAGGGCGGCGTGGTCCATCTCCGGCATCCGGCCCTTCTCCTTCACATGGGCTGCCAGGGCGTCTGTCAGCTCCACCTCGCTCATGTGCAGGTCGGCGTCGGCCAGGCCGGCCATAAAGTGCCGCTGGGAGACGGAGAAAAAGTCCGGATTGTTGGCGGGGTTGGCGTGGTACAGGTGGCGGTACACCTGGTACAGGGCGGTGGACAGATAGTTCGACGCCGCCCGGATGGCCTCCCGGCTGCCGGTCTTGCCCAGCAGGTCAAAGAGCATCCCGACAGAATTGACCAGCAGCTTTTTGGACAGCAGAGCCAGCACGGAGCCCCGCATGGAGTTGTCCTTTTCATCGCTGATGTCGTAGAGCTCCTCGGTTCCGATGGTGGTGCCGTCCCTGGTCAGGGTCCGGCCCAGCAGATAGTCGGCGGAGACGCCGTAGTAGTCGCAGGCCTTGACCACGAAGGCCAGCCCCGGCTCCCGGATCCCGTTCTCATAGTGGGACAGCAGGGCCTGCGAAATGCCCAGTACGCCGGCGGCGGTGCGCTGGCTGACGCCCTTTTCCTGCCGCAGCAGCGACAGGGTGCGGGAAAATTCTGCGTTCAAATTTCTCACCTCATACCAGAATCAATACACTTTGTATAGTATAAACGACCGTATACCTGTCGTAAAGAGCTTTTTGCAAAATTTCAGCGATTTTTTTGGGATGGAGGCCTTCAAAATCTGGCAAAATAGAGGGGTGGTTGCCCTTGCATTTCAACATAAAAAATGCTACCATAGACCCAGTAAACAGGCGTTTTCAGTCTGAAAGTTCAGTTTTGGAAGGAATGGTTCAGTATGTTCAAGAAGCTCATCGATATTCTGAAGGCACACCCCCGCAAGATCGTGTTCACAGAGGGAACCGACCCCCGTATCCTGGAGGCCTCCGCCCGCCTGCTGTCCGGTACGTTCCTGACCCCCGTGCTGGTGGGCAATGAGGAGGCTGTCCGGGCCGCCGCCGAGGACGCCGGCTTCAACATCCGCGGCGCGATCATTGTCGATCCCGAGAACTATGAGAACATGGAGGCCATGGTGGCCAAGATGGTGGAGCTGCGCAAGGGCAAGATGACCGAGGACGAGTGCCGCACTGCTCTGAAGAAGGGCAACTACTTCGGCACCATGCTGGTGGCCATGGGCGAGGCCGACGCCCTGCTGGGCGGCGCGACCTACTCCACCGCCGATACCGTCCGTCCCGCCCTCCAGCTGGTCAAGACCAAGCCGGGTAACAAGATCGTCTCCTCCTGCTTCATCCTGGTCCGTCCCTCCGCTACCGGCGACAACGATGTGCTGGCCATGGGTGACTGCGCCATCAATATCAAGCCCAGCGAGGACGAGCTGGTGGAGATCGCCATGGAGACTGCGAAGTGCGCCCAGATCTTCGGCATCGATCCCAAGGTCGCGTTCCTCAGCTACTCCACCTTCGGCTCCGGCAAGGGCGAGGACGTGGACAAGATGCGCAACGCCTGCGAGAAGGCCAAGGCTGTTATGCCTGAGTTCCCCGTGGATGGTGAGATGCAGTTCGACGCCGCTGTTTCCCCCCGTGTGGCGCAGACCAAGTGCCCTGACTCCAAGGTGGCCGGCTATGCCAACACCTTCATCTTCCCCGACATCAACGCCGGCAACATCGGCTACAAGATTGCTCAGCGCCTGGGCAGCTTCGAGGCCTATGGCCCCATCCTGCTGGGCCTGAACGCCCCCATCAACGACCTGTCCCGCGGCTGTAATGCCCAGGAGGTCTATTCCATGGCCATCATCACTGCCGCCCTGGCGGAGTAAGGGCCGGATCTCCGCAGAAGCTTCGGCGGGCCTCAAAAGAGGCCCGCTGTTTTTTATCATGGCCATGGAATAGACCGGGGCCCCATCTCCGATGGGGCGCGCGCAGCGCGTGCAAGCGTTTTTCCGTAGGAAAAACCTTGGCGGAGGGGCGGCTCTGCCACCCTGAGCAATCTAAAAAAACTGGGTTCCCGCAAAATATGTATTTTGCGGGTCTATTCCATGGCCATCATCACCGCCGCCCTGGCGGAGTAAGGGCCGGATCTCCGCACAGCCTTCCATCATGCCTCTTATGAGGCCTGATGTTTTGATTTCAAGGCCTCTGTGCCGCCACATTTCAAAAAACTTTCCCATCGGTGTACAAAATTCGGCACATATCCGTGGTTGTCCCGCATATAGTAGTCTGTATGCCGGCAAAACAGGCCGGGTCCAGATGAAATATAAACACGGAGGAATGACCCATGGATGACAATGCAGTACGGACGATCACACCGGAGGAGGCGCAGCGCGCGCCCCGGGATTTGGACGACCTGATTTTTCAGGGGGAGCCATGGTGGGTGAGTGACCGCTGAAGATCCACCTGCCGCGAACGCCGCGCCGGGTTGGAGCGGCGGATGGGGTGACCAGGCCGAAGGAGATTCAGTCTTTGGCGTCACGATATTCTGACCTTTGGCCGATGCAGAAAATCGGGCGGTCCGCAGTAAGGCGGACTGCCCGATTTTTGTTATGTCTCCGGCTGTTCTGCCGGGGGATCCAGCTCTGGAGAGGACTGGGAGAGGAGCTCCATAAACTCCTCGCCGGTGATGGTCTCGTGCTCATAGAGGTAGCCTGCCAGCTGGTGCAGCTTACCCTCGTTGGCCCGAAGCAGCTCCGCCGCCCGGCGGTACTGCTGGGAGACCAGCTCGGTGACCTTCTGGTCCATCCGCGCCTGGGTCTCTGGGGAGCAGGCCAGAGAGGCATCGCCCCCCAGGTACTGATTGCTTACCGTCTCGAAGGCTACAAAGCCAAACTCCTCAGACATTCCGAAGCGGGAGATCATGGCCCGGGCCAGCTTGGTGGCCTGCTCGATGTCGTTGGAGGCGCCGGTGGTCACGGAGTGGAACACCAGCTCCTCGGCGGCCCGCCCGCCGGTGTAGGTGGCGATCTTGTTCAGCAGCTCCTCCCTGGACATAAGGAAGTGGTCCCCCTCGTCCACCTGGAGGGTGTAGCCCAGCGCGCCGGAGGTGCGGGGGATGATGGTGATCTTCTGCACCGGAGCGGAGTGGGACTGGAGGGCGGCCACCAGGGCGTGGCCGGTCTCGTGGTAGGCCACGATCTTTTTCTCCTGGTCGGAGAGCACCCGGCTCTTCTTCTGATAGCCCGCGATGACCACCTCCACACTCTCCTGGAGGTCCTCCTGGGTGGCAAACTGCCGCCCACTGCGCACCGCCCGGAGGGCGGCCTCGTTGACAATATTGGCCAGCTCCGCGCCGGAGGCCCCGGCCGCCGTCTTGGCGATGGGCTCAAAGTTCACATCTTCTGCCAAGCGGATCTTTTTTGCGTGGACCTTCAGGATCTCGATCCGCCCCTGGAGGTCGGGCAGCTCCACCGGGATGCGCCGGTCAAACCGGCCGGGCCGCAGCAGGGCGGGGTCCAGGCTGTCGGGGCGGTTGGTGGCGGCCAGCACCACCACGCCCTTGGACCCGTCAAAGCCGTCCATTTCGGTGAGCAGCTGGTTCAGGGTCTGCTCCCGCTCGTCGTTACCGCCGATCTGCCCGTCGCGCTTCTTGCCGATGGTGTCGATCTCATCGATGAACACGATGCATGGGGCCTTCTCGTTGGCCTGCTTGAACAGGTCGCGGACCTTGGCGGCCCCGCGGCCCACGAACATCTCCACAAATTCCGAGCCGGCGATGGAGAAGAAGGGCACGTTGGCCTCGCCGGCCACCGCCTTGGCCAGCAGGGTCTTTCCGGTGCCCGGAGGGCCCACCAGCAGAGCGCCCTTGGGCAGCTTGGCGCCGATCTGGCGGTATTTTTCTGGGTCGTGGAGGAAGTCCACGATCTCGCTGAGCAGTTCCTTGGCCTCGTCCTCGCCGGCCACATCGGCAAAGCGGATGCCGGTGGAGGAGGGGACGTACACCTTGGCCCCGGAGCCGCCGCCCATGCCGAACATCATGCCGTCCCCGCCCATGGCCTTTTTCATCCGGCGGTTGAGGAAATAGCCGATCAGCAGGAAGGGCAGCAGGGGGAGCACCCACCCCACCAGGATGGAGGTGAGCAGGCCGGGCTGGGTATCGATCTCCTGGAACTGGGCCCCGCTTTCAAACAGGCGGTCCGTCCGGCCGGGGTCGTCTGTGACGGTGGTGCGGTAGATATTTTCCGCGGCCTTGTCAGTGAAGGTGATCTCATCCCCCTCGATCTCCACCTGCCCCACATTTTTGTCGTAGGTCATGGACATGAACTGGTCGTAGGTCACGTCCTGCACCGGCTTCTCCAGCACGGCCGGGAAGAAGGTCATGTTCAGGAGCATCAGGATCAGCAGCGCTGCTAAATAGTAGCAGATCAGCGGCCGCTTTGAGGGTTTTTTCACTTCTTGCATCAAATCCAATCCTTTCTTGGATGTTTTTGAATTTCCGAATATACCGGAAAATTAACAGGTTAACTATGTGCAGTGTACCCCCAGGCGCTGGAAAAATCTATGGGACTGTGTGAATATTTTGTGTCCGTTGTATGAACGAACGGGCGCGGAGCCTGTGGCGCCGCGCCCGTTGAGATCTACTTCCGGCCTGCGGCCCAGAAAAACAAGTCCAGCTGGGGGGAGAGCCACCGCTCCGCCGGGCTGATCCAGCGCTCCAGACGGTCAACGGCCAGCCCGCCCACCGCCTGCTCCAGGGTGATCCCATGCTGACGGCAGGACTGGTCTAATTTCTGGACCCAGTCCCAGGTATCCGCGCTTGTTCGGAGGTCCAGGCCGGCCTCCCCCTGCTCACAGGGCAGGTCCAGGGCCTGGCAGAGCGCCTTCACCGGGGCCATCAGCACCCCGTTGGCCCGAATGACCGGGCAGTCCAGAGAGACGCTGCTCCCGCCGGAGAGCAGGGAGCGCCCCTCGGAGAGCCGCGCCTGCCGCCGCTCTCCCCACAGGAGCAGGGTCCCGTCCGGCTGCTCCGCGCTGGCCCAGCCGATGGCCCGGGCCAGTTCCTCCGCGGGGACGTAGACGTCCCCATCCAGGACCAGAGGGAGCCGGGAGAAGGAGAGAGGCTCCCCCTCCAGAGTCAGCACAGGGCCTGTCCCACAGACGGGCTGGCGGGCCCAAAATTCTTCCAGAGTCCAGCCCTGTTCGTGGCACAGGCGGGCTGTCTCCGGCCCTACATAGCGGTAGTGCCACGGCTCGAAGAGGTAACCGGTGAGGTCCTCCTTCCCCTGGGGGAAGCGGAGAATAAAGCCGTACTCCCAGCTGTGCGCTGACAGCCAGGCGTACTCCGCGGTCTCCTCGAAGCGGGCGGAGAGGCTGGCGACATTGATGTCCAGGGCCAGGCCGGTCTGATGCTCAGAGAACCCGGCCCGGGCGGAGTAGGTGTCGGCCGCCTCCGCCCCCTGCTGGGCGGCGTAGCGCTGATAGACCCGCTCCTGGGCGGCGTAAGAGCGGTAGGGAGAGGCGCTGTACAGGCGCAGGCCCTCCTCTGCCGCCGCGTCCGCCATCCGAAGAAAGGCTGCGCAGGCCTCTGGACGCAGACGGGCTCCCTGGGATGCGGTATAGCCGGGCGGGAGAAGCTCCAGCTCAGGAACATAGTCCGCCGGCAGGGGGTGGTACTTGTTCACCAGAGCGGTGAGGGAGGCGGGCTCGTCCACCGGCTCCCCCACACCATAGGGCGGCGCATCCAGGCCGATGTTCACCCGGACCACCGCCTCCTCAGGGGAGGTCTCCGGAGAGCGGGCCAGCTCTGCCTGATAGCGGTCCAAACGCTCCGGGTGGGCAAAGCTCAGCCGGAGCAGGGAGAGCCGCTCCGCCGCCCCCTCCCCTTGGAGGCAGGTCTCGATCCCCGCCGCGCCCTGCCGGAGCCACAGGCTGTCGGCCTCCTCCTGACTCAGCCCCAGCGCCAGAAGGCGGTCCAGAGCGGCCAGATACTGGTCCGCCGACGCCGGAGCGGATGGCTCCGACACAGCGGGCTCCAGTGGAAGGAGAAGAGAAGCAGGCGCCTCCTCCGCCGGGCCGGTCAGCACGGTCCCCTGTGTGCCGTCCTCCGCCGCCTGGGCGCCGGGCGTACTTCCAAGAATCAGCCCCAGGGCCAGCAGCCCGGCCAAAGTTCGTCCTGTCAAATCAAATCGTCTCATTGGTACTCCCCGGGCCGTGGCCCGTCTGTCTCAATGGTGGTGAAAAGAAGCGGCCTTTCAGCTGGCCGCCCGGGCGGTCAGCCACCGGAAAAGGGCCGCACCGTTCGCCGTGTCCTCTCCGGGCCGGTCCAGCCGCTCCGGGTGAAACTGGACAGCGGCCACAGGCAGATGGGTATGCTCCAGTGCCTCCGTCACCCCGCCCTCGCTCCAGGCGGTGCGGCGGAGGCCGCCGCCCAGGCGGTCCACCGCCTGGTGGTGGGCGCTGTTAACTAGGATATATCCGCCCCACAGCTGATGGAGCAGACTGTCCGGCACGGTGCGAATGGGGTGCCACAGGTCTTGCTCCCCCTGATGGAAGGGCCGCAGCGTATCCCCCAGATCCTGGATCAGGGTGCCGCCCAGGGCCACATTCAGCACCTGGAGCCCCCGGCAGATCCCGAGGATGGGCCGCCCCGCCGCCAGATAGGCCCGGACCAGGGCCAGCTCCGCCCGGTCGCGCTCCGGGTCCGGCGGCCCGGAGCCACAGTCCTCTGCGCCGTACCACGTTGGGGACAGATCGCCTCCGCCGCACAGCAGCAGTCCGCCGCAGGTCAGGTCCGGCTGGGGGCAGAAGCCCGCCACCGGAAGGCCGCCCGCCCCACGGACTGCCGCCTCATACCGCTCCATCCGTCCCCGCGGCCCGGAAATTTGGATGCGTATTCCCTCCATAGCGCCTCCTTTTCCTGGCGCGGAGGGGAATATCAGCCTGCCGCCCCGTCCTGCAGCCCCCGGATGCGGACCAGGGCGGCGATCAGCTCCACCGCGCCCTCTATGCCGGTGACACTGGAATCCAGGGTCAGATCGTACCGGCGCATCTCTCCCCAATTATGTCCTGTATAGTAGTTGTAGTAATTGGCCCGGCCCCGGTCGATCTCCCGGACCCGCTCTATCATATTCTGTGTGGAGATGTGGTATTCCTCCACACAGCGGGTCACACGGTCCTCCAGCGGTCCGTGAATGAACACCTTCAGGCACTCAGGCCGCTCCCCAAGAACGTAGTCGCTGCACCGGCCTACGATGACACAGGGGCCCTGGTCCGCCAGCTCCCGGATAACCTCCGCCTGGGCAAAGAAGGCCTGAAGGCTGACGGGGACGCCCTGCTGGGTATAGGTGGGGACGCCGATCCCGATGGGGGAGAAGGACAGGTGGAAGCGGCTTCTGGCCCGCTCCTCCGCCCGGGCGATGAACTCCGGGGAGAGGCCGCTCTTTTCCGCGGTCTTTTGGATCAGTGTGCGGTCATAGCATGGGATCCCCAGCCGAGCGGCCAGCCGTTTGCCGATGAGCCGTCCGCCGCTGCCGAATTCACGGCTGATAGAAATGACATAGTTACTCATATTTGGCACGCCTCCTGTCTGGAATCGTCCAAACCGCCGAAGCCGCGCTTTCGCCGGAACAGCAGTTCTTCTACCCTGTATTATAGCGTCTTTTCCGAAAAATGACAACGCAAACCTGTCGAGCGGATGTGCCAGGGGAGACCGCCAGCAGGCGGTCTCCCCATATCGTTGTGAGCTTTACTTTTCGGATCATCCGCCCCCTGGATCCGAAGCTGAGCGCCGGATCGGGACAGAGGCGGCTTGGCCGCTCTGATACTGGGAGGGCGTGACGCCAAGGGTGCGCTTGAACGCCTTCGAGAAGGTGAGAGGGTCGGGATAGCCGCAGGAACGGGCCACCTCGCTCACAGACAGGGTGCCCTCCCGCAGCAACTGTGAGGCGTACTCCATACGAAAATGCATCAGAAACTGCTGGGGGGAGATGTGGAGCGTGTTCTGGAATACGGTGGTGAGATAGCTGCGGTTCAGTCCCACATAGCGAGCCAGCTTGCTGACGGTCAGGTCCTCCTGGAAATGACTGCGGATATAATCTGCCGCCCGCTCTACATATTCGACTCCGGCCTCCCGGCTCCGGCGGCTCTGCCCCCCGGAAGAGTGGACGATCCAGCCCAAAAAGCGGTACAGCTCTCCCAGCAGGAGGAGTTCATGGCCGCGGCCCGCCATTTCATAGCGGACCATCTCCTGAACACAGAGCTCCAGCTGCTCCGGAGTGTCACAGCGAAAGACCCGGTCGTCCGGCCCCAGTCCGCAGCGGCCCAGATATTCCGCCGCGCGGTGTCCGGTGAAGCCCACCCAGATTTGCGTCCAGGGCTCCATCCGGTCGGCCTGAATGGATACCACCTCCCCGGGCAGAACCAGGAAGCCCTCTCCGGGGCCGATGGCGCGGTGTGTGTCCTGGAACTGATATTCTCCGCGGCCTTTTAGGCAGAAGTGCAGCACATAGTGCTCCCGTACCGCCGGACCGGTCAATTCCCCTGGGCTGCTGTCTTGCCGACCGCAGAACAAAAAGGACAGTTCCCTGTCTCCTTGGGTGTGCTGTGCGAACCAGGATTCTTTCATCCGGCGCCTCCTCTGTAAAAACAGATCACTTCAGGCCTGTCATATCATGCACGCTGCTCCTCAGGGTTATTTTATTATATCATATCCCGGGAATCAATTCCAATACTTTTTAATTTTTGTGATATTTGCACATTTTTGGCGTGTTTTTCTTTATGTCATCCCCCGGGTCCGCTCCCAATAGGCCGCCATGCTCTCCCCGGGCGTCCCGGTGACCTCCTGGTCCAGATATGCCGCCAGAGGGCCGGGCCGCCAGCTTCGGGCGGTCTCCAGGTCGGGGAACTCCACCTCGGCGTAGAAAAATGCCCCCGGATGCCCAGGGTCCACCTGGTTGACCTCCAGCACCAGACCGTCTGCCAGGGCGTACCGCCGCTGCTCCTTTTGGATCAGCGGCCTGCCGATGAACCGCTCCAGACGCTGAAAAAGCTCCGGCGCGACGTCGGTTTCGATTTCTTCCCGGGCCAGCCCGTCCGATCCGGTCTTCCCCTTGAAGCACAGGACCCGGCGGACCTGATCCCCCTGGGTCTCCAGGCGGATCCGCACTGTGGGACGGGTGGCGATGTACCCCTGCTCCATCCGGATCACTGACCCCGGCTCCAGGCCCTCCGGCCACCCCCGGGTCAGCCACTTTCGTTCGATCTCCATGTTTCTTGCTCCTCTCCGGTTCCGCAGGCCGAAGCCTGCCAGTGCTGCTATCATAACGCAGACTGAACAAAGCCGATTTTTGGTTGGTTCAGCGGACATTATCATACCATGAAAGAGGGGCGGACGTCCATACAGGCAGGACGTCCGCCCCGGACTGGGGACAGACGGGCTCAGCCCTCCATGTGCCGTCCCAGGAAGGCGGCGGCGGATTGGGCCAGCTTGTACTCCACCTCGCCCCCCTCGGCCGCGCCCTCCGGTGCGGCAAAGACGACACAGCCCAGCACATCCCCCTCCGACAGGATGGGGGCCGCCGTGTCCAGGGAGAAGCGCCCTGGAGCAGCGCACAGAGGGAGGTGGGCCTCCCCAGCCTTGTGCTGATAGATCTGCCGCCCCTCCATCAGCCGCTCCAGCTCCGGAGAGATGGCCTGATCCGCCAACTCCCGCCGGGGAGCCCCCGCCACTGCCACCGTGCTGTCCCGGTCAGTGATCACCACAGTCCGGCCCGTGGTCCGGTTCAGAGTATCGCACATCTGGGCGGCAAACTCTGTCACGCCGCCCAGAAGGGAGTACTTTTTGAATATCACACTCCCGTCCCGGTCCGTATAGATCTCCAGGGGGTCACCCTCCCGGATCCTCATGGTCCGCCGGATCTCTTTTGGAATCACGACCCTTCCCAAGTCATCCTAATGTGTCAAGTAAAACATAAAATTTTTGGTGCGCTGCACCGCTGCTTCCTGCTTGATTTTTGCGCTACCTTCATGCGCGTTCCCAGGTTGCCTTTAGCGCATTCAAAATATGGAAACCCGTCTCACACTCCGCAAAGGCATCGTCGGTATCATAGGGGACGATGATTTTAACTCCGGCTTTCTGAAACTTATCAGCAAGCTGTGGGAAATCGTAATAGCTCCTCGCCAGCCTATTCAATCCACGAACGACAACGCCATCAAAGGTGTGAGCATCCAGCTGGGCGAGCAGCCTTTGAAGTTCAAAACATTCCGCAAGAACTCCTGGGGCATTATCCTTGAAAACCTCTACAACCTCATGCCCGTGCTCGTTTGACCAGCGCCTCAATTCCTGCTCTTGATACGAAATCGCATCCCCGGTGTTGTCGTTTGCAATTCGTATATATAATGCGACCCTCATACAGCTTTCCTTTCTCGGTAACCTTGTCCCGCAAACAGGTCTTCAAACTTCCATCGGATTTCAATACGCTCATTGCTAAAAACTTTTACGCGGTCAATCGCTTGGTACATACTCTCCGTCAGGAGCGCCCCATCCAGATGTGTGGCATAAAGGTATTGGGACAGCTCCCGCTTGGCAGACTCTCGCGCCTCAATCTGTGTCCGTTGTGCCTGGCGCTTCAGTTCAATTTCCGTGCGCTCGCCTTGGAGGTGTTCAATTCTTATGGCCAGGGCGGCCTTTTGTTCTACAAAAGCCCCCCGATCTAAGTCGCCGTTGCGGTATGCTTCGTAGTATTGGACTTTTTGCGCTTGGCAAGCGGCAATCTCACGATCAATTTTTCCTACCATCTCTGGCCAGTTTTCATTTGGGTGGCCGTCGCCTTGAAGCGCCAGCTCTTTTGCCCGCTCTCCGAGCAAATACAACTGGGCCTTATAGACCGGCAGCATGACGGCCTCTAAATCTGTTTTGCTCCATCGGATATTTGAGCAGGTGGCGTTTTCCTGGTATAACTGGGTGTCACACGCGAAATAGGTATCAAGGCCATGAGACTTCCTCAATTTCCTGCCACAATGCCCGCAATAGAACACTGTATCACAGGCGGGGGGAGATTTTCGCTCGGGTCTTTTTACCTCCCTTATCATGGCGTGGGCGGCGTCAAATTCTTCTTTCGTTACAAGGGCTTCGTGCGTATTTTCGGTGATGATCCATTCTTCGCGGGGGACCCGGCGCTGGTTTTTGTCGCGCATATACCGGCTCTCTCGTGTGTGATTGGTCATCACCCCGGTATATTTATCGTTTTTTAAGATGTTCAGCACAGTGATATGCGACCACATCAACTCCCGATTTTGGCACGCTGGCTTCAAACGGTGCTGTTTATAGGCCAGTGGCGTAAGCACACCGCGGGTGTTCAATTCCTTTGCGATTTGAGAGGTGCTTTTGCCCCTGATGATTGATTGGAAAATCTCGCGGACAATGGGGGCTGTGTTTGGATCAGGCACCATTAAATGCTTGTCACCCGGGGCTTTTTGATAACCGTAGGGAACATGATTGACAAACCGCCCCTTTTTCATGCGGGAGTGCATTGCGGAACGGACCTTGATGGAAAGATCTCGGCTGTAATTTTCGTACATGAAATTGCGAAAGGCAATATCCATCCCGCCGGTTTTGCCCTCATACTGTTTGCTGTCATAGCCATCGTTGACCGCGATGACCCTGACCCCCAAAAAGGGGAAGATGTGCTCCAGATAGTCGCCCACATCCAGATAGTTTCTGCCAAATCGAGAAAGGTCTTTGACGATGATACACTTGACCTCACCGCGCCGTGCAGCTTCGATCATCGCCTGAAACTGCGGCCGGTCCGTGTTGGTACCTGTCAGCCCATCGTCGATGAACTCTCTGATTTGAACTTCAGAAAACTCTGGATTATGCTGAACATATTCTAAAATTACCTTCCGCTGGTTGCTAATAGACTGGCTTTGGTCGGCAAGGCCATGAGCACGGTTAAAGTCCTCCAGGGAAGTCCGCAGGTAAGCGGCAGGCGTATCCGTCATGCTATGCAACCTCGCTTTCCACAGCCTTGCAGTGCGCCCGGATGCGAGATAATTCATCCTGGAACAAGAACGAGACTTTGATGGAGCCGTCAGCGGACAGCCGGATCTCACTGATAAATGCTGTGACCAATTCTCTGGACACGATTTCAGCACTTTTGTATTGTTCAATCAGAGCCATCCAGCTTTTAGCACAATCCGACACTTGGCTTGTAAGGGTAAGCCGCTCTTGGAGCTGGCTGATCCGCCCCTGTAAGGCAGCTACTTCTTCCTGGTATTTGCCACGGGCAAATGTGTATTCCTCCCGCGTCAGAAGCCCCGTCCGATAATCGGCATAAAGCGATGTCGCATACCCTTGTTTCCGCTTAACTTGCTGTTCGAGCTGCTGCAATTCATTTTCTTCGGTATGGGCAGGGAACTTCGGTTGTTTCTTTGATAGCCGCTCCAGCACTTGTTGCGCATCGCAAAAGAGCTCCATCTGTATTTTCAGTGTCTTTAACACCATGGCATCTAAAGCGTTACTGCGTATCGTCTTTTTGGTGCATCGCAGTTCCTGATGTTCCTCGTAGGTGGGGCAGATATAAGTGAAGTAGGCCTTTTTATGGTTTTTGCTTAGATTGCGATATAGCTTCATTTGTGTCCCGCAGTCCGCACAGACCAGTCTTTCCCGATAGGGGTTATCACCCTTGGGGAGGTGGCTGCAGGCTCCATAATTGGCATTATAGGCATCTGCCCGCGAACGGTTGATTTCTTGTACCTGATTGAAAAGCTCCTCGGTAATAATCGGATCATGCGTATGGTAGGCAATATCCCATTCAGACTCCGGTGTGCGATGGACGGGTATGCCGCGGGCCAGACTTGCCGTACATTTTCCTTGAGCCAAGTGTCCGATATAGACAATGTTGCGGAGAATATTGGTGAGTGCATGGCGATTCCACAGAAGAGAGCTGCCTTTTTTGTTGTTATTGGTAACAATCCCGTGTTCAAACCGATAGCGGCCCGGCGATGGAATACCACGCTCATTGAGCATTCGTGTGATTGTCCCGTATCCGAGCCCTTCGGCGCGCCATTGATAAATCTGCTGGATGACCGGCGCGGTTTCAGGGTTGATAATCAGGTGGTTTTTGTTTGAGGGGTCTTTCAGATAGCCGTGAGGGGCATAGCTACCGATATATTCTCCTCTTTGCCGTTTGGCTTTTAAGGCGCTGCCAGATTTCAGGGAAATATCTTTTGCATAGTAGTCATTTACGATATTTTTCAGAGACGCGGCAAATTCGTCCTGTGATTTGATCTCCGCCGTATCATAGTTATCGTTCACCGAGATGAAGCGGATACCCAGCTTTGGACAAATCCGTTCCAAAAAACGGCCCGTCTCAATATAGTTGCGGCCCAAGCGGGAAAGGTCCTTGACGATAATGCAGTTAATCCGCCCGGACTTAACATCCGCCATCATTCGCTCCCAGTTCGGACGATCAAAATTTGTCCCAGTATAACCGTTGTCGATATACCGCTCTACGATCTTCAATTCCGGATGACCGGCGACATACTGCTCTATGATGGCGATCTGGCTTTCAATCGGCTCCCCATCCACTTTGCCGTTGTCCAGCACGGATAGGCGGCCATAAAGCCCGGCGACCCATAAAGCCCCTTGGATCTCCGGGCGCATGGGGGATGCGTGGACTCTTTTCTTCCTGGCCATGCTCAACCCGCCTCCTTTTCAGCGGCGTGCTGTGTCTGCACCTGTTCCCGCAGGAACGCAATCACATCGGTCAGTTGGTCCTTGCAAAGCAAGGTGACGGTAATCTTTTTATCGGGATAAATGTGGATTTTGTCAATCAGATTGACGACCACCGTGCGAGTGAGCTTGGCAAGATTTCGATATTGA
Source organism: Clostridiales bacterium (assembly GCA_902363045.1). Taxonomy (GTDB): domain Bacteria; phylum Bacillota; class Clostridia; order Oscillospirales; family Oscillospiraceae; genus Lawsonibacter. The sequence goes on from CABIYX010000001.1 coordinate 43,477, forward strand.
CGGAATTGAGCCAGCCACCCCGTCTGGTTGACAAGACCAGCTCGGACGGCATCCAGCTCTGTTTTCAAACCCGAAATATCATCTTCGATGAAAGAAATCCTTTCAGAAAAGTCCTGCTTCATGTGTAGAAACTCATCTTGGGTGATCAGCCCGTCTCGAAGATCCTCGTAAACGCTGGTTTTCAGCGTTCTATATTTGGCAATTTCAGCTTCCTGTGCAGAAATAGCCGCTTCCAGACGCATAATCTCCCGACGCTCCCAGGCCAATGCTTCAACCTGCCCCAGAGCCCGGTCTACATCCAAAATCAGTTTGATCTCAGATTGAAGTGTAGTAAGGACAGCCGTTTCCAGCTCTCGCTCCGAAATGTTCCGCCCCTCACATCCTCCCGTTTTTTTCGCTGTGGGACAGGCGTAGTAGGCATATTTTTTCCCGTTATAAGAGACGGATTTCCGCTTTGCCAGTGCGCCGCAAGTCCCGCAGAAGACACGCCCGGACAGAGGATATACCGTATCGGAGCCTGGTGCCCGACGGCCATCCTCCTGCATCAGCCGCTGCACTAATTGGAACTCCCGGGCTGGGATAATCGCCTCATGAGCGTTCTCGATACGGCTCCACTCACTCTTGTCCTTGATGATAACTTTTTTTACTTTATAGTTTGGAGTTGTGCGGCGGCCTTGGATCAGAACACCCGTGTAGAGCTCGTTGGTCAGAATACGGATCACCGCTTTCGGACTCCATTTGCTCCGGCTACTGGTCTGAAAGGCGGTTTTGTATTTGATCCCAATGGAGCGTTTATACTCTGACGGTGGCAGGACCCCGCGGCCGTTCAGCTTCTCAGCAATGGTGACAGGGCTCATGCCCTCAATCTTCCACTGAAAGATCTCGCGCACATATTCACCGGCCACCTCGTCTATAACCAGCTTATTTTTATTTTCCGGGTCGCGCAGATAACCGTAAGCTGTATAATTGGCAATGAACTCGCCGTCTTGGCGACGGCTTTCAAAACTACTCCGCACCTTGATGGAGATGTCTCTGCTGTATGAGTCATTCAGGAAATTTTTTACGGGCAGAACAAGGCTGTCCCCGGTGGAATGATTTAAGCTGTCGTAGTTGTCGTTGACTGCGATAAAGCGTACACCGAGCTGAGGAAAAATCTTCTCAATGTATTTTCCTGCGTCAATGTAGTCACGACCAAACCGAGAAAGGTCTTTCACGATAACACAGTTGATTTTACCGGCCTTAACAGCTTCCATCATTCTCTGGAAGTCCGGACGATCAAAATTTGTTCCGGTATAACCGTCATCACAAAACTCCGCTACCAGCTTGATATTCGGATTTTGAGCGACAAATCGTTCGATTATAGCCCGTTGGCTGGAAATACTGTCGCTCTCCAGCTTATCATTGGATAAAGAAAAGTCGCCATCTTCCTTAGAAAGTCTAAGGTAGTCGGCGGCTTCATAAATCATATCTGCATTTAGCATAGCTACCGCTCCTGTCGAGATATTGACGGCCAGGCCATCATGACGACTGGAGTTTCACTGATTTTGTCCATGCTCAGTTTACCACAGCGGGTCAAAAAAGTCCAGCCGCATTTTCAGGTAAATCCTCACAGGAGCGACAGCATATCAGCAAAGCAGTCGTTTAGGGTTGGACCACCCTCTGTATAGGCCACATTGACAACAACATCTCCCACTCTGAAGCAGTAGGGATTTTTGATTTGCTGAAGAAATGACTGGATGCGTTCCGCTTGTCCCAAGCTGCTATCCAGCTTTACATCACGAATATCAACCAGTTCGTCGATGCTTTTATCAACCTGATGTTTTTCTGCCATGACCTCACCGCCTTGCAATCATTATTTCCAAGTTTTGGGCAATTATTCTAACGAAACGATAGCCCGTGGACATAGGAATAGGGACCGCCGGAATTACGGCGATCCCTATTTGTTCACACTGACATGATAACAGAAATAAATGATACTTACAAGCCCGTACCCTCTGCTCATTTTCTTTCAGGTAAATGGCAATCAATCTGCATAGATTGTTGAACTTACTCTTTCCCGCGCACCTAATCCGCAGAAGGCAGCTCGAACTTGTAGCCGCTGTGGGGGACGGTACGGATCGGGTTTCCCGGTCCCATCTTCCGGCGGAGCTGGCTGATGATGTTGACCACGGCCGCGCCGCAGTCCTCCGGGAACTCGTGCCATACGGCCTCGTAAATCTGCTCCTGTGTAAAAATCCAGCCGGGGTGCCGGGCCAGATAAGCCAGCGTGAAGAACTCCAGGTGCGTAAGGTGGAGAGGCTGGCCCTGCCACTTTACCGTCTGCTTGCGCAGGTGCAGCTCCAGGCCGGGAATGGTGAGGGTGTGCTTTGCGGCGGGCGGCTCCACGACCTCGATTCCAGGCTCTTCCGCCAGGAAGTCCTTGATCCTATCCAGAATTTGTTCCTCGCCATTGGTGACGGATAAAATCAGCAATTTCCCCACGCGGGGTCCTCCCTTTCTTCTGACTGCTTACCGGTCATTCCGGCTCCACCGCCCCTTTTAACAATTCAAAGGACCGCTGGCTGATGGTGTGCTCCATCCGGCAAGCCTCCCGTTCCGCAGTCTGGGGATCGACACCAGCCGCGATAAGCCGGCGGGTGAAAAAACAGTGCTTCTCATAGGTCTGCTCAGCCACCTCTCGGCCTATATCGGTCAAGCGCAGGGAAAAGTCCTCGTCCATGGTGAGGAAGCCACCGTCCTTTAGTGTTGCCACCGCATGGCACACGCTGGGCTTGGACACCTCCATATACCGGGCCACACCCACGGAGCGTACCATTCCTTTTTCCTTTTGGAGCACCAGCACGGCCTCCAAATAATCCTCGCCGGAAGCGTGCAGTTTTTTATCAGGAGGCATTGACCGCACCTGTTTCTTGCTCGTGGGAGAAGAAAGCCCGCAAGAGCTTCACAGCTTCCCCATCCATTGGCCGATGCCACAGCACCTTGCTCCCCTGAATGAACAACAGGTAGGTGCAGCATTTATAAATGAGTTCCGGGTCATGCGTGATCAGAAACAGGCTCTTTCCCATCTCTTTCAAGCGGTTTAAGTTGTCCGACACCTCCAGCATATGCCGGTAATCCAATCCACTGGTAGGCTCGTCAAATATCAGGATCTTTTTGTCCGAGGCTATTGCACTGCCAATCGCCACCCTCTGTTTTTCACCGCCGGACAGGGACATGGGGTGCAGCTTTACTTTGTCCAACAGGTCCAGGCTGTTCAGTATCTCCTTGGCGCGGGCCGTGTCAGCTTTCTCGTCCTCACCGCCCATACTGAGCAGCAATTCGTCCAGCACATCTTCCGTAAATAGCTGGTGGTTTACATCCTGCATTACCATATAGGAGATATGCCTGCGTTGCTTCGCGTCATAGGGGGTCCCATCCATTTCAAGCACACCTTTTGCTTTTTTATCCAGACCGCACAGACACCGGGCAAAGGTAGATTTTCCCGCGCCGTTGTTTCCGATGATGCCAATGATCTCGCCTTGAGGCAGGGTCAGGTCTGGAATATCCACATTGAGGGGGCCGTGCTTTTCATAGGAGAACTGGAACCCCTTGATATGTAATTTCGGAGCGGCCGGTTTGGGGGCGGCCTCTGGGGGCAGGTGGAATGGGTCCAGTGCCCGCAGCCCCATCCCCTGCAATTCATCGGGCGATAATTTTTGAAACTCCGTCCCGGTAAATTCCCGTACAATACTTCCGTGCTTCATATAAAGAATTCGATCTGCGTAGGGAACGAGATAATAAAGCCGGTGTTCCGCGACAATCACAGTCTTTTTCTCGGACTGCCAGTGCCGAATCACACCAATCAAATCTTCGATAGTGGCAATATCCAGGTTGGAGGATGGCTCGTCCAGTACAAAGATGTCCGGGTGGATTGCGTCGGCAGAGGCACAGGCGATTTTCTGTTTTTCTCCGCCGGACAGAGCAAACAAGCTCCGATTCAGCAGCTTTTCCAGCTTGAGGCTGTGGGCAGTCTCTTCCAGGCGCTCCCGCATCTCCGGGACTGGCAGGGCCATGTTTTCACAACCAAAAACGATCTCGCTGGTCGTATCTACATTGTAGAATTGAGTCCTTGGGTTTTGGAATACAGACCCCACCCGTTGCCCGATTTGATAAAGAGGATAGTCTTTTAACTCTTTCCCGTCTAAAAGGACTTGCCCGGTCAGCTTCCCGCCGTAATAATGCGGGATCAGACCGTTGACCAGCCGGGTCAGCGTCGTCTTGCCGCAGCCGGACTCTCCGCAGAGCAGGATGGTTTCGCCATCCTGGATTGTCAGATTGATATGGTTCAGGTTATTTTGGGTTTCTCCGCTCTCATAAGTAAAGGAAACATCTTTCAATTCGATCACGGTATCACCTCCTTACCACGGACTGAAAAAGTATGTGGAGAGCAGTGCGGCTCCGGCAATCAGCACCGCCAGCAGATCCCAGCCAGTAAAACCGACCTTTGTGATATTGGTGCGCCGGACCGGGTTATCCAAGCCGCGGGTCAGGGCCGCCGCGGAGAGATCATCCCCGATTTTGACCACCGAGATCATCAGGGGAATAAAACGGTATTCAATCAGGGCGGCGGGGTTTTGCCAGAATTTCTTTGTCCCGAACTGGACCTCCCGCATCCGCATGGCGTCCTTGATGGCGGCCGACTCCTCCTGCATGGTAGGGATAAAGCGAAACAGGACGGAGAGCGGAATGGTGATCTGCCGCCCAATGTGCATCCGGCCCAGCGCGGTAATGCACTCGCTGGCCGTGGTGGATTTGATGATGTAGGCCCCCATCACAAAGGCCGGAAAGAGCCGCAGGACCAGTCCCACCAACAGGACTACCAGCATATTGACGATCATGGGAAACTGGACGGAGTTCTGGATGGCCTGTACAAACAGCCCCGCCGCGAACAGGCAGAAGAACACCGTTGCCGTCTTATACTGCCGGTTAGTCAACAACAGGACGAAGGGAATCATCGCCACCGCGATCATAAAGGCGGTGTGGCTGTATAGAAATTCCGCGGTAGCGACAACGGCCATCAGCAGCAGCTTGGTTCGTGGGTCCAAGCAAAAGCCTGTTCTGTTTTCAACAACCGCTTGAAACTGCTCCATTACACAATTCCAGCTCTCTCAAAGTGTTTTTTCAGCATTTTATGACCCAGCAGCGCACCCAAAATACCGCCCACAAACAGCAGCGCAAAGCCCACATACAGCATCCAGGAGGGCATCAGGGATTGTAAAGTGTTTGCGTACTGATCGCCCATGGAGGTGTGGATGTTTTCCCAATACGCTTCGCCGGCAAACCAGAGATTGGCGGGGCAGCCCATGATGCCAAGGCAAAAGCAGGCATAGCTCAGAACAGTGGCCTTGAATTTCTGATAGCCGCCGATTTTGAGCACGACATCGCTTAGAATGCCACCGAGTACCCAGCCGAGCAGGCCGATCCAGCCATAGCCGATCAGATAGAAAAAGATGCCGCCGATGATACCTGTGATGGTCAGCATACCAAACTTCTGAATCTTGGTATAGTAGAGCATCATAGGAATGCCGCAGACGATAGGCCAAATTATGAACAGGAACGGGTAAACCACCGGCAGCGCAGTAAGCAGGCCGACAACAAAGAAAATAACGAGGGTCATGGCTGTGTAAATGCCGACATTGATTAGGTCTTTACCTGTGAGCTTCTTTGTGTTTTCCATTTTTAATATGTCCTTTCTGAAAAGAATTAAGTGTTGCAAAACCCCGTGCAAAGGGGACGCTGCGGTTTCACCTCCACATCATTTGGTTAGTAGATGCTAACTATTGCGCAAAAATTTTGGGGATCAGATCCCCAAAACTGTCTGCCATCCGGAGTTGAAAAAAGAGACAAGCGTATGAACATATTTCAGCGCGGCCTCCTTGGGGAAGTTGTGCATGACCACTTCAGCCAGAGATGCAAAATACGCATGGAGCAGAATATGCCACTCCTCTTCCGCCAATTCGCGGACCTGGAAGCCCCGAGATTTCAATTCCGCAAAGAACTTCAGCGTGACCCGGGTTTCCAGACAGACAACATCATCCAAAAAGGAGGAATACCGCGTGCCCTCCGCCCGCATGAGAAGCAGCCGGAATACATCAAAATGCTCATAGATGTATTCGATAATGACCGACAGCGTTTCCTCCGACAGTTTCCAGAGGGATTTCAAGTCATCCGTCTTTGCCAGTTCCATGTGCTCATTTACTGACGCCTCATAGATGGCCTTGACCTCCTGGACAACAGACTCCACCAGCGCGCCGAACAGGGCTTCCTTATCGTCAAAGTGGTTATAAAAAGCTCCATTGGTCACATGGGCGTCCTTGCAGATTTCCCGGATGCTGGCCCGCTCAAAACCGTATTCCAGAAAGTGTTTTTGGGCGCAGAACAAAAGATTTTCGTGTGTCTGCTGAAAGTCTCTTGACATTCGCTGTCCCTCCGTCCTATACTAAAATTACACTGTAATATTACATCGTAATTCAAATTTTAGCACAGGACCCTTGAAATTGCAATACCCTCCTTGCATTTTTTGTGGCCTGAAAGGAGGCTGGTTATGAAGTCGAAAGAACCGGGAACGATTCGGCAGCTCTTTGCTTTCGTGGGAGAAAACAACGGTAAAATGCTCCTCTCCATCTTCCTGGCTGTCTTGGGAGAACTGTTTGGCATAGGCCCGTTTTTAATGGTGGCTGTCCTCGCGGACGCCTTGTACCGGGGGACTGCAACGCCCAAGCTGGTATTGTTTCTCTGCGGAGGCGCCGCAGTTTGCCAGATCATAAAAATGCTGCTTACCTGGCGGTCCTCCCTGATGTCCCACAAAATTTCCTTTACCATACTGAAAAATATCCGGGAGGCCATTACAGGTCGGATGGCGAAGATCCCCATGGGCGTCATGCTGGAAACGCCCACAGGAGCTTTCAAAAATCTGATTGTGGACAATGTGGCGAAGCTGGAGGACTCCATGGCCCATTTCATGCCGGAACTGCCCTCTAACATCGCCGCGCCCCTATGCAGTATTCTTCTGATTTTTCTGCTGGACTGGCGGATGGGGCTGGCCGCACTGGTGACAATTCCGCTGGGCACCCTCTTTTTTGCCGCCATGATGCGGGGATATGGGCCCCGCATGGAGAACTATATGCGCTCTGCCAACGAGATGAACAGTGCTCTGGTGGAGTATGTCAACGGCATTCAGGTCATTAAGGCGTTCAACCGGTCCGCAGCTTCCTATGGAAAGTATGCTGATTCTGTCCGCTATTTCCACGATTCCACCATGGCATGGTGGAGCCAGTGCTGGCTTTGGAACGCGGCGGCCCGGGCGGTCCTCCCTTCTACGCTTCTGGGGACCCTTCCAGTGGGAGCGTGGCTCTACATGGAGGGAAGTCTTTCCCTCCATGTCTTTCTGGTGGCCTTGGTGGTGCCTCTGGGGTTCATTGCGCCTCTGATGAAGGTATCCGAAGCCATGGAGCAGGTCAGCATGATTAAGGGCAATCTGGAACAGGTCACCGCCTTTTTGAAAACACCGGAACTTGTCCGCCCCACAGAGCCCGCAGAGCTTGGGGAGCGGTGTTATCAATTTGAGGATGTCCATTTTGCTTATAACGAAGCCGAAATTCTCCACGGTATCTCATTCCAGACACAGCCCGGTACCATGACCGCCATAGTTGGTCCATCCGGCTCCGGGAAGTCTACGATTGCCAAGCTGATGGCCGGTTTTTGGGATGTAACCTCCGGTACGGTCCACTTTGGCGGGCAGGATATTCGTAGCATCCCATTTGGACAGCTCATGGGTGAAATCAGCTATGTAGCCCAGGACAATTTTCTCTTTGACAAATCCATTCGGGAAAACATCCGCATGGGAAATCCAGATGCCAGCGACGAGGAAGTAGAGGCTGCGGCCAAGGCCGCCAACTGCCACGACTTTATCATGCAGTTAGAGCAGGGTTATGATACCATGGCCGGCGATGCCGGGGCCCGCCTCTCCGGCGGAGAGCGGCAGCGCATCACCATTGCGCGGGCCATGCTCAAGCAGGCGTCCGTCATTATTTTGGACGAGGCGACCGCTTATGCAGACCCTGAGAACGAGGCGCTGATCCAGCAGGCTATCAGCAAGCTGGTGGTGGGAAAGTCTCTGATTGTCGTGGCCCACCGGCTGAATACAATCCGCAATGCCGACCAGATATTGGTTGTTGCCAACGGTGAGATTGTGGGCCGGGGCATCCAGGAGGAGCTTCTGCAGAGCTGCCCCCTTTACCGAAAGATGTGGCAGGACTACACAGGCTCTACGGAAGGAGGCGCAGAAGATGTTTGAAATGATTTGCCGTGTCTTTAAGATTGCGGGAAACAGCCGGAGAAAAATTGTGGCAGGCATCGTCTGCAACATTCTGAAATCCTTCTTCAACGGTTTTATGATGTTCGGTGTATTCTGGATTCTGCTCCATCTGGATGGACTCTCCCCGGCCATCATCGGGCAGGCTTTTGGCGTAATTCTGGGCAGTGTGCTGGGCCGCTTCTTTTTCCAGTGGATGTATGACCGTACCATGAGCGGGTCCGGCTATGACATTTTCCGGGATTACCGTCTGGAGATTGGGGAACGGCTGAAGCAGGCGCCCATGGGATATTTCTCAGAACAAAATCTGGGCACCATTCAGGCCATGCTCACCACCACGATTGCTGATCTGGAGGGGTACTCCATGCTGGCGATTGAGCAGATGACCAGCGGTGTGGCTATGGCTGTACTGATGTCCGTGATGATGTTCTTTTTCAGCCCGGTGATTGCGGGATTGAGCCTTGTGGGGCTGGCACTTGGGATGCTGGTCCTGCGTTGGGTGCGGCTTCGCGCCGCCCAATATGCCCCCATTTACCAGGAGGCCCAGGAGCATCTGGTCGGTAAGGTGATGGAATACATACGGGGCATTTCGGTGCTGCGTTCTTTTTCCAAAGGCGAGGAGGGACAGGTGGAAGTCCGCGCTGCGTTCCAGAAAAAATGGGATGCGGACTACGGCCAGGAAAAGGCTACAGCTGGCGTCCTCCGTTTCTATGGGCTGACCTTTAAGCTCATGAGCTGTGTGCTGATTGCGGCGGCGGCTCTGCTGTATCTGGCGGGGCAGATCAGCCGGCCTTATTGCCTGACTTTCCTGTTCTGCGCTTTCACAGTCTATTCCGATTTGGAGACGATGGGCAACAGCGCCTTTCTGAGTAAAAAGATCAATACGGAACTGGACCGGCTGGAGGAGGTCACCGACATTCCAAAGATGGATACCAGCTCGGAGAAACTGGTTGTGTCCCACTATGATATTTCTCTGGAGCATATCTCATTTGGCTATGGGGGCCGCCAGGTGATCCATGATATTTCACTGGAAATCCCGGAGCACACCACCTGCGCGATTGTAGGGCCCTCCGGCAGCGGCAAGACTACACTCTGCAATCTGATTGCCCGCTTTTGGGATGTGCAGGAAGGGACCGTTCGGATTGGCGGGAAAAATGTGAGGGATTATACTGCGGACAGTGTGCTGGAATACATCAGCATGGTCTTTCAGAATGTGTACCTTTTTCACGACTCTGTGGAAAACAACATCCGGTTTGGCCGGCCGGAAGCCACCCGTGAGCAGGTGATAGCGGCCGCAAAACGGGCCTGCTGCCATGACTTCATTCTATCTCTCCCTGATGGGTACGACACAATCATCGGAGAGGGCGGCTCCACCCTCTCCGGCGGAGAAAAGCAGCGTATTTCCATCGCCAGGGCCATTTTGAAAGATGCTCCCATCATCATTCTGGACGAAGCGACCTCCAGCGTGGACCCGGAGAATGAACAGGCGCTTTTATCTGCCATCCAGGAGTTGACAAAGGATAAGACCTTGATCTCGATTGCCCACCGCCTGAGCACCGTCCGAAACGCCGACCAGATTATTGTAATAGACCAGGGACGGATTGTTCAGAGGGGAACACATCATGAGTTGCTGCAAAAGGAGGGAATTTACCAAAGGTTTTTAACCCTGCGAACCGCCGCCACGGGATGGCAATTATAGCTCCGTTGGTTTATTTGTGGCACATCCTGGCAAAAAGCGCAACTGTTCAAGAGATGAAAAAGGTGGTATGCTCTACTTGTATTTAGGTCAGATTTTGTAGGTCAGATTTTTACCCGTGAGGGGCCAATGCGCCCCAAGCGGAGACTTGCCAGAACCTAAATACCGGACCGACCACGCACAAAAACCGCAGTTACCCCATTCAAGGGGCGGCTGCGGCTTTTTTGTGCACTAAACACAGAAAGGAGCAAACGACCATGAATGAAAACCTGTTTACTTTCCCCGGAGGGACAGCCGACGCAAGCGGTGACAACCCATTCGACCTGAGTGGCTTCACTGAATTGACCGGCAGCAACACCCAAAACCCATTTGCTGATCTGCTCGCGGGCGGAGAAGCGACAGAACAGCCTCCGGCAGAAGGCGCCGGCGCTGTGCAGGCAGATGACTCAATCCCGGAAGAGAAAGACGAAACCGACCAGAATCACGAGACCGTGGAAGAGGATGAGTCCCATGAGATTTCCAAATCTCCGGCCCCTCAAGATCCACAGCCAAAATCACCTCCCGCGCCGAAAAGTGAGGAGGACCATGCCTCTGATAAGCCGGAGGAAGCGGAGGACAATCCCCTTCTTGCCGCTATGGAGCGTCAAGAAGAAAAGACCGCCCCAAAAGTGGCCGAACCCATCTTCGCCCAGCTTCCGGTGTTCTCCTACAATGGATCGGAAGCGCCCATCGAAGACACCGAGCAGACATTCGATGAACTCCGCCTCTCCAAGCTGACGGACTTTCCGGAGTTTGACGAAGCGCAGAGCCTGAGCTGGAAAGTCGTTTACGGCAAGATCGTCAAGGAGATCGTTCTCCCCAAGAAAACCAAAATCGGCCAAATCAAGCGCGAGATCGAAACCTCCAAGGAATTTATCAACGCTTTGAAGAAGGCAACCGACAAGCACCCCAAGTGCCTGGTCAAACCCTCAATCAGTATGCAGAAAAAGGGAGATGCCAGTGCATATAAGGGCGCTTTTTTGTATCTGTCGGAGGCCCAGGCCTCGCCTAAAACCATCACCTTTATCCCCGGGCGGGATGGAAAGGTCTATGAGCGCCGTATTACAGGCGCGGGGGAGTTTGTCACCCCCGCTGAAAACATCACCGTGCTGGATGAGATCCGGCCGGGTTTCCACCCGTCCCTGCCCCGCATTCCCTATTCGCTGATGGAGCAGGCCATAGGCCTGTTCCGCACGATGATGCGCAAGGGAAAGGGGCGGCAACCGGCGGAGGCCCTGGTGCATTTCTACTGGGATAAGCAGGAGCAGCGGTACTTTATCCGCGTCCCGAAGCAGATCGTGAGCGGAGTTTCTGTTGACGCCCTTCTGGACGATGAAGAGCTGATGACCAGCGACCGCTATATCCACTACGCTGACCTGCACTCCCACAACCGGATGCCCGCGGTATTTTCCAAGACGGATGACCATGACGAAAGGGCAACCCGGGTCTATATGGTAGTCGGCCGGCTGGACCGTTACTTCCCGGAGATCACGGTGCGCATCAGCAACGGCGGGCGCTTCCTGGAGATTGCCCCCGAGCAGGTCCTGGAGATGCCCCCGGTAGGGCACTTTCCCCCGGAATGGCTGACACAGATCTGCACGGATGCAGAGGGCGCTTTTGGGGTGGCCGCATGAACTTCTCAAAAAAACGGCCTGTAAAGATCGTCATGCTGGGCGCCGGCGGGACCGGAGCCCACATTGCGCCGCACCTTTACCGGCTCTTATATGCGTTGGAGCGTCCGGTGAAATTTATCATCTGCGACGGTGATAAAGTGGAGCCTAAAAATCTGGTGCGCCAGAATTTCACAGAGGCTGACCTTGGCGAAAACAAGGCCAGGGTAATCGCAGAGCGATATTCCGATGTGTTCGGCCTTGAAACCTCGTATATTCCCCGTTTTATCGAGGATGCCGGACAACTGGAAGAACTGCTTAGGCCCGAAGTATTTCGCCACTATGTGTATGGGTCTGAGCCAAACACGGGCAGATGGGTCACCAACTCGGAACTGGTCATTTTGATCGGAGCCGTGGATAACAACAAGTCTCGTAAACTTTGTCACGAGGTATTCCTCAGAGCGCGGGACCTGGTCTACATTGACTCCGGGAATGGAGAATACACCGGCCAAATTGTCTGCGGCATCCGCAGAGCCGGTAAAACCGTCTACAAGCCTGTGGGGATGCTTTACCCGGAGGTAAGCACCCCGGAAGATCTGTTCCCCACGGAGGTCTCCTGTGCGGAGGCGTCGGTCTCCGCCCCGCAGACCATCGTGGCAAACCTGATGGCCGCCACTGCCGTGGTCACTATGATCTACAACATTCTGGTCATCGGCTGCAACACCGTACAGCAGACCACCTTCTCTACCAAATCGGTGAACATCCGATCTTTTCAAAAACAGCCAACGAGGAGGAAAGCCGCATGAGTACCTTCCATGCCTATGTTGACGCCGCACACTTCCACGAAGCATTGGGTAATGTGCTGCGCTTTGCCGCCAAGCGTTCCCGCCTTCCTATTTTGGAGGAAGCACAGGTCCGCTTTGAGGATGGGCACTGTGTCCTGACCTGCACCAATTTAGACCAGTGGTGTATGAGTACAATTCCCGCAGTCGGGGACTCTTTCTCCTTTGTGTTTGTGGGGACCCGGAAAATCCTCTCCGCCTGCAAATACTTTTCCGGAGAACTGGAGCTCACTTACACGATTGAACCCACAGAGACAAACCCTGATCCGAGGGGCCAAATTTCTATCAGCGACGGGAAACGGAGCCTGAAACGCAGTACGGAGCGCACTTCCGATTTCCCCGAGCTCAAGGAGAAGCCTTTGGACCGCCATTACCCTGTCAATCCGAAAAGACTGCTGGAGCGGTTCAAGCGGGTGAAATACGCCGTTTCCTCGAATGACGCCAGACCAAATCAGTGCTGTATTGAATTTCTGAAGGACAAGATCATCGCTGTGGACGGCTACCGCCTGGCAATGAGCACCGATCCCGCCGTCAATGTGGAAAAACCTTTTTACATTCCGCCGGAGGTCATGGCAGAGCTTACGATGTTCAAGGATCAGGACTGCACGATCTCCGTTGGAGAGGAGTGGGCGGCGGTTGAAAGCGAAACGCTGCGTGTGCTCACCCGGATACCCGGCTATGACGGCTTCGATGTCGAAAGGGCGATTCCCACATCGTTCAGTACGGAATATCCCGTTGATGTGGATCAGCTTTTGGATGAAGTCAGGTATCTCAACGGCTTTATCACCGCAAAAACCCGAAAGCCGATCCGGTTTGACGGGGGCACACTCTCTCTTGAAACACCAGGAGGCACCTATCTCTCCAAGGTCGGCCTGCCTCCCGTTGAGGCGCGGGGCCTCAATCCGAAATACCTGCTGGAGGGGCTGGAGCAGTTCAAGGCAAAGAAAGTGCATACGGTCACCATGAAAATGGGGCACCCGCACTCTCCCATGATCCTGACGGATGGCAAAGACGACCTGGCCATGGTCCTACCGGTCCGGCTGAAAGAAGTCGCATAATAAAAAAGGAGCGATCACAATGAAAAACCTGTATATTCCCAAAGGGAAAACCCTGCATTACGAGACCCTGTACTGCCAGAACATCGTCAATGACGGCACGCTGATCGTGGACGGAACGCTGCACGCCCGGAGCATTTCCGGCAAGGGCATTTTGAAAGCCGGCACAGTTTCCGTCCGCCATGTGGCGGAGATGGATATTGAGTGCGCCACGATGAATGGAGAAACCATGGCCGCTGAGCGTGTGTGCGCCGCTGAGATCGTCCTGTCCGGCTCCGCAACTGTGTCCTGCTATCTGGAGGCGGAGTATGTGGAGGTCCCCAAGCTGACCATGGCAAAGCACAACATCGGTACCCTCAAGGCCGATGATGTTATCACGCTTCCGGAGAAAAAGCGCGGGATCGTCGGCACCCTGGTGGCGGGCTTTTTTCGCCGCTTGTGGTTGTCCGTGATCCACCGTATTCCGGTAGACGCCCCGTATGTCCAGGTTGCGGCCCCGGCACCGGAAAGCACCGATACGGAGCAGGAACAGCCGAAGCCGGAGCGGGCCGGCGATTTTCAGTCTCAGCCCGTTACCCAGCCAATGGATCTGGACCTGGAAGAGGATTTCGAGTTCAAGCGGCTCAAGGCCATGTACCGTCTCCTGAAAGACTGCGGATACACCCTGCGTATCACAAAGCAGGAGGAGACTGTGCTGACTCCGCGGGAGGATAGCGCGTCTACCCTCCCCAAGGCTGCGTGACCTATGGAGAACATCATCATCCGGCAGCGCCGGGAGGTGACCGCCATGGGGATAACCCGGGTCCGGGAGCTGTGCGCCCAAGGCTACATAGACCAGTCAGGCGTTTTTCGCCTGAAACGCTGTGTCGGCCGATATGGGCCGAAAGAGCCGTGCAAAACGGCAAACCCTGTTATTACAAACCGTGCCGCGTAGGCACTGAAAGCAGAGGGGGACTGTGCGGAGCGCGGTCCCCCTCTGGCTAAATCACGGAGGTGATCAAACATGGAGCAGGTAAACGAGGCACAGCCTCAAAGCCAGCCCCCTTCCCAGCGGTTTTATGCCCTGGAACAGCTTGGCGAGCTTGCCGGTACCATTACTTTGATTTCGGAGGGCCTGCAAGCCTATCGGGCTCAGGTTGCCGGGCTTTTGGCCGGCCAGAAAAAGGCGGAGGCATTTGAACTGTACCGCCTGCTGGAGCGGCAGCGCACTTATCTGGTCGAACAGATCCGTGCGACCCGGCCTTTCCTGATGGAGCTGGAGAATCCGCTGGCCCCTGCCGCGCAAAAGCTGGCGGAGCAACTGGCAGCCTTTCCGCTGATGACCGCGGACTACTCCAAACTGACCGAAGTGCTGAAGCGGTTTGCGGACGCGCTTCCAGACCATCAGACCACAGACGCCTCAATCATCGGGCGCCTGATGAACAATGTCCGGCTGGGGCATTACCCCACGGACCTCACTCATGTGGGGTATATCGCCAACAGCATTGTCTTTCCCGCAGAGAACACGGCCAACCTGATTGACCCATGCTGTGGAACAGGGGACGCCCTGCTCCGGCTCGCCCTGGGGACGGACAGCCAATGCTACGGCATTGAACTGGATGACCACCGGGCGGAACAGGCACAGCAGCAGTTGTACCGTGTCGGCTTCGGCAGCTTCTTCGGCTCCAATATCAGCCCAGGAGCTTTTCATGCCGTTTTCCTGAATCCGCCCTATCTGTCTGTCCTGTCTGAGAATGGAGGACGGAGCAGAGACGAAAAGCGGTTTCTGATTGAGAGCATCCCCCTTCTTATGATGGGCGGGCTTCTGATCTACATTGTCCCCTATTACCGCCTGACGGCAGATCTGTGCGGCATCATCTGTGACAACTTTGAACAGGTGCGTATTCACCGCTTCCTGGACAGGGAGTTCAAGCAGTTTAAGCAGGTGGTCGTCACAGGCGTGCGCCGCAGACGGACGGAGGCGGAACAGGATGCGGAGGCGCTGTGCTCCGCCGCGGAGCACCCGGAGACCTTACCTACCGCCGACCTTCTGCCCAAGGCCTGCTATGAGCTCCCGGCAGTCTCCAAAAAGGTGGAGACATTCCGGGGGGCTGTGTTCAATGAAGACGAGCTGGCCCGCCAGCTGGCAAACTCCACCGGCTTTGACCGGCTGTTTGCCAAAAGCCGGCTGGACAGCGAGATCAAGCGTCCGCCCCTGCCCCTGTCTATCGGACAGGTGGGGCTGATCGGCGGCTCCGGCCTGATCAACGGACTGATGGAGTGCGACTATCCGCATATCGTCAAGGGCCGGATCATCAAAGAGAAGCACACCGTCACGGATGAAAACAGGGGGCCCCATGGGCGCCTGATTTCCACCGAGATACGGGAGACGATTTCCAACCGGATGATCTTCAATATCCTGACGCCGAGCGGTTTCCGCTCGCTGACTTAAAGGAGAAAGTGATATGAACGAAAAAAACTATTTTACCATTGTTGTGCCTCTTTCCCCTGATGCACAGAAAATCGTGCAAGGCAACCCATCAGCCGTCCCGCTGCGGGCGGCGGTTTGGTCGCAGGCGGCGGAACGCATGAAGCCGCTTCTGGGAGGTGTCTGCTCCCGTTTCTCTCCCGCGGCAGCCCCCTATGGAGAGCCGCTTCACCTGCCCTTCGGCGTCGCTTTGGGCGGTGCAGAAGCCGAACAGTTTCTGCTCTGCTATTTCCATGCCAGGGAAAATCAAGAGGAGGAGATCAGGAGCCGCACTCAGGCCATTCGAGCTCTGGGCAGAAAAGTTGGTCAGTTCCATCCTGATGAAGAAACGACTTTGACCGTCATGGCGTTTCGTTCTTCTGATCCTGAACTGCATAAGCAGATGGATGTTGCCCAGCGTTTCTTTTCCGACGATATTACCGCCGCTGCGGGTCTGTACTATTTAGGCTTTGGCTCCAACTACATCAATGAGCAGCAGGAGCGGCAGATCCTCTCCAATCCGGAGGCTTATGCTCTCTGTGTGGCTGAGCTTCAGCCAGTGGAGGAAGCAGCGCGATGAGGAAAGTGTTAGACCTTGGCGAACTCCATAAACAGCTCAGACAGACGGAGGAACATGAGCCGCACTTCGACGAGGAGCTAAACCCCTACCTGCTGGACACAGTTCTTCCGCAACTGGAGGGTGAGGAGCCCATCCGGCTGGAGCAAATCGACTTTGATCAGTTCGACGAAGAGGACCCGTTCACAATCCTCGACTATTATTACTGGCGGGAAAATCTTTGTAATACGATGCGCCACATCAACAGGCGGATTTCCGACATTTTGCCGTCTTGTGTGAAAACCAGAGCGTTTTTATAGGAGGCCGGACATGGACGAAGATACTTTGAACGCAGCCATGAGGATCTTAAACATGGCAAAAGTGCTGGAGAGCCACGGGAAATTGAACAGGCTCATGGATATGCTTGGAGATTGCACGGAGATCACCTGGGATAATCAGTGCATGGTGGAACGGTTTGCCTGTGAGAGCGTATTTCAGAATACCAAGTGCTATGAGCAGTGCGGAAAGCAGGTCTCCCATCATGCGTATGAACCGGATCGTGAGGTCTATGTTCTGCGCGACCCGCTGCTGGACAGGTTTCATGCTTTGTGCCGGGAATATGAATCCCGAAGAGGGATAACCCGAATTGAAAACCCCTATGCGCGGGAGCTGGAGGACGCGGTCCACAGTGCTATGCGCCTCAGCAACTATAACTTTGATTACCTTTGGGTAGACGGCTCGGAGGCGCGGAAAAGCCCCAAACTCCTGCTCTTTCTGTTCGAGGAGTTCTACTCCTTTGATGAGATTCCGAAGGCTCTGTGCGACATCCTGGACGCCTGCCAGAGCGGAATCAGGGAATTAGAACAGGAGCTGAAGAAGCCGGCGGGCAAAGTAATTGCCCTGCCTTCTCAGCCTGCGCTGAAGCAAAAGGAGGCGGCATAAATGGAGGCCAGCAACGACATTATGATCCGCATTTCGCCCAATGAGGGCAAAATCACCGTGGAAGAGGACGCGCAAGGTGTCTTCTCCCGGAAAAGCATCACCGAGGAAGATCTGCTTCGGTGCTTCAAAGACAGCCTGCGGACAGCAGACGAGGGCTATCACAGCGGTTTCCTGCCGCTGAATACTATCTCGCTCTATCAAAGCGAGACGGTAAAACGCTTCGTTCTCTGGCACCCCAGGCTGTACGCCGATGTTTCGGTCTACGATACGCCCTATCCCCACTTCCCGATCCCTCGTCTGGTATTTGGCTTTTCGCTCAATCAAGAGGGGAAAGCATCCCATTGCCGGATTGGGGTGGTGGCGGATGAAATCCCGACCCCGGAGACACCCATGTACTACTATCCATTTTCCAATGTGAGCCGCGAAAGCGGGAGCCTTTGCGTGGGAGCCAACACGCTGCCAATCTATAAAAAGCCGCACAAGGCACACAACCTTCCAGCGTTTCTCCTGAGTATTCCGAACAACATGCACTATTACAGCAGCTCCAACAACAAGTTAGGACTGGAATATCGGGAACTCATGGAGCATCTGAAGGACAAAGACCCCGAATACTACTATTCGGACATTCTCATCCCCAAAAAGGAAACGCTCGGCGAGTTTATTCAACGGGCCTAAAGGAGCGAATATCATGTGGAACAAATCAGCGGAAGAACTTCGGGCGGCCCTTTCCGCCCCCTTTCAGAGCGCCGACATTGAGTGGCGGATCTCCGCGACCAATTCAGCAAAGACCAGCGGCCTGGCAGTGCCCTATGTGACCAACCGAGCCATCCAAACCCGGCTGGACAGCACAGTGGGCATCGACGGCTGGCACAATGATTTTGTGCCGTGGAAAGGCGAGAGCGCCCAGCTGTGCGGCATTTCCATCTATTTTCCGTCCCAGGAGGCGTGGATCACCAAATGGGACGGGGCCGATGACAGCGATATTGAATCGGTCAAGGGCGGCCTCAGCGACAGTATGAAGCGGGCCGCGGTTGAGTGGGGCATCGGCCGGTATCTCTACGGCATGACGCAAAAATGGGTCTCCATTGAGCAGAGGGGAAAAGGGTATGTGATCTGCAACGACGAACGCCCCACCTTGGACGCCGTCCATGATCAGTGGGTGCAGTCACTCCAGCAGAAAAAGGACCACCCCGGCGAACAGGACAAACAGGGCCATCACACCCGGAGCCAATCTGCCGATCCCAATGGCCGTCCCCGCCAGCAGGGCGGACAGCCTGCCCCTCAGAGGCAGGGCGCAACCCCTCCGCCGCAGCCGCCGCAGGCACAGCCCGGGCGCCCGCCCCAGCAAGCCCCTCAGATGCAGGGACAGCCTTCCCAAGGCCAGACCTCCGCTTCCGGCATCCCGGCCGGGTGCTATCTGGTGACCGGCGCTGTCCTCAAGCCGACGATGAGCGGAAACAGCCGCACCAGCGTCCAGGTCAGGGACAGCGCGGGACAGGTCTTTCAGGCATATACCCGGGGCGCCGACAGCCGGCTTGCGCCGGGACTGATCCTGACAAACGCGAATTTTTCCACGCAGCACAGCAACGGCGTCACCTTCTATATTTTGGAGGCATACCAGATCCTCGACCTGGGCTCAGAACAGGCCGCATAAGTAAGGAGGCAATCAAATGATCCAACCGATCAAGCAATTCCGCGTGACCCGGCTTACAATCAGCGGGTTTAAGGGATATGCGGACCAGAAGACCTTTCAGTTTGGCGGCATGAATGTGATCTCCGGCCATATGGGCGTGGGGAAAAGCAGCATTGCCGACGCCATCGCCTTTGCCATCACCGGCGTAGGCTTCTATGCCGGCGCGAAGATTGACTACCTCTATCATCAGGATACCCGTGATTTGCTGGTAGAGCTGGAGTTTGAGGATGAGTCCGGCAAACTTCGGACCCTCGCCCGCCATCGCAAGGATGACAAAATGGACATCACGCTGGATGGTGTCCGCATCGGCCAGGGGGATCTCACCACCATGTTTGGAGAGCGCGATCTTTTCCTGTCGATGTTCAACCCGCAATACTTTATCAATGTTTTGGGCAGTAAGGGCCGCAACCTTTTGGAGCGGTATCTGCCGGAGGTGCCCAAGGCGGAAGTTCTCGCTCAGCTCAGCGACCAGACGCGGGCACTGCTGGAAAAGCAGGAGTTTCTATCCGCGGAGGCTTACTCCAAGCAGCTGCGCGAACAAGTGACCGACATAGAAAAGGATATGGTCTATATCCAGGGGCAGATTGACCTGCACGCCTCTCAACAGAAGGAGCAGGCACAGGAGCTCATGGAAGCTCAGGTAAGGCATACACAGCTTCAGGAGCGAATCGGTGAACTGGAGCGTAAGCGCACCACAGGTTTTGACGGAAACAGTATGATCGACCGTCTGGCCGACTTATACGCCCGTTATGAAGAATTACAGCGGGAGAATCCAGTGATTGCCGATACGGCAAACCTGGATCTTCAAATTCACGCCGCAGCTGAGAAGCTGGCCCGCCGCAAGGCGGACGCCTACCAGAGCAAGTATGCCGCCGCACTGGCCCAGGCGCAGGAGCGTATCCACAGGCTCAGTATGGAGTTCAAGCGAACCAAGCATATCCACGACGGCCTGACGGCGGGGGTGCAGTGCCCCATGTGCCGCCAGACCATCACGGAGCAGACATTGCCGCAGGTGAAGGGGGAATTTGCCGCCTCCCTGCGCCGCATCCAGGCCGAAGGCTGCCAGCTCACCGCCCAGTGCAAAGAAGTCCAGGAGTTGGACGCCAAGGCGCGGACCGTTTTTGAGCAGTTTCGGGAGGACGATATTGCCGCCGGAGAAGCCGAGCTTGAGGAACTCAGCGGCCAACGTAAACAGGCGCTTGAACAGGCGGAGGAACGGCGAAATTTCCACCAGCAAGAGCTTGAGCGCCTGCACAGCGAGATCCAGAGCACCGAGCTGGACCGGGAATGCGGTATGCTCAGCCAGGAGGAAATCGAGGAACTGAACAGGGCCCGCACGGAGTTTGCCGGGCTCAATGCCAAAATTGAGGTGCTGTCGAAGCTGGTCCAGGCCTCTCCGGAGGCTGCGGGGAAGCAGGAGCAGGACATCAAGCAGATGCAGGCCTCCATCCAGCAAAAGAAGGAGCTTCTTTCCGCCCTGGCCTTCTATATCTCAAAGCGGGTGGAGATCAACTTCTCTAAGCTCAGGATGAACCGGGTGTCGATCACCCTCTATGATGTGGTGAAGAGCACCGGCGAAGTCAAGGATGTATTCCGCTTCACCTATGAGGGCCGCGACTACATTTGTCTGTCTCACTCCGAGCGAATTCGGGCTGGACTGGAAGTTGCGGAGCTGATCAAGCGTCTGCTGGGCGTCGAGTACCCGACTTTTATCGACGATGTGGAGTCCGTTCCCGTCATCGACAATGTTCGCCCCACGGGGCAGGTGTTTATCGCCAAAGTGATCAAGGGCACCGCGCTGCAGGTCCAGGTGGCCGACAATACGGGTGTCCCGAAAGCCGCATAAAACGGTGAGCGCCTATGGGCAAGCACCGTTCCGGCCATTCTTATCAGGAATTTCCGATCCTGAATGTGGCGAGAAGATGTGGGCTTGTCCTGAATGACCGCACGCTGGAATGGGAGGAGGTGGAAGCCTCCTGCCCATTCTGCGGCGACCACGGGCCAGGGAAACACCATCTCTTTCTCAACACCACCAGAAATATTTTCCGCTGTGTGCTCTGCGGAGAAAAGGGCAACAGCGTGTCCCTCTATGCCAAGATGGAGGGGGTTTCAAACCGGCAGGCGTTTCGGGCGTTATCGGAGGACAGCGTTCTTTACCGGTTTCCCCAGCAGCCCCTGTCACAAAAACCGGCGGAACGGGAGCCCAGCTCCCTGGCCGTCCGGCACAATGTCTACTATGATATGCTCATGCACCTGGAGCTCTCCCCCAAGCACAAAGCCGATCTTTTGGCTCGGGGATTGAGTGAGGAGCGTATTGAGCAAAACATGTACCGCACTCTGCCCATGTCCAGCTCCGCCCGGCGTTTTCTGGCGGGCATCCTTTCCGACTTTCACAATCTGGAGGGCGTCCCGGGCTTCTATGTTGACCGGGGATACTGGAACATCCTCGGCCATTCGGGGCTTCTGGTGCCGTGCCGCGACAGGAACGGCTATATCCAGGGTCTCCAGATCCGGCTGGATGATGAGACCAAGCCGGATCGAAAATACCGGTGGCTCTCCAGCCGCGGCAAGGCTCATGGGACCCGCAGCTACTCCTATATCCATGTCACCGGGAATATCCATGCCAGGACCGCCTATCTCACAGAGGGAGGCTTAAAAGGCGATGTGGCCAGCTTCCTGGATCACGACGCGCTCTTTCTCTGCTTTGCTGGCGTGACGGCCATCGCCGGCCTCAAGGATGCGCTCCAGTCCATGGAGAATCTGGAAGAGGTCGTGGTTGCCCTGGACATGGATAAGCTGGTCAACTGGCGGGTGCGAAACGCCCTGGGAAAAATCCTGGAAACGGTACAGAGCATACCCAATCTCCGGGTACGCCTGATGAACTGGAACATGACCTTCAAGGGCGTGGACGACTTCTACAAGGCCCGCAATGAAGCGGCCTCAAAGGGTGTGAACATTTTGGATATGACTTCAAACTTTATCACCATGCGCCTGGAAAGCCTGTGGAAACAGGAATATCCCGAGCAGGACCGCGGCTTTATCCACACCTGCGAGTGGGAGGAATTAACAGTTCCGATAGACCAGCTGACTGCCGGGAAACCTGCGGACATGAAGAAAGCGCAATACTATCTGAAGCTCCTGTGGGCAGGCAAAGTGGACTTTCCGCCCCTTGTCAGCGTCAACGGCGTGGTGATCGACGGCCTGCACCGATTCTGGGCCTATCAGCAGATGGGGTATCAGACGGTGACGGTCTATCAGAACAAGCCGTGGGCCATGCCCACAGCGGCATAGGGCCCGCCAGCGAAAGGAGAACGCTTTGCCAACCAACCGTTTATGCTGCTGGTGTGGAGCTCCGGCAGAGTTTTCCACATACCGGACGATTTATGTGGACACGGAATACGAACAGGCAAGCCGGTACTTTGAGTGTGCGGCCTGCCATCAAAAGGCAACCAAAGATTTGATTTCGGAGGTAAAAAACAATGTTGAACAATGAGAAAACCATCCGCTTTGAAGACTTTGCCGCCGTTTCTCAGGACGGCGGAGATGTTTTGGGAAAGGTGCTGTACTATTCACTTTCCAGCATCCTGATCGACCGGGACGAGTTGGAAAGCCTGTGTGACGCCGTAGGATTTCCCAAGGGCAGGAGCAATCGGACTGCCATGGGGGACGCTTTTCGTTCCGCCACCGGCGATATTTACGAGCGCCGGGTAGTGAAAACCGACAGCGGCCCACAGATCTTCAAGGTGTACTGCCGGGATAACAAAGGTGGAAACGCCTCTGTGATCTCCCGTGAGCTGGTCAAGGAGACCGTGCATGAGGACACCAATGAATACCGCAAGCTGGCCAACATCACCTTCAATAAGACCAGCAAGCTGTTTTCCTATGATAATCTTGTCTCCGATCCGTTCATCGACCCGCTTCCGTACTGTATGGAGGCGCAGAGGCTTTTTGAACTCTACCAGAACTGCGCCGGCCGGCGGCAGATTGAAACCCTACTGGAGAACTATGTGGACTCTATGCAGGCCGTCAAAATAGGCCGGGGGCATTTCTTTTTCGTTCCCCGGGACTTTGCCGCCAGATTGCAGGTGTTTGAGGACTTTGTGGAGATGCTGGAGGAGCATAACCAGCTCAAGCGTCCCGACCGTGATCCGCTGGAGGTCAACAGCATTTATGTTGTAGACGACGCCAAACAGCGCAAGAAGATGACTGCCGCCTTCTATCGGTCTGTCCGCAGGGAGATTGCCGAGTATGAGGAGCGCGTCACCCACCTGATCCAGAGCGGAAGCCAGAGCCCCAAGATCATGGATCGCTGGGTCATGCGCATCCAGGGCCTGGAGGAGAAGAAGCGGAATTATGAGAATATTCTAAAGCGCGAGCTTACCGACCTGGACGAGGAGTTTACCTCTCTCCGCTACCTGTCGGACGAGCTTCGGATCAGAGCGGCAGGGCTCCGCGTCCATCAAAAGGCCGCTTAAAATACCTGGAATGGAGGAGCAAGATGAACAAGGAAAAGAAGGATAGGCCGAGCATCGAAGCCCCCCAAGCAGTCAAGCATCCAGATAAGCACCCGCCGTGTTACCGTTCGGAAACACGCAATCCCTATCCGCTCTGCCTGGGATGGGGAATGAAAGCCTGTGCCCATTGCTGCCTTTGGACAGACTATGATTCCGATGAGGACGAAAGCCGTGTAAACCTTCCGCTCTCCCTGGCGCAGCTTCAGGAGATGGACGGCACTCCCGCCTGGTGGGAGTGCGGACCAGAATACAGCTGCTGGGGTATTATTGCCGTGGACAGTAGCGGGCGTTGGGAGGGCATCCCCTTCTTTCAGGGACGATGGCGTGAAGTCAATTTTGTGTATAACATCGAAGCACGCAACATGGAGATCTACCGCCATCCGCCCTATGAGGAAACCTGATAAACCGCGTCCCCGCTTTTCTGGCGGAACAAGTTCGGGACGCCGCATAAAAAACAAACCGGAGAGGAGCACCTTGATATGACCTACCAAGGGAAAGAAGTTTTTACCTCGGACGATTTCGACTATGCCGCCGCAAAGCCTGGAGACTATGTAGAGGAGGCCGTGGTGGATGCGGCGATGAACTGCCTGCCGCCCATCTGCATGAGCAGCGCCTGCGCGCAAATGGGGGACCCCTATGGTATGCGCCAGGACCCTACAACTGGGGCATGGAGATCCACCTACGCCACATTCAAGCGTTGTCTGGATGTCTCCGGTATCTGGGAGTATTGTGGACATTGTTTTTCGGGCGAGACCGTAGAGCGCGGGACGCCGCCACCCAATATGTAACACACCAAATTAAGTAAAGAGCCAATCAACGCTCCGGCCGCAGGCGCGGCCAATGAAAAAAGCCCGAGGGGATACGCCGCATAGCGTACCCCTCGGGCACTTTTATTGAGAGACGGCTTACTGCTCCGCTCCACCCTCCCGCAGAGGAAGGGAAAGGCGCTGGATCATGGCCAGTGCCAGGGCCGCATCCTGTTCGCTCAACTTCCGGATGGCGTCAATGGCTTTTTGCACGGTGGGAGACTCAACATTCTCCTCGTCAAAGAACTCAGACAGGCTCATATTGAAATAATCCGCGATATTAAATAGCTCCTGTGTTGATGGCTTGGACTTTCCGGAGGTAATGCTCTGGATATAGCTTTTGCTGTGGCCCAGCTCCAGCGACATCTGATATTCTGAGATATTCCGAGCCATCCGGAGTTGAGTAATACGCTTTGCGATATAGCTTTCCTCCAACAGGTATCACCTCTTTATGTTGATGATACCCGATTATTCAAAAACAATGTTCGCTGGCAGCGTGATTATATTTTGGTATTAGGCCGCTGTCACTTGTTATTTACCGCTTATACTTGTATAATTTTATTTATATCATTCCGCTGTAATCGGTAGAGTTGATACTGCCGAGCGAAATAGGAAAGGGAGCATGACCATGAAGCAGCGTTCTGAGGTTGCGGCTGACCGGGCCGCTTCGTACTTGAGGGAAATGGGAATACGCCCCTCCAGCAAGGCCTATCAATACTTGCTCTTTGCTTTGACTCAGTTACAATGCGGGACCCCGTTTCAAAACTCGATCTGGGAGCTAACGGTGATCCACTTCGGACAAAAGCGGGAAAATGTGCTGGCGTGCGTGCGGCGTGAGATTGCCCATGCTTTCCGTATGGCACCGGATCGTTTCTCGAATGAGCGCGTCGGCGATGTCCCAGCACGGCCGCCTCAGAGTATGGCCTTCCTGCGGCTAGGGCTCTATATGATAAACAGAGTTGTATATTAAGTTTGCGGTCATTTTGCGGCCCAAGTTTTAATCTGAATGTATCTTGACGGAACTTGTGAAATAGCGTACATTGATGATTAGCGAAAGCTAACCCTTCTGCTTATAGAGGTGAAACAGAGTTATGACGCAAAGAAGTATTTATCAGAATTTGGACCCGACTCTAAATGGCTACCATCCTGACTGGTATGATAAAAACGCAAAATTGATAAGCCGTAAGCCGGGTTGTTCCGTCATTTCCTATCAGTGTAATGGTACTGGGATTTTATATGATTACTCCATATTTCCGGGTATCGACCTGATTTTCATGGATTTCAACTGTTCAGATATTTTTGATGAGCCGAATGAAATGCGAAATGTGTTGGAAATTCGGCATTATCAAGAAGGCCGGGTTGAATTTGAGTTTGAGGGTGACAAAGTGTTTCACCTGCAGCAGGATGAATTTTGTGTAAACGGTATGCTGAATATGCCGGCTCGGTACTCATTCCCATTTGACTATTGTAGTGGACTGAGCTTGGTGCTCGATAAAAATTCAATGACGGAAGTGACCAGATCTCAGCTCGCCCTCTTCCAGATTGATATTTCTGTTTTGGAGGAGGACTTAGACACAGCCCATCAATGGTATATTTGTAAAACACCTCCCTCCATGTGTCATGTGTTTGAGGAGTTGTATGCGGCCAAAGAGCATGAAACTTCCCAATACTTTCGCATCAAAGTATTGGAACTGCTCTACCACGCCACAAAACTGCGCAAGGAAGATCGTGTAGCCGCCACTTATTATGCCCGAGAACATATTGAAATTGTGAAGCGAGTTCGTAAAGCTATGCTTAAGGATTTAAGCCGCAGTACTCCGCTGGAGCAATTCCTACGAGGTGAGGCAATCAGTACCGTTACATTCCAGACCATTTTCAAGCAAATATATGGGCGTAGCCCATATGCTTATTTGAAACATTACCGGATGAATAGTGCCGCAGTTCAACTTCGAGAGAGTAATGAGTCCATCAATCAAATCGCACTCTCACTGGGATACAGCAACGCCAGCAAGTTTGCCCGCGCTTTCCGGGATGTGTTCGGGGTGCTTCCCAAGGATTACCGGACTGCGCAAAAAGCCATTTAGTTTTCGGGCTATTTTCGACCCTGCATTTATGAAATGGAGTAGAGAACAAAAATCGGTTCTTGTATAATAAATCCGTTGGTTAGACGCAGCTAACCAACGGATTTATATTTTTACAGGAGGGTCGTTCAATATGGAGAAATCAGTTCCAAGCGCAAAGAAAAAGTTTAGCATACGCGATATCATGACAATAGCCGCTATGATGGTGATTTGTTTTATCATCATGATGGTAATGAGTTCGCTTACACTCCCTTTCCCACTCGTATATCTGTATGGCTCAGCCGGAATTGACGGTTTCATCTGCGCAGTCTTTTTCCTGGTGGCTGCTAACCGCGTCAATAAGCATGGTCTTCTTTTTGCCTGGGCGGGTATCTACGGCCTGATCCAAGGCGTCATGGGCTACATGTTCCTCTTCCCGTATTTCCTGGCGGTAGGACTTATTGCAGAACTCTCCATGCTTGGTAAAGACACCTACCGCAACCCGCTCCGAACTCGTATCGGCTGGACGATTAACTGCGTGGGTAACTTTGTCGGCTGTGCTGTTCCCCTCTGGTGGGCATGGGACAGCTATACGGCAATGGCTCTGGAGAGTGGATTTACCTCTGAAACCTTAGAAATGCAGATGGCTATGGTAACTTCCCCGGCCCTGATGCTGCTGGGAGCGGCAATTACCGCTGTACTTACTTTCCTCGGGACATTGTTTGGTCAGCGCCTATTGCGGAAGCACTTCCAAAAAGCCGGTATTGTGGGATGAACAGAACAGGTACGACACAAAAGCGAATCGAGCAGGTAGATGGGCGGACGGTCTTATTTTTGACCGTCTGCTCCTGCCTGGTCAGTTTTCTAACCACAGACCTGATTGGCCATGCGGTGTTCACTTTCTGGCTACTCTTGATTCTCTGTTATTTTGGGCTATATAAGCAGGGGATCGGCTGTTATACAGTCTATTTGGTAACCGTTGTTGGCCTATATTTGGAGACAAAATACAGCATATCATTTCCATCTCCGCTTTTGCTGAGCATGATCTACAAGCTGCTCCTTCCCGCTATGCCAGCATATCTGCTTTTCCGTATTCCCTCCGGCAAGCTCACGGCCAGTCTGCGGAAACTGCCTATCCCAGCCAAGGCTATGCTGGTCCTGGTCGTCATGCTACGCTTTGCTCCGACGATCATCCTGGAGTTCGGAGAAGTTCGGGAGGCTATGAAAATCCGAGGCTTTCTTCGGTCGGTACCTACGGTCCTGCGGCACCCATTGAATACGCTGGAATATGCAATCGTGCCTATGGTATTCCGCTCTCTAAAAATTGCGGATGAGCTCTCCGCCTCGGCTATTGTCCGCGGCATTGAGAGTCCTTACAAAAAGCAAAGTTACTATGTCAGCCGCATCTCACCGCTGGACGCGTTCCTCATGTTGGTCAGCACTGCAGCTGGAATCGTATGCTGCGTTCTGCTGTAAAGGGGTATCACAATGGGAAAAGAAATCGCAATTCGGGATCTTACATTTTCTTATAGTGGTCGGGGCGATCAGATCAGTCATGTTACACTGGACATTCGCGCTGGGGAAGTAATCGTACTGACTGGCCCATCCGGAAGCGGAAAAAGCTCTTTGACCCGTGTAATCAATGGGTTGATCCCCTATTTCTATGAGGGGGAGCTGAGCGGGCAAATCCGTGTAGGGGATAAACCTTTGGAGGAAATCCACTCCTGGGAACGCGGGAAGCTGGTAGGTAATGTGTTCCAAGACCCCCGGAGTCAATTTTTTGCCAATGAGGTAGCCGGAGAAATCGCTTTCGGCTGTGAAAATTACGGATATACCCATGAGGAAATCCAGTCCCATGTACTCCAGGCAGCCCAGTACAATAAAATTGAGGACCTTTTGGATCACAGCCTGCACACACTGTCCTATGGAATGCGGCAAAAGGTAGCCATCGCCTCCGCTCAGGCCATTGAGCCGGAGATCTATGTCATGGACGAGCCTTCCGCAAATCTGGACATCGAATCCACCTACCGCTTCGGGGATATTATCCGCAATCTGAAGGCACAGGGAAAAACCATTGTAATCGCAGAGCACCGCTTGTACTATCTCATGGATGTTGCGGACCGATTTTTCTGTATTCAGCACGGTGCGATTGTGCGAGAGTTCTCAAGGGAAGAAATGAAGAGCCTCCCATCGGCAGAAGTGCATACGCTTGGCTTGCGGACGCCGGACCTCTATCAAATGGCGTTTCAGCAGATGCCATCGGCCGCCACAGACGAAGTAGTGCTGGAGACGCAGGGGCTCCATAAAGCCTTTGATGGCACGGTGGTGGCTGAACACTTGGATTTTGTCTGCCACAGAGGAGAAATCGTCGGTATCATCGGGCCGAACGGCACAGGGAAAAGTACATTTGGGCGCATCTTTGCCGGCCTTTTGAAGGAAAACTCCGGTGAGGTATTCCTGTTTGGTCATAAGACCCGGCCAAGAGAGCGGATGGGCAAAGTATGGTACATTCCACAGGATTTAGACAGTCAGTTATTTGGAGAAGACCTTGTTGATGAATTGACCACTGGGGCACCTACGGATGAGAAGCGCAACGCACGAGCCCGGACAATTCTCAAAGCCCTGGAACTGGAGGAGTATGCCGAGCAGCACCCGGCCACCCTATCCGGTGGGCAGAAACAACGACTGGCTTTGGGGGTAGCCTTGATGCACGACGCGCCTATTATTATTCTTGATGAGCCTACCAGCGGACTGGATGGCGCCAATATGCGCAATGTGAGCCAAATCATCCGCAAGCTGGCCGGAATGGGGCGTACCATTCTGGTAATCACCCACGACGCAGAATGTGCGCTCTCTTGTTGTGACCGGGCTATCCGCCTGGAAAACGGCGCAATCACGGACGACTTTCCTATCCACTCCGTAGATATTCTTTTGGACAAAATTGGGTATCAGAGCTGTGGCCAAAGAGGCGTTTGTTATTCTGGCACATAAGGAGGTGCTTTTATGGCACAGGAAGAAACGCGCAAGAAAAAAACCGGTATGGCTCGGTGTCTGGAATTGGCATCACAACATAAGGGCCTTGTTTTTATCTCAGGCATTCTTGCCGCAGCAGCCGCAGTGTGCTCTTTCCTACCGTATCTTTCTATCTATTTTATAATGCGGGAACTAATCGGAGTTTTTCCCGATATGGCGAACGCAAATATGAGCGTTGTTCTCCGATATGGCTGGATGGCTCTCGGGGGGATTGCCGGAAATGTAATCCTTTATTTCTGCGCGTTGATGTGTTCCCATCTGGCGGCTTTCGGAACGCTTTATGAGCTGAAGCTGGCCTTTGCGAACCATATTACGGAAATCCCTTTAGGGTATCATCTGACCATTGGCAGCGGTCGGATGAGGAAGATTATGGACGAGAACATTGAGAGCATTGAAAAATTTATCGCGCATCAGTTCCCGGATTTTGTTGCTTCTCTGGTGGCCCCACTCGCCCTGGTAATTCTTCTGCTGGCCATTGACTGGCGGTATGGTATCGTTTCTCTTTTTGGAATTATCTTGGCCTTTGTGGTGCAATTCCTTGGTTTTAATGGGAGTGCCAAAGAAAAAATGCACCACTATCAGACCGCGCAGGAAGATATGAACAATGCTTCGGTAGAATATGTCCGTGGTATGCCGGAAATCAAAGCATTTAATCAAACCGCAGATTCTTTTCGCCGTCTAAGCAAATCCATCACTGATTATACTTCTTTTGTGCTGGAGTACGCTATGGGCTGGCAAAATTGTATGCCGGGGTTTACGACAATCATCCATAATATTTACCTGCTCTTGATTCCGGTAGGGATATTTATTGGCATGGGAGCCGAGGACTATCGTACTTATTCCTTGACCTTTATTTTTTATCTTGTCTTGGCTCCCGCTATTTCGGGCGTACTTAATAAGATCATGTATATTTCAGAGTCTTTCACACAAATTGACGGAAATGTGGAACGCATGGAAGAGGTATTGAGCATCCCCGTTCTGCAAAATCAAGATGTGGGGGCCAGAGAGCAGGGGCATAGCATTGAGTTCGACCATGTTTCATTCTCTTACGATACGGGCACTTCGGTTAAAGCCCTCAACGATGTATCTTTCATAGCCAGACAGGGCGAAGTAACGGCCATTGTTGGTCCTTCTGGTGGCGGAAAGAGCACGATTGCCAATCTGATTTCTCGCTTCTGGGATGTGACAGAAGGATGTATTCGTATTGGCGGAGTAGACATCCGCAAAATACCACAGGCGGAGCTTATGCGGCAGGTCAGTTTCGTCTTTCAAGATACTTTCTTGTTCAAGCAGAGCATTTTGGATAATATTCGGATGGGTAATCCGACCGCCTCAGAAGCGCAGGTGATTGAGGCAGCAAAGGCAGCACAATGTCACGACTTTATAGAAAAACTGCCAGACGGTTACCATACTATGATTGGTGCGTCTGGCATTCGGCTCTCCGGTGGTGAGCGGCAACGCATCGCGATTGCCAGGGCGATTATCAAGGACGCTCCCATTATTGTGTTAGATGAGGCAACTGCTTTCAGTGACCCAGAAAACGAGTATCTGATTCAAAAAGCATTTGAAAAACTAATACAAAATAAAACGGTTATCATGATTGCCCATCGGTTATCAACGATCCGAAATGCAGATCAGATACTTGTGATGGAGCACGGACAGCTGATTGAGCAAGGGACTCACGATACCTTGATGGAACGGCAAGGGAAGTACACACAAATGTGGAATAGTTACATGGAGTCTATCAGCTGGAAGATCCGCGCAGGAAAAGGGGGTGCAATCGAATGAAATTTCTGAAAGAAAAATTGCTGTTGTCCGAGAAAGGCTACTCTGATTTGAAAAAAGCCATCGTCGCCTGCACCCTGACCAATATTGCACTTCTACTTCCTGCCGGCGTAACAACTTTGCTGTTTTGGCAATTACTAAATCCCTTTTATGGGAAAGACATTTCCTGGGGGAATATGTGGGGATTACTGATTGTCGGCATCATAGCTTCACTTCTGGTCTTCCTTGCAGCAAGAAATGATTACCGAAAAACCTATTTGGCGTCCTATAAGGAGGCCAGCAATACACGACTGCGAATCGCAGAACATTTGCGTAAGCTCCCTATGAGTTTCTTTAATTCGAGGGACCTGTCTGATATAACCACCAATATGATGGCCGACTGTGCGAGCATGGAGTCCATGCTGAGCAGCACCATTCCACCATTGATTGCCAATGTGATCTCTGTTACTCTTACCTGTGTTTGTCTGGCCTTTTTCGACTGGAGAATGGCTCTGGCATTGTTTGCTACCATGCCTATTACATTCCTGATTATTTGGGCCGGGCGCAACTTGCAGATACGCATGTTTGACCGGCAGGTAGGTATTAAGCTGGAAGCGTCAAGTCAAATTCAGGAGTATTTGGAGGGTATCAAGATCATCAAGTCCTGCGGGTTGAGCGGTGAAAGGTTTTCTACTTTGAATCGCGCACTTTTAGCCATGAAAAAGGTCGCAATTCAAGCGGAACTCGTTTCTGGTGTGTTGGTACAATCCGCCGCCTTAATTTTGCAGGCCAGTTTGGGCATCGCCATTTTCGTGGGTACAGTGCTTATTACGGGCGGACAAATCGAATTACTCCCATTGCTTGTTCTTTTGATGTTCTCCACTCAACTCTATGGCCCTATCCTTGCCATTCTTTCTCAACTCACCTCCCTCTTCCATTTAGGGACAGTCACAAAACGGATGCGTATGCTTCTAACGACTCCCGCGATGGAGGGAAACGAGCAGGATGTTCACACATACGATATTGAATTAAAGAATGTTACCTTTGCGTATGCTAAGGAAGATGTTATCAAGGATGTCTCGCTGAAAATCCCGTCGGGGAGTATCACCGCACTGGTTGGCCCGTCCGGCAGCGGAAAAAGTACCATCTCCAAGCTGATTGCCCGCTTTTGGGATGTTCAGAAGGGCTCAATTACTATCGGTGGAGAAAATATAAAAAACATCGAGCCTGAGCATTTGATGAAAAGCATATCTTTTGTATTCCAGGATGTTACTCTTTTCAACGATACGGTATATAACAATATTCGCGTCGGCAACATGGCCGCAACAGAGGAGCAGGTTATGGCCGCTGCAAAAGCGGCCTACTGTGACGAATTTGTAATGCGGCTTTCGGATGGATACCAAACCGTTCTCGGTGAAAATGGAAGCACCCTTTCTGGCGGAGAGCGCCAGCGTATTTCGATTGCCCGCGCTCTTCTGAAAGACGCCCCTATTATTTTGCTGGACGAGGCGACCGCATCCCTTGATCCTGAAAATGAGGTGCTGATCCAGCGGGCTATCGCCCGATTGGTCGAGGGGAAAACCGTCATTATGATTGCTCACCGTCTGCGTACCGTAGTGGATGCCGACCAAATCTTTGTACTGGAAAACGGGAAACTTGTAGAGCGAGGAACGCACGACGAACTAATTGCCCATAAGGGACTGTACGAAAAGTTATATCATATCCAGCAGGAAAGTCTTGACTGGGTAGTTTAAGGGGTGGTGGTTTCGATAAAATTACGAGCATCCGGTGAGGACTATCTGGAGGCCGTGCTGGTGCTCCAAAAGGAAAAAGGCATGGTGCGCTCCGTGGATGTGGCTCGGCACCTTGATGTATCAAAACCCAGCGTGTGTCATGCGGTCTCCACTTTGAAAGCGGGTGGTTTTCTCACCATGGACGAAAATTCTTTCTTGTTCCTGACGGATGTGGGCCGGGAGGTAGCCGAGCAGACCTATGAGAAACACTGCTTCTTTACTCGCCAGCTTGTCGCAGCCGGGGTCGATCCCCAGACCGCGGAACGGGAGGCCTGCCGGATGGAGCACACCATCAGCCAGCGGTCCTTTGAATTGTTAAAAGGGGCGGTGGAGCCGGAATGAACGGTGGAAAATCAGAAGAAGAGGTGGTCCCCGCATGGGGAAGCTGCTGATTTTATCCATTACAGATGGAGAGGAACAGCTCCTGGACAAGCTCAAGGACTTCCTGGCGGAAGCGCCTGGAATTGAAATCGTGGAGCCGCCCGCCACGAAGCACACCCTCACCTTTCCCGGCCTGGAGCTGCACCTGCGCAAGCAGACGGTAAAGTGGCGGGGCCGCTCCCTGCACCTCACGCATCTGGAGTTCTTTACGCTGGCCTACCTGGCCCGGCGCCCTGGCTGGGTCTTCACGCAGGAACAGATCTACGAGGCCGTATGGCACGAGTTCCCGGAGCATTGCGGCGCGGCCGTGGCCAACATCATCAGCCAGCTCCGCCGGAAGATGGGGCCGGGCAACCCCATCCGCACGGTACCCCACAGCGGCTATAAGTTCGAGCTGCCTCCATAACCTGAGAAGCCTTTTCCGAAAAAACGCAGTTATCCTCTATGGGTAACTGCGTTTTTCTATCTGAGTCAAGATCACAATAGCCCGCCGCTTTCACAAAAGTCTGTCCAAACAGAGCATAATCGTCTATATGGAGCGGACAGAACGATTTCTTTTCGCTAAAATAATGCAATGTTGAGGGACGCATGGCGTCCAATTCTTTATTCAAACGGTTAGCATTATCTAACCAAGAAGGAGTGTGTGCTATGTCTGGATCAAACAGCCGCCGCGGAATGGGCGGCAGGGATGTCATCACCGTGGGAATCTTCTCCGCCATCTACTTTGCCATAAACTTTGCCTT
The DNA here is from genome assembly GCA_902363045.1 of Clostridiales bacterium. Lineage (GTDB taxonomy): Bacteria > Bacillota > Clostridia > Oscillospirales > Oscillospiraceae > Lawsonibacter. The sequence goes on from CABIYX010000001.1 coordinate 77,803, forward strand.
TATGCTCCTGGGCGGGCTACACCCGCTGCTATGGATTTTGATGCCGGGCTTTATCGCCCTGTTCACCGGCATCCCACACCTGATGATGTGCGCCAAGGTGCAGAAGGTGGGTTCAGTCCTGCTGATGGGCCTTATCACCGGGCTGATCTACTTCGTCACCGGCCAGTTCACCCCGGTAATCCTGGTCTCCTTTGTCATTGCCTGCGGCCTGGGGGAACTGGTCCGTGGCTGTACCCATTATACCAGCATCCGGGGAAACCTTGTGTCCTTCGTCCTGTTCTCCCTGGGCATGGTGGGCTCTCCGCTGCCCATCTGGCTGATGCGGGAGGACTTCCTGCGGCAGATCACGGAACAGGGGATGCCCGCAGACTATGTGAACACCCTGGCGGCACTGTCGTCCAGCTCCATGCTGGTGGTGCTGTTCCTGGCCCCTGTTGTGGGCGCGATCATTGGCGGCTTTATCGCCCGGGCCATGTTCCGCAAGCACTTTGAAAAGGCAGGCCTTGTCTGAGATGGAGCGGCGCATCTTTGACCCACGGGCCGGCCTGTGGCTTCTGGTGGCCGCCAATATCATCGCCTTCCGCCCCCATACCCTGTGGCTGGAGCTGGCACTGGTCGGCCTGCTGCTGCTCCTGATGGCTGCCCACGGGAAGTATTCCATGGCGGTCAAATGGGCGGTGGGCTATTGTGCCCTACTGCTCTTTCAGCAGTACATCCTGCCCGCCTCTCCCAAGATTATCGCCACCAGCTTTACCATTTTTGCCACCTACGCCCGCCGGATGTTTCCGTGCCTGATGACCGGATCGCTGATGCTGAAATGTACGCCTCTGCGGTATTTCATCGTGGGACTGCGCCAGCTCCGTGTTCCCCAGCGGCTGATCGTGGCCGTCTCGGTGACTCTGCGATACTTCCCCGCTATCCGGGAGGAGATGGGCTATATCCGGGACGCCATGAAGTTGCGGGATGTCCGGGGGCTGGCCCGACTGGAGGGCACGGTGATACCTCTGATGGTGTCCGCCACCGAGACGGCGGAGGAGCTCTCCGCAGCGGCGGTGACCCGGGGAATTGAGGACCCCGCGCCTAAGACAAGCGCCGTCTTCCTGCGGCTGTCCCCGGTGGACCTGGCCGGGATGGCGGCGGGCCTTGTGTTGCTGGCGCTGTCATTTGTGGTACAATAAGGAGGACCCTCGGAATGATCTCATTTGAGTATGTTTCCTTTGGTTATGACGGCTCCCGGGAGACCCTGGCCGGCCTGAACGCCGCCATCCGGCCGGGCGAATGTGTCCTGCTGTGCGGTGCCTCCGGCTGTGGAAAGACTACGGTGACCAAGCTCATCAACGGCCTGATCCCGGCCTTTACCCCCGGCTGCCGCCTGGAGGGACGGGTGGAGGTGGACGGCCTGGACCCCGCCAAGACGCCCATGCACCAGCTGGCCCGAAAGGTGGGATCGGTATTCCAGAATCCCAAGTCCCAGTTTTTCAATCTGGACACGGACAGCGAGCTGGCCTTTGGGCTGGAGAACGCAGGATGCCCGCCGGAAGAGATCCATGCCCGGGTGGCGGAGACCGTGGAGGCCCTTGGGCTGGAGAGCCTCTGCGGGCAGAGCATCTTCTCGCTCTCTGGTGGACAAAAGCAGCTGCTGGCCTTTGGCTCGGTCTACGCCATGGGCCCGGACATCTTTGTGCTGGACGAGCCAACCGCCAATCTGGATCAGGAGGCCATCGCCCGCCTTCACGACGAGATCGCCGGTCTGAAGCGGCAGGGGCGCACGGTGGTCATTGCCGAACACCGACTCTACTTTCTTACCGACCTGATCGACCAGGCATGGTATATCAGGCAGGGGAGCCTGTCCCGGCGCTTCACCCGTGAGGAGTTTCAGCGGCTGACTGATGAGGAACGGGAGAGGCTGGGCCTGCGCACGCTGTCATCGGCCCCCTGTACCCTGCCACCGGCGAAGCCGGCCGGGTCCGGGGAAGGCCTCTCTGTGGAGGGGCTGACCTGCGCCTTTCAGAAAAGAGAGGCGGTGTTCCGTGAGCTGTCCTTTTCCGTCCGGCCGGGTGAGGTAGTGGCTGTCACCGGGCCCAACGGCGTGGGTAAGACCACGCTCTCCCGCTGTCTGTGCGGGCTGCTGCGGGAGCAGGCAGGGACTGTCCGGCTTCACGGCCGCCCCCTGGGACGCAAGGAGCGGCAGCGGGCAGCCTTCTGCGTGATGCAGGATGTAAACCACCAGCTCTTTTCGGACAGCGTGTGGGGTGAGTGTCGAATATCCGCCCCGGATGCACCGGACGAAAAAATCGCCGAGGTGCTGGATCGCCTTCAACTGCTGTCCTTTCGGGAGCGGCACCCCATGGCGCTCTCTGGCGGACAGAAACAGCGGCTGGCGGTGGCCACCGCGCTGCTGTCGGAAAAGCCGGTGCTGATTTTTGACGAGCCCACCAGCGGCCTGGATTATGCCCGGATGGTGGAGGTGTCCGGCGTGATCCGGGATCTGGCCCGACAGGGCCGCATCGTGCTGGTGGTAACACATGACCAGGAGTTTTTGCAGCAGGCTTGTGACCGGGTCCTGCATCTGTAAGGAGGGGAACTATGCTGGAGCAGATGATAGCGGGAAATGGCTTTCCAAAAGTGGTGGTGGAAAATGATCATTGCCGGGTCTTTCAGATGATGGGCGGCACCGGGGATGGGAGCATGACCCAGTACGACCTGTACCCCGGGATCACTTTGATGTATAACGACTTCCACATGGAGGATTACGACTCCGACCTGACCATTACCGGAGATCTGCTGTGCATCGACTATTGCCGCCAGGGACGGATGGAGTACCCGGCGGGACCGGATGCTTATTCCTATGTGGAAGCGGGGGACCTGAAGCTGGACCGGCGGCTGGAGCACCGGGGGCACTTTGTCTTTCCACTTTCCCACTATCACGGGATCACGGTGGGGCTGGAGCTGCCTCGGGCAGCCCAGGCCCTGGCCGAATGGGTGCGGGACTTTCCGGTGGACCTGTACCGCCTCCGAGACAAATACTGCTCCGGCCCCCACCCCAAGGTACTCCACGGGGCCCCTTCGCTGGATCATATCTTCCAGGAGCTCTATGCCGTACCGGAACAGATCAAGCTCCCCTATTTCCGCATCAAGACGCTGGAACTGCTCCTCTATCTGGATGCCCTGGAACTGCCCGCGGAGTCGGAGAAGCCCTACTTCTACAAGACGCAGGTGGAGAAAATGAAAGCGATTCACCGCCTGCTGACCGGGGATCTGGAGCGTCACTACACCATCACTGAGCTGTCCCGGCGCTTTTCCATCCCGACCACGGCCTTGAAAGAGTGCTTCAAATCGGTCTACGGCCAGCCCATCAACACCTATATGCGGTGCCTGCGCATGGACCGGGCGGCCCTCCTGCTCCGGCAGGAGCCCCATGCCGGCGTGGCGGAGATCGCCGGCCGGGTAGGGTATGACAGCGCCAGCAAATTTGCCGCCGCGTTCAAGGCGGTAAAGGGTAAAACGCCCCTGGAATACCGCCGGGAGGGACAATAAATTCTTCTGTCCAAACGGGACAGGATCGGCGGAGCGGAGCGGAAAAGAGCTTTTTTATCAGTTACAATGGCTGCGGTTAGCGAAAGCAAATCGCAGTCATTTCTTTTGAGAGGAGTCTTGCCGATGAAAGAACGGACCTGGCTGAGCATCCTGCTCTCCTATGCCGGACCCTGCCGGGGCAAAATGGCCGCCTCGGTGGCCCTGGCGGTGGTCAGCGTGGCAGGAGGCTTTGTGCCGTATCTGGGAGTCTATCAAATCCTGCGGCTGTTTGTGGAGCGTCGGGCGGGCCTGGAGGGCATCCTGCTGTGGTGTGGGGTGTGCCTGGCAGGCTACGCCGTCAAGGTGGCGGGCTATGCCCTGTCCACCATGCTGGCCCATGTATCCGCCTATACCATTCTGGAGGGCCTTCGCCTCCAGGTGGCAGATCAGCTCATGAGGGCGCCCCTGGGCGAGGTGGAATCCCGGCCCATCGGGGCCATGAAGAGCACCATCGTGGACCGCATCGAGGATGTGGAGCCGCCCCTGGCCCACATGATCCCAGAGCTGAGCTCTAACCTGCTTCTGCCCCTGGCGGTCGTCATCGCCATGTTCGCCATCGACTGGCGGATGGGCCTGGCCTTGCTGGTGACCATCCCAGTGGCCCTGGTCCCCATGGCGGCGGGGATGCGGTCCTACAACAAGAACTATGCCGCCTATATGGCGGCCAACAACCATGTCAACAGCGTCATCGTGGAATATGTGGAGGGCATCCAGGTGGTCAAGGCCTTCAGCCAGGGGGAGCGATCCTACGCCAAGTTCGCCCAGGCTGTGAGCTCTTTCCGGGACTTTACCCTGAACTGGTTCCGCTGCACCTGGGCCTCCATGAATCTGTGCCTGTCCATCCTGCCCACCACCCTGCTGGGGACCCTCCCGGTGGGCATCTATCTTTACCAGACCGGGGTGCTGGACCCAGCTCAGGTGACGCTCTGCCTGATGATGGCCCTGGGCATCGTCTCCCCGCTCATGAGAGCTACCGCATTCATCAACTCCATGAAGAGTATGCAGTTTGCGGTGAAGGACACCCGGGAGCTGCTGGACCTGCCCCAGCTCTCTCAGGCGAAGCAGGAGGCGGATCTGGACGGCAGCGGCATCCGGTTTCGGAATGTGGCCTTTTCCTATGGCGGGACGGGGGGCGCGGAGGTGCTCCATGACCTGGAGCTGCACATCCCCCAGGGGAGCTTCACCGCCCTGGTAGGGCCCTCAGGAGGCGGCAAGTCCACCATCGCCCGGCTGGCTGCCCGCTTCTGGGATGTGACGGCCGGCTCCATCACCCTGGGTGGGCGGGACATCCGGGAAATGCCTCTGAAACAGCTCTCCCAGGCCATCAGCTTCGTCACCCAGGACAACTTCCTCTTTGACTGCTCTCTCAAGGAGAACATCCGCCTGGGAAAGCCGGACGCCTCGGACGAGGAGGTGCTGGCGGCGGCCAGGGCGGCCCAGTGTGAGGAGTTTCTGGCCCGACTGGACCGGGGCTGGGACACCCCGGCGGGAGAGGCGGGCAGACAGCTCTCCGGCGGGGAGCGCCAGCGTATCGCCATCGCCCGCGCCATTTTGAAGGACGCCCCCATTGTGATTTTGGACGAAGCCACCGCGTTTACCGATCCGGAAAATGAGGACAAAATCCAGAGCTCGATCATGGCCCTCTCCAAAGGGAAGACCCTGCTGGTCATCGCCCACCGCCTGAGCACCATCCAGAACGCGGATCAGATCGTGGTGCTGGAAAAGGGGCATATCGTGGACCAGGGCACCCAGGCGGAGCTGCTCCGCCGCTGCCTGCTTTACCAGAAGCTGTGGCAGGCCCACATCGGAGCCCAAGGCTGGGCAGTTACATCGGGCGCAAAGGAGGGACAGTGAGATGTTTCACAGTGTAGGACGGATCATGCGGTGGGCCGGAGCCTACCGGAAACGAATGGTGCTGGGCTTCGTGTGCTCCTTCTTCGCCACCTGGTGCACCGCCGGGCCGGTGGTGCTGGCGGCTTGGGCGCTGGGACAGCTGATTGTGGACGCCTGGGGAGAGGAGCGCCTGTCTCCGCACCTTCCCTGGCTGTGCCTGGGCGGGATCGTGGTGCTGATTCTTCTGCGGTTTTTCTTCACCTACTGGAAAAACCGGCTTCAGGAGAGTATCGGCACGGAACGGGCGGCAGAGCAGCGGATGGAGCTGGGGAATGTGCTCAAGCGGGTGTCCCTGGGGTACTTCGCCAAAAACGACCTGGGAGACATTTTGGCAGCCCTCACCACCGAACTGAGCACCCTGGAGCTCCAGAGCATGAAAATGGTGGATGCGGTGGTGAACGGCTATATCCAAGTGGCCGTGATCCTGCTGTGTGTGGCGTTTTTCTGCCCGCCTGCCGCGCTGGCGGCGCTGATCGGTGTGCTGGTGTCCGCCTTTGCTCTGCGGGGGATCGGCCGCCAGAGCGCCCGCACCGCCCCGGTGAGCCACCGGGCTCAGGAGGCGCTGTCCGGGGCGGCCATTGAGTACATTCACGGTCTGCCGGTGGTCAAGTCCTTCGGCCAGGATGGCGTTTCTGTCCAGCGGTTTCGGGAGGCCTGCCGGGCAAACAAGGCCATCCGCATCAAAAATGAGTTCGGCTTTGTCCCCTGGAACTGTCTGCACCTGTTTGCTCTGCGGGCGGCTTCCGTGGGGCTGGTGCTCACCGCCGGCTGGCAGGCCCTGGCCGGCGCCCTTCCCCTCCAGTATTTCCTGATGATCGCCCTGTTCTCCTTTACCATCTTCGGCAGTGTGGAGGCCATCAACGATGCGGCCCACATCCTGTCGGTGACGGACTCGGTGCTGGACCGTCTGGAGGAGCTGGAGCAAACCGATTTCATTGACAAGGGAGGAAAGGAGGTCGTGCCGGAGCGCTTCGATGTGGCCCTGAGCCATGTGTCCTTCGGCTACGGCGGCCGCGAGGTGCTCCACGATGTATCCTTTACCGCCCCCCAGGGGACCACTACCGCCATCGTTGGCCCCTCCGGCTCCGGAAAGAGTACCATCTGCAATTTGGTTGCCCGGTTTTATGATGTGAATGCCGGCTCTGTCTCCGTGGGCGGACACGATGTGCGGGAGTTTACCTGCGAGAGCTTGCTGAGAAACATCTCCATGGTGTTCCAAACGGTGTATCTGTTCCATGACACGGTGGAGAACAACATCAAGTTCGGCTGCCCGGACGCCACCCATGAACAGGTGGTGGCCGCTGCCAAGGCCGCCTGCTGCCACGATTTCATCTCTGCCCTGCCGAACGGCTATGATACCGTGATTGGAGAGGGCGGCTCCACCCTCTCCGGCGGGGAGAAACAGCGCATTTCCATCGCCCGCGCCATGCTCAAAAACGCGCCTATCGTCATCCTTGATGAAGCGACCGCCAGCGTAGACCCGGAGAATGAGCACCTGATTCAGCAGGCTCTGTCCGCTTTGACAAAGGGGAAAACCATCCTTACCATCGCCCATCGGCTGGCCACCATCCAGAGCGCGGACCAGATCCTGGTGGTGGAGGACGGCCGCATCGTTCAGCGGGGTACCCACGACGAGCTCATGGCCCAGGGCGGGCTTTACCGGCGATTCATTGAGATCCGGGAACAGGCCGAGGGCTGGAGACTGGCATGAGGGAGAACAGCAAGCGACAGCATCCCGCATCCTTACACGCTTCAGGCGAGGACTATCTGGAAGCCATCCTGATCCTTCATATGAAAAAGGGCACGGTGCGCTCCGTGGATGTGGCCCGACACCTGGGAGTTTCCAAGCCCAGCGTGTGCCATGCGGTGGCGTTGCTAAAGGACGGCGGTTTTCTCACCATGGATGAGGATTTCTCCCTATGCCTGACGGATGTGGGCCGGGAGGTCGCGGAGAGCATCTACGAGCGCCATTGTTTTTTTACAGAGAAGCTGATTGCCGCAGGGGTTGACCCCAAGGTGGCGGAAGCCGACGCCTGCAGGATTGAGCACATCATCAGCGCGGAGTCTTTTGAGCGGCTGAAAGAGGCGGCTAAAGGTATGAGGCAGGCGTAACGCCTCATTCTTTCGGCTCCTGAATAAGCACACTTAAAAGAAGCTGGAAAGGAACACCCCCTGCTTTGGCAGGGGGTGTTCCTTAATTGAAGCTGTTCAACCGTGCTCCGGCATTATTCCCGGCATTTTGCTCGTGACGCAAGTACAGAAATTTATCAGAAATTAAACATAATTCAGGAGAGTATAATACATCCATTTTCCATAAAAAGGAGATGAAATTACGAGCAGCGTCATTTCAGGAAAGCGTATTCTACTAATTGAGGAAAGCCAAGCACAGGCGGAGAGCATCCGAGCCTTATTGAGGAAAAACGGGGTTGATCCTTGCATCGCCTTGACAATCCAAAACGCGGTCAGCCAAATGATGATCCGCACCTTTGATGTAGTGGCTCTGGACGCGGATACCGAGGATGCTGCCCGTCTGATTGGTTTGCTGCTGGATCTTCGGCACGCAAAGAATACGCTTCTACTTATGTTCCCAATCGGTAAATCTGATGTTCGGGCGGCTTTTATGAACCGAGGGTTTGATATGTGCCTTGCGGAAAACAGTCCCAAGGAGTGCTCTGCCGCTGTCTGTGCCCTGCTTCGCCGTCCGTCGGCCGATGAATACCCTACGGAGGCCGCACCGCCTGGCCGTATCATTTATAAAGATCTGATGATGGACCCCTTGCGCCAAAGGGTCACAATGCGCGGAAGTCAGCTCTCCTTTACAGCTCTGGAGTTCAAGCTCCTCTATTTCCTGGCCAGCAATCCCTCTATCGTCTTTTCCAGGGAACTGATCTATGAACGGGTCTGGAGGGAGAGCAGTCTCTACGGCAGTAAGAGCGTTAACGACCTGATCTGTTCTATACGAAAGAAGATGGGCCTGTCTCCTAAAGATACCGATTATATCAAGACAGTCAAGGGAGTCGGGTACTGTTTCGCTCCATAATGTCGAAATAACACATATTCCGCCGCAAATTCTCTTTTAAGTCCACTTTGGGAGCGTAAGGAAACCATGATGCACCGCTATTCTGTGGATAACGGCACAAGAACCCACATCGCGACGAAATTTGCTTTCAAAGCATGGAATGAGATGGGGGAATATGAATAGGTCTGCGCCTCCACTTTTCCACCATGGCAGGGCAACAGCTTGGTCTACCGCTATCCTATTCTCCGGTGCCAATTTTCTTGCCTTGGATAAGAATTCCTCGCATGATGTCTCCTTGTGCTGAAAAATTTTATTTCAGAAAGAAAGGCGGGGGGATCATCATGGAGCAAACGAAAATAAGAGAACAGGTAATTGATGACTTGAAGCAATATCCGGAGCTGAAGAAGAAAGTCATCTTGCTTCGCTATGAGCAGGAACACCCCGCCAAGATTTCAGACAGCGAGGTGATCGACAGCATGGCGCTTTCACGGCCGGTGAGCGACGGCATTCGACCGGCGGGATTTATCTCAGATAAGACCATGCGTATCGCCACACAGTTCCGGGACAAGAAAGACCGACTCAACCAAGAAACCATTATGGAGATCGCCCAGGAGCTTTATACCGTTGAACAACAGATCTCCAAGCTGGAGTTCTATGTCTCACAATTAGAAGAAAAACAGGCCGAAGTGATCCGAAAATATTATTTTGAGGGGAAAACTTGGGGAGAATTACAGCGGGAAATGCATCTGGCGCCGCGGACACTGCTCAAGCGCAGAGACGATGGCCTGGATGCGCTTGTGTCCATCTACTCTTACATAGGGCAGGTGAAAGGAGATCGAAGGAATACATGACGGTACATTTTTATGACGATGCGCACGAAGCGTTTTTCCGTGAGAAATTGGAGCGGGCCGCAGCATCCGGGCGTACTCCAGACAACTATTTTCGTTCTTTCCTCTATCTGTGCGGGCTGTGCCCAGATACCAGGAGCCACTTCCATCGTTTATTTGACTGGCGGGAGTGGTGTATCTGCCCGGAGGCGCTGGCTGACGGCTGGCAGACTGGTACGAGCAAAAGAATCACCAGGCTGGCATTTAACCTGTGGAACGGCTATGGGCAGGAGCAACCGGAGGATGAACGGGTCTCTGCGGCATTCCTGCCGGATGAGATATTCTGCTGTGGGTTTCAGTCCTGCTTCTTTGAGGCGGTGCGGCTCCGTTTCCCAGAATATGCGGACGCTGCCTCATCACTCCCATGTATGGGACCAGGCTAAATGATTTTTGTAAATAACCCATACTGTGTTTTACAGGCCGACAGCGCAAAGCTGCCGGCCTGTGTTCTTTGATCCGATATTATTGTTCGCTTTGGCCGCTGTAACGAATATCCTCCGTCACATCATGGCCTGTTCCCGGAACGGCATAGACGCCGCAGCGGGAGATCTCCTTGAGCGTTTCAATGCGCCAACGCAGGGCACGGGCCACAGCAATGCGGCGGGCTTCATCCAGGAACAGGGAGCCCTTGGTCAGCTCCATCCATTCCTCCTCGATACTGTCCAGCCTGGACAGGTCCAGCCAGTCAAAGGAAGATACCAGCTTGATCTGCTCCTCATGGCGGTCCTTGAACGGCTTGCAGGTGACCCGCCCGCTTCCCACCATGCCGGTGGGCTTGTCAAACCACAGGGATGTGCCGCTGTCGTAGATCGGGGCGGCGCCCAAATACTCCAGCGTCTCAGCGTTGCGTACCACGCCGAAGTTATTTTGGTGCCGGTCCTCGTTGACGATCAGGTAGTCCAGTACGATCATCCGGTCCACGGCCTCCCGGACGCCGGGAATACCAAGGGCTTCACAGCAGTCCATATAATGCTGATAGACCGAGACATGATTGGGCCGCTTTACCGTCTGCATGATATACCACGCTGGGATCAACTCGGTTTCCGGGGTGATAAAGTCCTCACATACGCTGTACGGGTAGTCCTCCTGGACCGTCAGCGTATAGGTCACATGGGGGATACCCAGACGCTCCATCACGGAACTGGCCAGCACCTCATTGTAGGGCTCCTGCTGGGTGGCGCCGCTTCCGCCCTTCATCAGGCACCGGCGCTCATCCAGAATGGCCCACTTTTTCTTCAGCCAACCGTCCGAGGTGTTGTCCGGGGACATCAGGCTTACCCGGCCGCTGGATGAGCCGCGGCCGAGCAGGATATTGCCCACATCATCGGAAAAGGCGTTTTGAAAGAAGTTTACCTCCTCCCAGCGCACGCCGCTGGATGTCGGGCAGATCCAATATTGGTCGGACAGGCTTAGCCCCAGGCATTTGTCCAGGAGCAGTTGTGTGGAGGCCAACTCCAACTCTCGCAGGGCATCCCGGATGCGGTCACGGCTGGCTGGAATGGCCCGGCCGGTCCACCATGTATTGAGGGCGCTCCTGTCAATGACTCCCTTTTTCACAGGGATACCTACCGGAACATGGAGCGCGTTATAAACATGGCCGACAGACCGGATCACACCGGTGTCCGTATCCAATTGGAGGTCGGCCACAGGTGTATTTTTGTGCATAAGAACATAGCGACTGTCTGCCATTTTGGTTTCACCTCTTTCTGCTTGATTATAGTAAGAAAAAAGGAACTTGCAACTTGCCGTTGAGTATGCGATGCGCCTCCAAGGGGCTTTTTATTTTTGAGAAAACAGCAGGACCGGCACCGGGCGGCAATTTGAACTCCCCGGTGCGCCGATCCTTCGCAAGATGAATCAGATCGTTTCCTCTAAAAGCCGCTCTTTGATGACGACGGTATTTCCATGCTTCCTTTTCCAGGAGAGTACGGGCCTGGTTTGTATTCCATGGGTACCCGTTCTGAAAACGATACGGCGCAGGACTGCATATTCCGGAATGGAGGGGGCAATCATGGCGACGGTAGTCTCAATCTGCTCAATGGCCTTGACCAGATCGGAGCCCTTCAATTCGATGTAGTAGGAAGTCTTTGCATCATCGTTCAAAAGGAGATAATCACAGCGCGGAGACATATCCCCCGCTGCGACCACCTCTCCATCCACCTTGAACTGCCGGATCATGTGCCTATTTTTGTTCTTGCCGACATGGGTACAGCGATTTTCCGCCGAAGTAAATACGGAGTGCTGTCCCGCCCGATGCGGCGTAAAATCATTGATGTTGCAGCACATACCTATCCCTCCTCAGAAAACAAAAATCCGAGAAGGAAATCGCTTAACGCATTGATCTCAGTGGAGGCGCCGTCAATCAGTTCATTCTTGATCAGCTTCAGCCCATCATCCTCGTTCACAGCCGTTTCCAGCTTGCCGTCATGAATATAATAGGCGTTTGATCTTTCCGCATCAAGCCAAAACCTCTTGTTGAGACGCGGCTTGACCTCTTCTTGACGCTGAACAGGAACCTGGCCGGCGAGCATCAGATAGTTCAGTGTGCTGAGCACATAGGGGCTGTGTGTGGTCACGATGCCTGTGTTCCCGCTGGTAAGCATCAAAGCGAGCACATGGGAGATTGTCTGCTGGGAGGCCGGATAAAGGTGGGACTCCGGCTCTTCCACGATCAGGAACACCTTTCTCTGCTCAATCAGATAATAGAACAGAAGGTTAAAAAGCCACACAACTTCCTGCTGGCCGGAGGAAGCCAGGTTGATTTTCACATATTTGCCGTCTGAAAGATATAGACGCTCCTCATTTTCCGTATATCGGTAGCTGCCGTTCAACACCTGCTCCGCGGCTGTTCTCAAGAGGTTGACCGCGGGCCTGATCTCCTTGTACTTTTTCAGCCGAATCGGGTCAGCCTCAATTTCCCGGATAACGCCATCCATCCCGTAGCCGAAGGTCGGCTTGAGCTTTAGGATCAATTCCGTGTATCGCTTGGTGATATAGTCGATATTACGGAGTTGGGACTCCTCCAGCGAAGTAAAAATATAGTTGAGCTGCGCGCTCAGCAGTGTAATCAAATTGCGCCCGGCCGGAATAAAGACGGTTTCATACGGATCATTAAACAACTGGCTGAGCTGTTTCTCGGCATAGTCCCTCTGGCCGGGAGAGATATTGGAAAAATTCCGCCAGCCCAGCTCTGTGAAATACTCTTTCACAGAGCCGCTAAATTCAATTTCGATATAGTTTTTCAGGGGATCATCATAATTTTCAGTCAGGGATACCCGGATAGAGACATTCTTTTTATAGGTGTATTCCATCTTCATATCCAGCGGCATGACCCAGGAGGTCCCAAAAAGCTGCAGGAATTTGTTCTTCAGGCGCTGTTCCAAGACCATGGACCAGGAAGCGTCATCCCGGTCCGATACTGCTTGCGGGCCTCCCTGCATGATAATATTCAAAATATCCTGTTTGACCGTCCTGAAAAAATAGACGGCTTTTGCAACGGTGCTTTTTCCGCTGGACTGCGGGCCAGTCAAAACGGTGAAGTCGTTCAGGTCCAAATCACATTCTTGAATAGGACCAACATGATATAACCGGAGCTTGTGATCCATGCGGCACACTCCTTTTCCAAAGCGATTTTAAGTTCTGTATTTGTTGTTAGTATAATCAGATTTTAGAGATAAATCAAGTCGAGATGGTGAATGAGGCAAGTCTGGAGATTCGCGGCGAGACGCCTTTGGCGGCAGAGTGACACGGACGGATAGTTCGCAACTCTCCGTCCGTGTTCTCTGTGTAATAAGATGTTTTCTCGCCGCTATGCCACCCGGCTCACCACCAGCTGCTCCGCGATTTGATCGCGGGAGAGCTGGCTGGTGCGGTAGACATTGGTGCAGAACTCCCGGAGGCTGAACTCAAACCCGGCGTCCTCCTGATCCAGCAGGATGCCGGTGATCTGGAAGCCTCTGGCGGACTGTTCCGCCTTCAGCTTTTCCAGGAAACTGTCCGGCAAAACACATTCACCGTCCGTGACGAACACCATGTCGGCATTTTCAAAGCCCTCCTGCTCCATGAGGCGCAGGGCCTCCCGCAGCGGCGTCTCGTAGTCGGTGTTTCCGTTTAGGAAGGTCTCGGCACAGCGCAGAACATCCTCACGGTCGTACTGCCCCGGCAGGAAGAGATCAGTCTGAACATCTCCAACCCCGGCAAAATGGATCACGGCAAACCGGCGCTGGTCCCGCATGGCAATGTCCAGCAGGGCCAGGGCCACCGCCTTACACCAGGGTGCTTGGCTCTCCGCAGAACTGGACTCGTCCAGCATACAGATGATGTCGCCGCTTCCCTTGCAGATGGGCTCCCGGCGCTGGTACTGCTTGAGTGCCTTTCGCTGGAGCTTGCGCAGGAAAAGCGGCAGCGTCTCCGGCGCGGCAAGCATGGCGAACTCCGAGGCAATGGCCCTGTTGATGTCGCCGCCCAGCTCCAGGCTGTACTTCTCGCCGCGGCCATAGGCATAGCCGTTTTTGCGCTTGCCGTCCATCAGCTCCTTCAGGCGCCCCAGATAGCGGGCCACCTCCATGAGCGTGGGACTCTTGCCGACGCGGGCGGCCAACTCCAGGTCCGCCGCTCTCCGCTCCGGATCATTGCTGTCAGGGCCGTAGCCCCAGGCCAGAAGCGCCGACGAAACGCTTTCGGCTTTCTGTGCCGCCGCCCGTACCGCCTGTGCAAAACAGCCGGAGACGGCCTCTTTATTTTGGAGCATCTGGTCGCGGACCATATGGCCCACGGCTTCCGTCTGGTTGACCTGGCTCTGGGCCTGATTGGCAGCCTTGACGGCCTGCTTCTCCAGTTCGGGAAGCTGCTCAGGGCCGGCCTGTGCGATTTGCTTCATCAGTTTTTGAAGCTCCTCCATGCTCCTGTCCCTTTTTTGTTCCAGGCGCTCCAGGGTATTCAGCGCCCCTTTTTTTCCACTGGCTTTTTCCAGCAGCTCATCCAGGTTTCCAGCCACCTGACTGATAAATTCCGAAGCGGCCTCATAGGCGGGGAGCTGCCGCCCCTCACAGGCGGCTTTGATGGCGGGATAGTCCTCGCCGTCCATCACCTCATTTAGGATCGGTGCATTGAAGCGGCGGGCCTGCTCGGAAATGGCATCTTCTGGCTGCCGCCGCACATTCAGGGAATAAAAGCTCTGATAGATGTCCCTGCTCAGAGCGGGAAAGGTGGACAGCTTTTCGCCGCAGGCTTTTTCCAGCGCATCCAGCTCGTTATCACCCCGGCGCAGGTCCCGGTATGCCGCGTCCTCCAGTTTGGTTGATTTCAGCACCCGATGTCCGCCGGCGTGCCGGGGGGAGAATGTCTGCGCGGTCTGTGCCAGGGGAGAGCCCAGCACATCGCTTAAAGAGCGAAAATAAGTACGCATATTACTTTCCTTCCTTTGTCATTTTCAAAGTCCTGTTATGATCGAAATCCTCTTCGGGATCAATCTTATCCCGCGTTGTCTCTCAGGCCATCGCAGTCTGCCGCATTTTGGAGCGACAGCCAGCGCCGCTCCAACAGCGGCGCTATTTTTGCCACGGTGCCGTCCTTGTCAAATGGAGCGAGCACCAGATCACCCTCGTTGCTCCAGGTCCGGATGTGATCTTCGGCCAGCCGTTCTGATAGGCTCACAGCTTTGCCGCCGAACAGCTCGCTCTCCATCGGTAAAACAGTGCCGTAGTGCCAGACATTTGTGCGGGCGCCGAATTTCTGAATCGTCTTTCGGCCTTTTGGAGTGAGCGTGCCGTTCACTTCACGCTTGGTGAGGCATCCCCAGGTCTTTGTACCTGCCCACTTGTTGGGCTTGTCTTTCAAAATATGAACGGTCTTGGGCTTGCCCTTTGCGAGGATATACATGGACTCAAAAGCGTCTCCATATCGGACAGGGGTGGGCGGCGTGTTCCTTTCCTTTTCCACAAGGATGGTGTCGATCAGTCTCAACTGGATTGATTGAAAGTAGACTACCTGACGGAATTGCGCGGTGGAAAAGGTGGCCTCCCCGCGCTCATTGGGGACATGCCAGACCAGCACCCCGCCCGGCTTCAAAACCCGTAAGAGCTCAACCGCAGTCCTCCGAAACAGGTAATCGGATGGCCGGCCTTTTTGAAAAAACTCCTGCTTGCCTGGAGCGGCCAGAATCAAATCTATGGTCTCCGCGGGCAGCGCCAGTAAAACCTGGAGGTGATCTGCGCAGCGGATGACTTTTCCAGGCTCAGATAAGAGCATCGTATTCACCGTCCTTCTGTGACCTGCATCCAGCGGAGAGGCGCTTGGCGGTTGGGACATGGCGCTTCTCCATTTCTCGCTGAAGCTCCGCTTGAAAACGGGCGGCAGCGGCGTGGATTCTCCGCAGTTGACGAAGTTCCTCTTTGGAAAGGGACCCGTCATCTTCATAGGCCGCCAGTTCGCAGGCTGTGGAAAAGGCGGCGAGGGCGGAGACCATGTTTTGGCATTGAGCTTTTAAGTATGGATTGTCCATTGTACTATTCCTTTCCAAACAGCCTGGACGAGTCGAACAGGATTACTTTCCCGTCCTCCGTGATACGCATGGCTGTGAAGTGAAATGCACTCCTGGCGATACCGGATAGGTAGTCCAGGCGGCCCAAACGGGTGACGGCCTCATCTCTGGTAATAGGGGCGCCGTCCATCTCGTAAGTTGTTTTGTCTCTTCTGGTGGCTTCTTGGATCTGGGCGAAGTCTTTTCTGCCATATCCGCAGCGTTCAAGATACATCTTCTCTTCTTTTGTGATCTTCATTGAGATCTCTGCCTCCTGTTTTTGATTTAGGCCACGGCATAATTCAGGGCATAGAAGCCGTTTCCGCAGGAAATATATTGTCCCGGGTGCTCATAGGCGGTGGCCCGTATGCGATCCCGAAAATGCGGGTTTTTCTTTGCTTTTGGGTGAGCGGCCAGACGGTCTCCCAAGTCGGACAGCTTGGCGCGGCCGCTCAGCTCCTCCATGGTCAACCGAATCAGGTGGTGCCAAGTCAAGCCAGGGATGTCCTCCTTCCGTAGATCCACGGTGGTCTCCCGGCGCACCGCGAAAGGGAAAAAGAGTGCATCCTGTTTATGGAAAAGGAGCAAATACTCCGTTACCACAGGGATGAATGGCTTTTTGTAGCTGCGGGTGTCGCTGACGCAGTTGTATTGCCCTTTTACGATGAACGCTTCCATCTGTCCCACGCGCATAAGGTCATGCTGCATAGAGTAGAAACTCCCTTTGGTGCGGATGTCCCCAACCAGGATGGCAAGCCGGCCGTCCCTGCGCAGGGCCATAAAGAGCTTCTGGACAATGTAATTCAGCTTTTCCACAAACTCGGGATAGCTGGAACACCTGGAAAGGTCATCCTTATGCGGCGTGCCCCACATATTTCCGGAGTAAGGGATCAGATTATGGTAGGGCGGGTGGAGAAAAATCAAATCTGCCGAATCGTCCACTTCGTCCCGCAGCGCATCCCATCCGCCAATACCGCAGGCAGGGGCGGGATTGAGGTCATACAGAAGCGAGCGCACACCAAGGCTCTGCGCCGCCGCCTGGCTCGTCCCAGAGCCGGACATAGGATCAAGGAGCGTAAAGTCCTGTGTCTGCTTCCCGTAGTAATGCTTGCACTCAAGCACATAGCGGAGAATCGCCCGCACGACCTCCGGCGAGCAGTTTCCACGCCACTTGTTGTTCCCGCCGCTGCCGCGTTCCGGGAAAGCCATAAAAGAAGTGAGTTCCTTACCCACACGCTGGCGAAGCTCTTTGGTCCCCAGTTCCTGGACAATCTGTTTCCAGCGGGGGCCGAACTCTTTCTCCAATATCTGTACTGCGCGATCCTGTTCCGGAAAGCTCATGTATCATCGTCTCCTGTATCTTGGTATATTTGCTTTTGCAGGGAAGAAATACAGCGCGGGAGAGGACGAAGCCTCCCCCGCGTGTTGTTTTGCCGGAATTAGAAATCCGGCGCAAAGTCATCGCCGCCGCCCGGCACAGAGCCCTGATAGGCGCCGTAGCCCGCAAACTGGTCGTCGGCGGGGAAGTCGCCGGCGGCATCATCCTTCTTGCTGTCGGCAAAGTAGGCGTTGTCCACAAGAATCTCAATGCTGACGCGGTTGTTGCCTTCCCGGTCTTTCCAGCCTCTTGTCTGAAGCCGGCCGTCCACCGAGATCATGCGCCCCTTGGTGAAATACTTGCAGATAAACTCAGCGGTGGATCTCCAGGCCACGACATCGAAAAAGTCCGTCTCTTTCTCCTCGCCCTTGCCATAATCCCGGTCATTGGCAATCCGGAAAGAGGTGACGGAGACGCCGCTTTGGGTGCGGCGCAGCTCAGGGTCTGCAACCAGGCGGCCGGTCATAGTGATACGGTTTAACATAAGGTTGTCCTCCTCTTGATCATGAGAATGTGATTTGCAGGCCATCACTGTAATTGCCTGCTTCAAAGATGTAGTAAGTCCCATTTGGCAGCCGGATCAAGGGGTGCTCGCGCACCCGCTTGACCGCGCTTTTCAGACCGCCGGCGCTGACCGTCAGCGCCAGGGTTTCCAGCCCATTGGCATGGACATGATGGACTCGGAACAGTTTCATCATCCGGAGCTGCCCTCCTTGTGGGAAGGCTCCGCCGGAGCATCCTCTGGAGGATGCCAGTGATATATGCACTCAGGATTTCCACAGCGCCCATTCCACAGAATGCCGTTGTACTCCGGGTACTGCTGCGCGTAATACGGGCCGCCGCCAGTGTAGCTCATGGCGCTTTCTCCTCCCAGTCCCGGCACCGAAATGCCGTCTTCAGATGGCCGTCAGGGTCACGGGAGAGCTCCCGGTCGCGGCCAGTCTGGATGAACAGGAGAAAGACTGCCAGCCCCTTTTTCAGGCAGCCGGGATTGTGGCGGCAGGTGTTACAGTCCTTTTCCGAATCTTTACACATCGCCGGAGCCTCCGTTCCACTCAACCTCCGAGGTGAAATACAGCTTGTCGGTCAGAGCGTCGAAGAATCGGTGAAGCCTTTCCAGCTTGGACAGGCCGCTTTTCCGCCCCGCTTTGTAAATAGCGGCGGAGATGTCTTTGAGCGCATAGCTCCGCCAGCCCTCGCCGGGCATGACAAAGGAAAACCTTCCGGAGGGAAAATCGACCTGGAAGGCACCGTTCACATGAGGATCATTGCGAAAGCGCGCCATCGACAGCTCGGCAAAGTCTTGAGTAGAAAGGCGTTCCGTCTCTCCCAGCCTGGAACGAAAATCGCCGCTTGGGGATGACGGCGACTTTCGCACCGTCTCCCGGATAAAGGCGGCCAGGGCAAGGAGGTCCCAGGCCCGCGTGAGCTTATGGTACTCGCAGGCCCGGCCGGCGGTCAGCTTGAGGACGGACACGCGGTAGGTCTCCGCCTCGTGCCGCACCCGCTCCTCCGCTTCATGCTGTTCCTCCCGGGCCAGCTTTTCGGCAATCTCAACGCGCTGTTCGGATGGGACCAGGCGTTCGTAGAGTTCCGTCAAGACCCTGCCCAGCTCTTCCTCCACACTGGAGCCCGCAGGCTCCAGTGCAGTGGATAGCGCATTGAATTTGTCTTCCGGATACCAGAGAGTGATCTCAAGGCAATTTGCCATGTCAGTCCCTCCCGGTGCGAAGCTCGCCGAGGTATTCGCCAAAGCGCTCCTTATCGAAATCCTCGATGATCTCCATATCTACACAGAAGCGCAGAAATTCCAGGAACATATTCCGGGCGGCGTTGTACTCGTCGCCGCTGAGTTCTTTTTGCTGCTCCAGTGCGTCCAGACACTCGGCCGCATCTCCATAGGTGTTTTGGAATCGGCAGTAGCTCATGTTCGACATAGGATACCTCCTGAATTTAAGCCGCAAGTGCGGCGGTTTCCGTGGGGAACGGCACGACCTTCGAGCGCGCCTGGTCCATCTCCAGCTTGATTTCACCGGGTTTGACCTGAAACATACGGGCAATCTCCAGGTCGTGGTAGCCCTGTGCGCGCAATGCGGCGATCTGCCGCTGCTTTTGCGTCAGCTTGCCGGAGAGTTCCTGAAAAGACAGCACATTTTCATAGGCCGCCGATACGGGGTCCAGCAGATCCCGGGTATGAAGCTCTTCATCCAGGGACTCTACCAGGGCACGGCGCTTCTTGCGCATCCAATACTCCTTGGAGTGGTGGACATCGCAGCTCATGGCCCGGTAGGCAATGGTGGAAAAGCTGTACTTGCGCAGTTCTGGCCGGGCCAGATATTTGCGGACTGCCCGCAGGTAGCCAAAGACCACAACATCGTAAAAGTCATCCTCCGGCAGCCCCGCCTTGCGCAGATACCCATAGATAACGGAGTGATGTTCGGCAGCAAATTCTGATTCAGCTTCAGTCAGCGGCAGATTGTAATTTAACATAATTGGCACCTCTTTCTTTATCATTGGATGCTGTCAACTGGCCTTCAGGTCATAGAGCTCCCGAAGCGGAACATAAGAGTATTGGACCGACGCATGGGCCTCCTTGCTGTACCGCTCCAGTTCTTCCAGACAGGCGTTGATCTTTTCCCGCTCCGCATCGCTCTGAGCATTGGAGAGCATTTGACTGAGCGTGATATAGAGGGACATAAATTCATCCCGCAGTTTTCCGATCCGGCGGGCCGCAGGGGCGTCGGCCGTATCGGTAAACTCCTGATACCCCTCCACGGCTTCCGCCAGAATGGTGTCCAGCCGGTCCTTGAGGGGATCGTTGCACATCCGCTCCAAGGTGGATTGGATGATAGTCCGCTCCTCCGGAGCGGTCCACAGGTAGGCGCAGAGCGTGGTCAGATCAGACGGCTCCACGGTGTCCCTGCCGCTGAGCCAGGCCTTTGCCTGTGCGATAGGGGCGTAGTTAAAATATTTCCGGTCAGAGATATGGATGCCCTTGCCGCGCAGCTCACACAGCACATCGTCCATCAGCTCATTTACCTGGTCCGGAACGCGGACCTGAAGCACTTCGTCCTGCATGGCCTGCAGCTCCGCCAGGGAAATGACGGCCGACGGATTTTGCGCCGTGCCCTGCGCCGCCTGCTTCTGCTTCAGAATCGTCAGGCGGGCGTCCCTGTCTTCCACATACTCAGTGACCACCTTGAGCTCAAACCGGTCATAGAGCGGCTTGAGGATCTTCTCCTCCGGATTTGCGAAATTCGGAATTTCATTGGAGGCGGAAAAGAAAGAGATCGTGGGGATGTGGATGGTTTTGCCCTCATTGGTGTACCGGCGCTCGTTGAGCGCGGTCAGGAGGGCGTTGAGGATACCGTCGGACGCCTTAAAAATCTCGTCTAAAAAGACAATATGGCTGTCCGGCAGCTTTCCTTTGGTGATGATCCGGGGCTCGCCGCTGTGCAGCTCAGCGAGCGCCTTACGGTACTGTTCCATCTCCGCGGTCAGGTCCGCGAGTTGACTTGCGCTGTTCGGCCCACCGGTCTGAAGTTCTGTCTCCAGCTTCCGGCGCAGCTCCTGATAGTGCTGGTCTTTCTCCAACACCTCCTCCGGCACGCCGCCGGGGATGAGGCTGGAGAGGTCCAGACGCCCGAACAACGCCTCTTCATCGGTCTGCTTGGACATCAGCCGCTCAAACTGGTTGGTGCCGGTGATGCCGGCGCGGAACAGGTTGATAACGGCGCTCTTGGCCTGGCCGGTATCGCCCAGGATAAAGACATTCTTGCGGGTGAGCAGGGCGATGGCGATGATCTCAATGAGCTCATCACGCTCGGCCACCTGTGCCCGGACTTCCTCCATCCGGGTGAGCATCTTGTTTCTCGGTGTTTGACTCATTTGTTTTTCCTCCTTTAGCATCTCCAGAGACGAAGCCGGCCGGGCGTCGGCGCCAGCAGGCGGTCCGGGATCGGCTTGCCGCTGCGGAGCATAGCCGTAATTCCACAGCCGAGCCAGGTAAAATGCGAGGCGGTAAGCTCCGCCGGACGATGGCAGTCTCTTGTCCACTCCGGGAGCTGGTGTCGATGTATGCCTGCGCCTCCTCATAAGTGCGGAATTTCATGGCGTGAAGCGGCTCGTCATAGCCAACGGCATCCGGGACCCCGCCTATTTCGCCGTGCTCGGCATAGTATAGATCGGTGTCTCTGGTGTTGCGGATCAGATAAAGGCTATATGCCATTTGCGACCCTCCAGCAGAATTTCAGGATCACGGATGCCGGCAGGGTCTTGAATGTCTCTTGCCGGTCCGGCGAGAGGGCGTCGAAGATCTGGCAGACGACATTCGCAGTGGTCGCGTCCAGCCAGACCCAGCCGGCCCCCGCTTCAAAGGGTTCGCGTATGTCATACAATCCGGGAGTATGCTCCCGCGGGCGGATCATACGCAGCCCATGTTCGCGTACAGTTTGGCAGCACTCTAAAAAGGTCATGGCTGAAAACCCATCCCTTCTCTTATTTGGGCGAAAGCATCGGTTTCATTCCGGCGGTAGCTTCCCATGTACTGCCCATTTGCGATCATGTACTCGCGCAGGGTCAATTCGTTGTCCCATAGTACGGAATTGTCGTCCTTGATAAGCGCGGTCAAGCAAAACTTCAGGGTTGGATAATGCCGGGAGACAACGCGAAACATATTTTTGGGGAGCGTGTCCCATACGAAGAAACGGTAGCGCCGTTCTCCCAATACCCGTTTGACCTGCATTTCACACAGGTCTCCGCCGGCTTCCCAATAACCCGCGCACCACAGGCGTCCGGCCTTGAGAAAGCCGCGGCGCTGGATCTCCTCCGGCACCGGAAACAGCGCGTGGAACGAATACCTGGGCTTGGTGTTTGGGGGGCGGTCGGCCCACTGTGGGCCGCATCCGCTCCGAAAAGCCTTGTCAAAGGTGTTGAGAAACGCCGCGTCCCCGCTGACGCTCAGCAGGCATTCGATATACTGGGGGAGTTCCTGCTCCGCCCCGGATTGATTGCTCAAAGGCTCAGGCATGGCGGCTGTCCTCACTGGTACTTTCCGTCACGGCGGATTTTCTGTGCAGCTCCGCTTCCAGTTCCCGCTTTGGCGTATAGCGGTGCAGGTTTTCGTTGACATATTTCGCTGTATGGTACATCAACACCCCGCACAGCTGACCCATCAGCCGACAGGCCTCGGCGTCGTCCCGAAGCGTCTTGAATGTGCCGATGGAGCAGCGGTCATTTCCGGACTCGTCAAACTGTCCCTCAAGGAACAGCTCCACATAGATCCCCTCGCAGCCAAAGTCTATGGTAGATACTGCGGAAAAGGCGTAGTTTGTCAGATAGGAGTCCTTATCCGGAGACAGCGGCTCATTTTTGTTGGGGAGATAGTAGTCCCAAATGGGCTCGATCTCCCTCAGATCGCCGTTGGCCCTGGCCCGGTCCAGCACGGCATACAGCAGCGTGCTTTTCCGGTCCCGCCGGGGAACGGTATAGGGCTCCTCAGCCCGGTTGCGGCAGATCCAGTCCTCTACTGCGCGCTGATCCTCCTCGTGGAACAGCTTGAGGAACTGGGCGTTTTTTTCGCCCAGCGTGAGATCGTCCTGTTCCATGTACCACGCTGCGCGTCCTAACAGGCTACGATTGTATGTACCGTCACTGCGCCGGTGTTCAAAGGGACGGTAGTGTTCCATCTCCCGATAGATACGCTCCAGGAGAGCGTCACCGGAAAGCTCATCCGGGATAGATATGCCGCTTTGCAGGTCCTGCCCACCACAGCGCAGGCACCAGCCGGTCATATACAGAAACCGCTGTGGCTCGTGCTGTTCAAGAGAGGTGTACTCCAGCTTCCAGCCCGTAGGAATGAAGTTGCGGCTGTAATGGTCTGTGGCGATCTGGAAACTCCCGCTCTTTGAGGCGGGACAAGTGCAGTTTCGATGCTCATTCATGGCTATTCTCCTTTAACAGTCCATTTTTTTGCAGATGGTTTTCCACCGCCTGCGGAGTCTGATACCGCTCCAGCCAGTAGTTTCGTTCCCAGGTCTGCGGAAGCGGGGGATCGAACGCCGGCCTGCGGAAATAGACCTTTTCAAATACTTTGATTTTGCGGCCATCGGTAAAGATAGCGATTCTGCAGGGAGTGTCGTGCATCCCCGGGATAAAGCTATCCAGGATTTTAGCAAGCCGCATGGGTGCTGTCTGCTCACTTGGAGCGGCGGTGTGCTCAGGCATGGTGCGCGCCTCCCTCATGTTCGAGGCCGAACACCTTTGCCGGAAGGACGGTACTCTGGCTATAACAGTAGAAGAAATGAGAAGCCAGGCCGTCGTCAATTTCGATCAATTCGCCATTTTTCAGCGGCGTGCCGTTGAGCACACTCTCCACCGGCTCCTCCTGGAGCGCGTTGTAAAACTGCTCAGCAGTCATGCCCAGTGGAAACTCGCTCTGGAGCTGGTAGTGGTGGGACGATGGAAAATACCAATCGTGTTTGTCCGGCTCAAAGTTCAGCCGGTTATCCAGCTCCAGGGCCTCGTGCATCTCGTCCTTGAAGCCGTAGATACGGCAGACGGGTGTTTTCAGGCGGCGGGGGCACCATTCGGGAGGTCTGCGTTTCAGGTCTTTCTTCCCCAAACGCCTGCCCTTTTTGCCCTTTTTCATGCAGTAGCAGGTTTCGTTCAGCACAGACCCGACGCTCTTGAAATGCGGGCAGCCGAAACGGCAGTTGGGCTCAGAAAAGGTGATCTTCTTTTTCTTCATCTCTCCGTACCCCCGCTTCCGTCGCCGCAGCACAGCTCCATAAGATGCCAGCCTTCTGGCTCCGAGAGCCATTGCTTTGCAAAGGCTTGGTCCTCCTCGTGAAACAGCGTCGGAAACACTTCCCGAAAGCTGCTCGTTCCGGCCGGAAGAGGATACCCGAACTGCTGGAACGCCAGACCGGCCAAAAGGCAGATTGTCGGCATCAGTTCTCTGACTGTTTTTTCGGGTGGCAGTGTTGTGCCGTCGCACATACGGCCCCCGCACACGCGGCACCGGCCGATTCTGCACACACGGACAGGCTCCCTTGCGTCCAGGGAAGCGTACTCCAGTTCTACATGGAGAAATTCAAAGTTTCGGATGAAGTGGTCGATTTCCACATCGAAATCTTCATCGGGCCAGTCGATGCACCGGCAGAGCTGATCTTTCTTTTGACAAGTTGGCATTATGCCGCCTCCTTTTTGTGTTTGCCGTATTTCCGGCACAGTCGGATCACCTGTTCGCATTCGTCCATTTCCATCATGCCGATGTGGGTTTCGTGTTCCTTCAGGTGAAGATTTTGCGCCAGCCAGCGGTAGGCCGCGCTCCGCGTCCAGCCCTGCTCCCGCCAAAAGCGGTCGAAGATCCGATGTGTCTCCTGACGCTTTAGCCGCAGGACCGTGTTGGCTACTTTCCCCATTGGGCTTCCGTCGGGGTAACAGCCTACATAGGCGTTGCAGTTGACGCACAGATAAATCGGCTCGCTGCCTTTGGGGTAGAGCGCCCGGGTCGTGGACTTGATGATTTTTCCGCCGCAGTAGCGGCAGATCGTGGGAATTTTCATATAGGCATGGATCGCCTCCGTTTCTTACGCCGCCTTGCCGGTTTCAGCCGCCTGAACAGGCGCCCTCATGGGAGACTGCACATACCGGGTGGAGCCGGAACGGACCACGAGAAGGCCGAATTTGTCAAATTCCAGCGTGATCTTCTCCTTCTCCAGGCGCAAATACTCTAGCAGTTTCCTGGAGTTGTAGTAAAATGGCTGTTTGGGTGCATTGAGCACCAGGGCCTTGACCGGGGCGGAAGATCTGCCGCAGGCGCTTTCGGCGCTTACCGTAATCTCATGCTCACCAAAGGTAAGCTCGACCCGGTGGTTGCTTTCCGAGACGGACTCTGCGACCTCAAGGGCGCGGATAAACTCGGCGGCATCCAGATGGACGGAGTATTGGCACTTGAACTGCTCAAAAATACCGCTGGTATTCGGGAATTTCCCTTCCACCAGCCGGGCGGAAAAGAGCAAGGTGCCGCTCCAGAACACCAGGCTTTTCCCAGTCACCCCCATCTCGTAAACATCGCTGTCATTTGAGAGGGAGGCCAGGACTTTGAGAGATCGGGCAGGCAGCAGCAGCTCGATCTGCCCTTTGCACTGCTTATCGCCATCTGCCTCCATGATGCAAAAGCCATTTGAGGCGGACGCTTTCAGTCCGTCCGGTCCGACATGGAGCCGGACGCATTTCATGGGCGGCGAGGGCACCCCATCTTCCGCAACGGCGAACAGTGTATTGCGC
Source organism: Clostridiales bacterium (assembly GCA_902363045.1). Taxonomy (GTDB): domain Bacteria; phylum Bacillota; class Clostridia; order Oscillospirales; family Oscillospiraceae; genus Lawsonibacter. The sequence goes on from CABIYX010000001.1 coordinate 103,368, forward strand.
GCCAGCGAACGAAGCCCGCTGACAGGCAGGGTGTCGTCCGGAAAGGGGAGCTCCGGCATGGGGTACTTGTCCCCGGAGAGCGCGGACAGGCGAAATCGTGCGTGCCCGGAGCGAATGGTCAGCTGGCCGGGATGTTCCGTCTCCAGGTCCACATCCTGTTCGGGAAGGCTGGCTATGGCCGCGGGGAATAAGGCGGCGCTGATGACAACGCTTCCGGACTGTTCCACAGAGGCGCCCATGGAGGCGCGGATCACGATTTCGTAGTTGGTAGCGGTCAGCGTGAGCATGGACCTTCGGCTGTCCGCCTCTACATGAATGCCCAGGACTGCCTCTGAGGTTGCGGTTTTCGGCGCCGCCTTTGCGGTCTGGGCGGCGATGGCAAGGAGTTCATCGCGTTTGACATGAACGAGCATTTCAGCACTCCTCCCCACAATCAGCGGCGGTGGGCGGGACGATGTTTGCCTTGGAACTGCCCGCACGCGGAATCATCTCGCAGATCCCATTGTCGTGGAAAATGATGTGCTCGGCGCTCTCAAGAGCCTGCCGGGGGAACGGCAAAACCGTTTCCTCTGGGACCCACTGAGGGTATGCACGGGCAAGGCCGTCCAGTGTCCGGTATTTTGCCAGCGTGAGCTTTACCAGTTCCTCAATCAGAGGGCGCCAGCGGCCGACGCTCTCCGGTGTGTTCTCCTTGTAGGGAAACTCCTGGATGAGAACATCGTTGTACCGGATTTCAGGCGTTCGGATAAAGTCGGCACGCGTGACGGCGCATATCTGGTCGTCGCCCACGGCCCAAACAATTTCCCCGGTCTCCGTGTCTACGGCCTGGATCAGCAGGTAGCGGCGGTGGTCCGGGGAGGAAGCGCACGCTTCCTCCTTGATTTCAAAAGGATTATCATTCATAGGTCATTCTCCTTTATGCAATTTTGAACAGCGGGATCTGGTCCTCACTGATCACAGCCTTGGCCGACTTGCGCTTTGCGTGGGGCTTGACTGCGGCCTTCGGCATAGGTGTCGAAACAGGTGTTGCCGCGATAACCGGCTTTGGCGTCTGGAGCGGGACTGGATTTCCAAAGGTGAATTCCACGATTGGCTCATTGACTGCTTTCTTTACCAGTACCGTTTCATCCTGGGCGGTGGGGGCCTCCGCGAAAATAGACCATGCGGCGGCCTGAGGTTTGAGATTTGCCATGCGCTTGAACATGGCGGAAACATCCTCCACGCTGTCCTTGATGCCAAGCATCAGCTCCTTGGCCATCAGGGTGGTCATATCCTCGCACTCGGACATGGCGGCAAGGCCCTCCTCTGAGAACGAGCCCTCGATAATTCCCGCCACAGCCAGCTTGGAGGCCATGAGCTTGATCGCCTTGTGCTGCATGGTGTCCCGATAGTAAAACATATAGACCTCTACCCGCGGGGCAGTCTGGTTGATCCGCCAGCTCCGCCGGCTGGCCTGCCTCAGTGTGAACAGCTTATAGCCGGTGTCATAAAAGATCAGCGTGGTAAAAGCGTTCAGGTCAAGGCCCGTTTGCACAAGGGTCGGATTTGCAATCAGGACCTGGAGCCCGGCGCTGAGCCGGTCCGCTACCCATTGCTCCCGCTTTGCCGGTTTGACCTTGGCCGGCATAATGATGGTGTTCCACCCACGGGCGGTTAGCAGCGTTTGAAGCCTCATCTGGCTGTCCAGCCGCGTCCAGTTGGTGTAGATGAGCACCTTTTCCCCTGCGGCAATCTTCCGCTCCACGATATTCAGCACCTCTTCATCCTTAGGGAGGATTGTACCGGGAGCCACTGTGTCTTCCGGTGTTACAATCGGGTGGCCGTCCAAAGGATGATAAACGGGCTTTTGCTCATAGGGCTGATCCGGGTAGGCGGTCAGAAGATTGAGATAGGCGGACAAAATTTTCTTTGCGGCCTTTTTGTCATTTTTCAGGACAAATTTGAGTTCTTTTTCGATTTCCTTGTACTCTGCTTCCACCGCTGCGGGCATCTTCAGCGCAACAGGGATCTCCTCGTACTCCGGCAGGTCCTTGCCCATGTCGGTCAGGGAAAGAAACGCGGCCTTGTCCAGCAGGAAGCGGGAATAGACCAGCGGCGAGACGCCCGGCAGAAGCCGGGAGTTCTTCTTGCTCTGCACGGTACGGCGGTTGGAATTGTATTCCGGCTCCTGTTCCACATAGGTGTTCTGGATCACGCCGTACTCCGCATCAAATTTGGAGGGATTTTCATACCGTTTGTTGTCCTTGCGCATCTGTGCGGGGCAGATCCGGTAGAGGAGATGGAATATCCCCGAGCTGTACCCGTTGATCAGGGTGGCGGTCATGCCTACCACCTTTTTTGCCGTGCCGTAGAGCTCGGCCATGGCTTCTCCCTGGCCCGACTTATTGGAGTATTCGTGAAGTTCATCCACAATCAGGCCATAGATTTTGCCTTTGTACTTGCGTTTGATGTAGGAGCTCAGCGCATAAGCGCGGTAAGCGCCTCTGGCCGGAAAGCAGGCGTCCGGGTGGTCTTGAATCTCATAGAGCTTCTGGAGCTGACCCTCTCCGCCGGCTTTTTTGAAGTGCTCATAGACCAGCGGGCGGTAAACAAAGCCGTAATCCCCGATCTTGGCCCACTTTTTCTGCCTACGCCAGGCATCCGGATTCAGGGCTGACCACAGAGGGGCGCCGCAGGCGGCGCATTTGTGATTGCCGCTGTGCTCCCGCCGAAAATAGTAGGACTTGGCCGGGACCCGATAGGATACGCCGTCCTGTGTAAATTCGGCCATGACCACGGCGCCGCACTCCGGGCAGCAGAACACCGGCTTGTGCGGGTTGCCGTCTATGTCCGCCCCATCGTGAAGCGGAGGATTGCGCTCAATGGGAAGCGCCTCGCGATTCCACGGCCGGTAAATGACCGCCGGGGCCCTCATGTAGCCATCCCGGGCCTTTTCCTTGGAGAGGACGGCGAAACAGAATTTGTTCCCCCGCTCAAACATCTGGTACAGGTGATCCAGCTCCGCAGGGGTATGGACTACGGCGGCGAAGGCATTCGGTACGGTCTCCTCCAGTTCACGCACCCATTTCTCGGTTACATGGGAGGGGCACAGGATCAGGTTAAAAGTCTTGCTCACCTTGACGGACATCTGGTGGGAAAGAAGTCCCGCAGCCGTTGCGGCGATGGATACCGCTCCAATCTTAGATTTTCCAGAGCCGCATTCTGCCACAATGAGCCCCACCTTGCTCCGCTCCAGCTGGCGCTTGATGGCCTCTGCCACCGCAAGCTGGGCGTCGTAGAGGGGATAGCCGGCGTGATCCTCAATGTACTGGTTGATTGCCAGCACTTCCGGGGACAGAGATTCCGTTGCAGGGTCAAAGAGCGGTACGAACAGCTTCTTGATCCGCTCCGCCACGGTAACGCCGAAGGTATTGAGGTATTCCGTGATAGAGTTGATTTCGTCCAGCGGGTTTAGGCCGACGGTCGCACCCGGAATGGAGATCGCTCCGCTTTTGAGTCCATCCTCCATGACCGCGACGATGTTTTTGTCCTTCTCCTCACAGCGCAGAAGCCACGCCTCCAGCTTACGGGACAGGGACTTGACCTGAAGTGGCCGCAGGATATTCCTCTTTTGCAGTTCCGTGAGGACATAATCCTGGTACTCCGGGATCATGGGAACGGCGGTCTTTTGGTCCACCGCGTCGAACAACTCCCGGCGTTCCCCCGGTGTGCAGAAAATGTAGGTATTGCGCGGCGGGAGATCCTGCTGGATTTGATCGTCGTCCTCGTCGTTCTTGTCCTTGTCCGGCTCATCCTTGTCGCCAGCATTCTGTTTGGCGGATTGGCCGTCATCCTCTGCGATCAGGGTAGCCTCTGCGTACACTCCGTCATGGCTAAGTTCCCGGCGGTACTGCCTGGTGAGGGTTTTCAAGGAGTAGGTGTCTTTACCGTCCTCGATTTCGATGGTAGCCCCGCCATAAATTGCGTCTGCGAGTCCCTGCACACGCTCCGGGTAGCCGCCAAACCGCAAAGCGGTAAGGGTCGGCGTGGGTTTGGTGTCCCATACTACGGTGTCGGCGTAGCAGAGGAGGCGGATTTGGCTTTTGGGGTCGTAGTAGGTGACCTTCATCAGTTTGCTTGTGCTCATTCATGGTCTGTCTCCTTTCTGTGTTTGATGCACAAAAAAAGCCGCAGCCACCCCTGAATGGGGCAACTGCGGTTTTTGTGCGTGGTCGGTCCGGTATTTAGGTTCTGACAAGTCTCCGCTCGGGGCGCATTGGCCCCTCGCGGGTAAAAATCTGACCTACAAAATCTGACCTAAATACAAGTAGAGCATACCACCTTTTTCATCTCTTGAACAGTTGCGCTTTTTGCCAGGATAGATTGGCTGTAAAACGCACACTTATGATTGCTTCGCCCACCAAAAGACTTGCAGAATCTTGAGATTTATGCTATTATTGGGTTAGCAAGAACTAACTTCTGGGCGCCAAAATCAGGAGTTCAGATACGCGAAGGTACCTGAAAACTGTTTCTTTGGCGTTTCATTTTGCTGAGAGGTTAGCTAAAACTAACAAAATGAGGAGGAAACTGTTATGCTCCAATATACCATCGTGGTGGAAGGAATGGCCTGCTCTATGTGTGAAGCCCATGTCAACGACGCGATCCGCAAGGCATTTCCCGTTAAAAAGGTCACCTCGTCTCACAGCAAAGGGCAGACGCAGATTCTGTGTGAGAATAGATTGGACGAGGACGCCCTGCGCGGTGCGATCTCCGCCACAGGCTATCAGGTCCTTTCCATCCAGTCAGCCCCTTATGAGAAGAAGGGCCTGTTCTCCTTCCGAAAGTAAGCGCCATGCTGGACGCACTTTTATCCTGGGACGGCTGGACCGTTACCCAGTTGCCCGCGGAGCAGGCGGCTATCTTCCGGCTGGAAGGGGTACCCCCCTCGGAAGAGTTCCTGTTTATTCAGGAGTCTGAGGCGCTGGAGATCCTATTCTGCCGCAAAGGCGGGCTTTTTTTGGAATGGGCCGGCCACCGGCGTCTTAGCCTCAGCACCGATCAGGTGCTGTTTCTCCCGGTCCGCACAGAAGCGTACCGGGGACGGTTTGCTTCAGAGCCATTCTACGGCACCCTTGTTCGGATGGAAGCGAAAACCGCATGGTCGACCCTGCGTGCCATGCACTCCGACCTGGGAGAGTCCATCTCCCGCGCCTGGAATGATCCCTGTATGTTGAGAGCGGCACTCTGGAGCGAAGCTCTGTTTTCTGCCTTGGACTATATGCAGCTGGGACATATCGGGGACTACTATGTTATCAAGGCGCTGGAAGTCCTGTTCCTGCTCCACGCGCAGCGGGAGGGGCTGGCCCTGACACCGCAGTGCGATTACCATACCCAAAGCCAGATCGAGACCATACGCGAGATCCAGAAATACATGGTGGGACACCTGGACGAGCGGTTGACAGTTCGGAGCCTGTCTCAGCAGTTCCGAATTTCCGGCACAGCGTTGAAGTCCTGTTTCCGCCAGGTTTATGGGGTCCCAGTCCACCAGTATCTTCTGGAGCAGCGCATGGCCCGGGCCGCGGAGCTCCTCACGACTACGACCCAGTCCGTACTCCAGATCTCCACGGTGGTGGGCTATTCCAGCGTCAGCCAATTTGGAATCGCCTTTAAGCGGCGTTACCATATGCCGCCCGCCCAATTCCGCCGGAACGCAAATAAAAATCCATTTACAACGGTTCCTGACCAGAACAGATAGAAAAACCTCAAATTCTTATGTTATTATAAGCGACCGAAATAAGGTGCCATGTCTGGCGAGGGAGGGACTATCCAATGAAGCACCACCGTTTCTGGGCCTGGGGCGCTGTTATCTGCATGGTCATGACTTTCATTACCGGGTACCGGCACCGCTGAATGTGAGGTGAACACCATAATGATGAATTTCCATAAAGGAGCCGCCCTGTTTGTGGGCGGGGTGCTGTTCGGCTCTGCCGGCTTCAAGCTGCTGTCCAGCAAGGATGCGAAGAAGGCCTATACCCACATGACCGCGGCCGCACTGCGTGTGCAGGAGTCCGTGATGGAAACGGTCACTTCCGTTCAGGAGAATGCTGCTGACATCCTGGCTTCCGCTAAGGAGATCAACGAGCAGCGTGCGAAAGCGGAGGAGGCCACCAGCGTGGAGTGCTCTGAAGCGTAACGCGCAAGAAATGAGAGAGGGGCCGCCGGGGGCGGTCCCTCTTGTTCTGTGGAGGCAATCATGAAATTTCAAATCAAACACGAATGCCGCGGGCGAATCCGTGTTCAGGCTGTGCAGCAGCGCATGACGCTGGAGCAGGCCGATATGCTGGAGGCGTGGCTGCTGACTCTGCCGCAGGTGGAGTGTGCGTCTGTCCATGAAAGAACTCGTTGCGCAGTGATCGAGTATCAGGGGGATCGGAAGGATTTACTGAGGATTCTCGCTGGCTTCTCCTATCAGGATCATGCGCTGGCGGAGCTGGTCCCGGTCCACAGCAGCCGGGCGCTCAACCGTGCCTATGAGGAAAAACTGGTGGGTATGGTGGCGTTTAAGGCCGTCCGATCCCTGTTCTTCCCGGCTCCGCTTCGTGCGGTCTACACAGTTATTCGGTCGGCTCCTTATCTGTTCCGGGCGCTTCGGTGTCTGCTGCGGAGACAGCTCCATGTGGAGTTGTTGGATGGAATCTCCGTCTGCCTGTCCATGGTACGGCGGGACTTCGACACGGCCAGTTCCGTGATGTTCCTGCTGCGGCTGGGCGAGCTTCTGGAGGAGTGGACCCACAAAAAGTCCGTGGAAAACTTGGCCAGGAGCATGTCCCTGAATATCGACCGGGTCTGGATGAAAACCGAAAGCGGAGAGGAACTGGTCCCGCTCCACCAGGTACAGGCCGGAGATCAGGTGGTCATCCGCATGGGCGGCATGATTCCCCTGGACGGCACCATTGCGGAGGGCGAGGTCATGCTCAACCAGGCGTCCCTCACCGGCGAGTCCATCCCCGTCCCCAAGCGGCCTGGGAGCAGCGTCTATGCCGGAACGGTGGTGGAGGAGGGCGAGTGCGTCCTTACGGTCACCCAGCAGTCCGGCAAGGGCCGCTATGACAAGATCGTGGCCATGATTGAGGAGTCGGAGCAGCTCAAGTCCACAGCGGAAAATCACGCAGCGCATCTGGCTGATCGACTGGTACCCTACACGCTGGCGGGGAGTGTGCTGGTCTATCTGCTCACCCGCAATGTCACCCGCGCCCTGTCCGTGCTGATGGTGGACTTCTCCTGCGCTTTGAAACTGTCCATGCCCCTGGCGGTTCTCTCCGCCATGAGCGAGGCCAGCCGCTTCCATGTGACCGTGAAAGGTGGAAAGTACCTGGAAGCTGTGGCCCAGGCGGATACCATTGTTTTTGACAAGACGGGTACCCTGACCCATGCCAACCCCGTGGTGGCTCAGGTGGTCCCATTCGGTGGGAACAAGGAGCTGGAAATGCTCCGGCTGGCCGCCTGCCTGGAGGAGCATTTCCCCCACTCCATGGCCAACGCCGTGGTTCAGGCCGCCAGGGAGCGGGATTTGGCCCATGAGGAGATGCACTCCCAGGTGGAGTACCTGGTGGCCCACGGCATCGCCAGTACGGTAGACGGCAGGCGGGTCATCATTGGCAGCGCCCACTTCGTCTTTGAGGATGAGGGCTGCACTGTCCCGCCGGGAGAGCAGGCCGCCTTCGACACCCTGCCCAAGCAGTACAGCCATCTGTATCTGGCGGTTGGCGGCGTGCTGGCCGCGGTTATCTGCATCTCCGACCCGCTGCGCGCCGAGGCTGCGGATGCGGTAGCTGCCCTCCACAGCCTGGGAGTGGGCAAGATCGTCATGCTCACCGGCGACAGTGAGCGCACCGCGGCGGCCATCGCCGCCCAGGTAGGGGTGGACGAGTACCGGGCTGAGGTGCTGCCGGAGGACAAGGCCCACTTTGTGCAGGCCGAGCGTTCGCAAGGCCGCACGGTGGTCATGATCGGCGACGGGGTCAACGATTCCCCGGCTCTGTCCGCTGCCAATGTTGGTATCGCAATCAGCGACGGTGCCGCCATCGCCCGGGAGATCGCGGACATCACCATCGCGGCAAACGACCTGTTCGAGCTGGTGCAGCTGCGGCGGCTGTCCATGGCCCTGATGAACCGCATCCAGTCCAATTACCGCTTTGTCATCGGCTTCAACGGTGGTCTCATCGCCTTGGGTGCCTTGGGCGTCCTGGCACCGGCCACCTCCGCCACGCTCCATAACCTGTCCACTCTGGGCATCAGCCTGCGCAGCATGACCAGTCTGCTGCCGCCGGCAAAAGCATGAACACAGCCCCGTCTGACCGTATGAACAAGGCCAGACGGGGCTGTGTCTTATGCTGTGATTTGTCGTACCCCTGCCTGGGTTTGTCCACGGAGCGTTGGACGGGAAAGGGTCACTGTTTCGCAACTACCAGGTACATTTTGAATGGGGTTACGGCCTGGACCGCATGGGGGATGCCGGCCGGCATGATGACAGCCTCCCCGGCGTTCAGCGTGTGCGGGACACCGTCAATGGTGATCTGAGCGGTGCCCTCCAGGATGGTGGCCATGGCGTCCCCGGGGGCGGCGTGGGTACTGATGGCCTCGCCCGCATCAAAGGCGAACAGCGTCATCCCCACACCAGGCCGCTGGGCCAGGGTCAGGCTGACGACTTTACCGGGCTCGTACCCGACCTGATCCTTCAGGGGAAAGGGCCGTGCATGGGGCAGGTTTTTGATCAACGGTTCCATACAGATCCTCCTCAGTTTGATTGGATGGTAATTTGCAGCAGTTTGAAGGGGCCGCTCCCGCCAATGGCGTGGGTGGTCTGCGCCGGGACAGCCAGACAATCCCCTGCGCCCAGGCGGACCTCGTGCCCCTCCAGGCGCAGAGGCATATCACCCTCCAGCACATAATAGACCGTGTCGCCGAAGTAGCGCTCCTCACTGATGCTCTCTCCGTCCCCAAAAGCCAGCAGCGTCATTTGGCAGTGCTCGCTGCGGGAAAGGGCCATGCTCACCACGCGCCCCGGCTGGATGGAGATGAGTTCCCTCAGAGCCGCCGGCTGCTGAACCGGCAGATTGCGGAGAATGTCCATTTCCGAGCCTCCTTCCGTGTTCTAAAAGCTAATATATCACATTTCCTTGTGGGACGCCATTGCCGTGGCAACCAGACCGGTTCTAACCGGTGATCCGCCGGATGATCTCTTGGCGCAGCCGGGCCAGTTCGGGGGCGGAGGCGTCCCGCCCCTCCGGGCCGGGGAGGTCAAACCACTGGCAGATTGTCGTGGGGCGCGGAGTGAGCACGGCGATGCGGGTCGCCACAGTGAGGGCTTCGTCGATCTCATGTGTGACAAAAAGCACCCCGGGCCGCTCCCGCTGCCAGATAGACAGCAGCATGGACAGCATCTCCATGCGGATTCCGTAGTCCAGCCCCTGAAATGGCTCGTCCATCAGGAAAATCTCACCGCCGAAGTGGAATGCCCGGGCCAGGGCACACCGGCGGGCCATGCCGCCGGAGAGCTGGCTGGGATAATAGCGTTCAAACCCCTCCAGCCCCACAGCGGCGATGAGGGAGCGCACTTCCCCGGCGGGCGCGTCCTCCCGCACCAGCCGGATGTTTTCCTCCACCGTGCGCCAGGGAAGCAGCCGGGCGCTCTGAAACATATAACTCAGCCTGCCGTCCACACCCTCCACCGTACCGGCGTCCGGCGCCGTCAGGCCGGAAATGATGTTCAGCAGCGTGGTTTTCCCGCAGCCGGAGGGGCCGATCAAGGCGACGATCTCGCCCCGGGACAAGGTGAGGGACAGGTTTGAGAGTACGGGCAGATCCTCAAAGCGCTTGCAGATCCCGCTCAGTCTCAGCATGGGCCTCCCCCTCTCCTGGACAGAAGCAGGCACACCAGCTTCTGCGTAATAAAGCACCCTGTCACCAGCAGGAATGCCCACGCGATGATCGCATCGGGCTGGATATTCAGCCGCGCGGTGGTGATGGCGCCGCCGATCCCGCTGTTCGTGGTGAGGACCTCCCCCATCACCGCCAGTTTCCAACCGCCGCCCACGACGATCTCTAACGCGGAGAGGAAATAGGGGCGGATAGAGGGCAGCGTCACATGAAGCAGGACTTTCCGGCGGGAAAAGCGGTAGAGCCTCGCCATCTCCAGAAGTTCCGGGTCTACGCCCCGCACGCCGTGGCTCAGGTTGATCACCACCGTCGGAATGGTGGATGCGGCCACGATGAATACACAGGGCCAGCCGTTAAACCCAAACCATACCAGAGCCAGCACAACCCAGCATACCGGCGGCACAGACTGGAGCACATGGATGAATGGCGCCCCCACATCCTCCAGTTTGGGGCACAGGCCGAACAGCAGACCCAGAATGGAACCCACCGCAATCCCGATCCCAAGGCCGAGCGTCAGGCGCAGCAGGGTGGTACCGACGGTGGGCCAGAAGTCCGGCTCCCGGATCAGCCACGCCAGCGTGCCCGCGACCTGTGGAACGGGAGGGAGCACCAGAGGGGAGAAACAGAGCGAGGCCAGCTGCCAGACACCCAGCAGCAGGCCCACGCCCAGGGCGCGGCGGAGCCAGAGGGCCGCCTTACCCCGCATAGTATAACCCGTCGTTGGGGAGTTTTCCGCCGATCATCGAGGGGTCAAAGTCGTTGAGCAGGTTATAGAATGTATCCAGTTCTCCCCAGGCGTCCTGGGCGCTTTTGAAGGTCAGGCCCATATTGGGGATCGCGGCCTCCACCACGGCGGCCTTCATGCCCAGGTGCTCCTCGGCCAGAGCGGCGGCCTCGGCGGGGTGATCCAGCACCCACTGGACACTCTCGGCGTAGGCGGCCTGGAACTGCTCTGTCAGCTCCGGGTTTTCGTCAATGAAGCCCTGGGTGGTGCCGAAGCCGGCGTTGGGGATCATGGTGTCGGTGCCGGTGACCCGCTGCCACTCCTCTTCAAAGCTGAGCGCCCGGCGTACTTCGCTGTTCTGGCTCATCGCAGATGTGACCTGCGGCTCGATCAGGGTGGCGTATTCCGCCTCGCCGGAGGCCAGCAGGGCGGCTACCTCTGCGGTGCTGGCGTAGACGATCTCCACATCCTCGCCCACCGTCAGCCCGGCTTCATTCAGGAAATACTGGGTCAGAGCGTCCGGAGGAGAGGACTGGAGGGGGATATAGACGGTCTTGCCGGCCAGATCGGCCCAGGTTTCAAACGCAGGATCCGTGGTCATGAAATACGTGACGCCCCAGGTATTCACATTCATCAGGCGCACATCCAGGCCCTTGTTGTAGAGTGTGGAAACCACAGTGAGCGGGAAGGCGTACAGGTCGTGCTCCCCGCCCTGAACCATGGCCAGCAGCTCCTCGGGGGAGTTCCACACATTCAGGTCGATGGTCACATTCTCTCCCAGCAGTCCGGCCTCCATCATGTGCAGGACGGGAAGCGCCGGGGGCGCGGTAGGCACACCCACTGAGATGGTCACCGGCTCGGCGGCCTGCGTGGAACTGGCCGGCGGGGATGTGGGGGATGCGGCGGGATTTTCGGCCGGATTATTTCCGTTGGAGCAGCCAGCCAGGGCAAACAGCAGCATCGCAGATGCTACCAGGGATGCAAGAGCGCGTTTCATGTGCGACTCTCCTTTCAAGAATTTTGGTTAGCAACAGCTAACCTGTTGCAGCGATATGATAGCACCCGCAAAAAAGCCTGTCCGTTGCCATGGCAACGGACAGGCAAAATTTATACGCTGAGAAAACTCTGATCCAGAATACGCACCTGTTGGCCCTGAAAGGCGAGAATCCCCTCTTTCTGCATACGCCCCAGTTCCCGGGAGAGGGCGCTGCGGTCTACACACAGATAGTCGGCCAGTTCGCCCCGCCCCATGTCCAGATGGAGTTCGCCGCCGGGCTTGACAGGGAGCATCTGGAGATAAAGCTTGATCCGGTTGCGGAGCCGGTTCTGGGCCAAGATCCGCATTTTCTGATTGAGAAAAAGGGCGCTCCGCCCCATTTCACGGAGCAGGTTGGCGGTGACCTGGGCTTTGTGCGGGCAAGCGCATTCCTGCTGAAGAAGCAGCGGGTCAAAATCCAGATAGAGCACCTGCACATCGGTCAGCGCGTCGATCTGGATGGGACTGTCCTCCGCCATGGAGCACACCAGAGTCTCCCCAAATACCTGCCCCCGCCCCAGCCGCTCGATGGTGACCAGATTGCCGTCCTCACTATACAGGGAGATCCGCAGCGTCCCATCCATCACAACGCCGGGCCGCTTCTGGCACTCGCCGATCTGGAGGAGGATGGCATCCTTACGAAACAATTTGGTTTCTCCCCGAAGGCAGGCCAGTACATTTTGATATTTCTCTTCCGGGATGCCGTCAAACAGGCGGCACTGACGCATCACCGTAGTAATTGGGTTCATGAGATACCTCCATGTTGCCGTGGCAATCGACAACTGTGCTGTAAACTGCTATGGTTAGTAAATGCTAACCGCATTATAGCGCTTTGCCTGGCAAATGTCAACGAGCGCGGAATGGGAGGATGACGATGAACGGAATCGGATTAGATTGTGGAAACGCCACATTGAAGCTCGTCCTGCTTTCCCCGGAGGGAAAGTTCCTTTGGGAAAAAACGGCTTTCCACTATGGAGCGGTGGTTCAGAGCGCCCGCCGTCTGCTGGGGGCGCTTTTAGCCGCGGACCCGGGGGCCTGCGGCTGCCCGGTGGTCATCACCGGAAACGCGGGCGACCGGCTGAAAGAGGGGTGCGATGCCCTGGCCGTGCTGGGGGAGATCCCAGCCATCCACCTCGGCGTCCGGCTGTTGGCCCCGGAAGCCCGCTCCGCCATTGAAATCGGCAGCCAGAGCGCCCGCTTCCTCACCGGCTTGGATCAGAACACCCCGCCCCGGTTTGCGGTAAATGAACACTGCGCCGGAGGTACCGGCTCCTTCTTTGAGGATCAGATGTCCCGGCTGGGACTGAAACTGGAGGACTACTCCCGCCTGGTGGGGCAGGCCCGCTCCATCCCAAGGCTCTCCGGCCGCTGCGCGGTCTTCGCCAAAACGGACATCATCCATCGGCAGCAGGAGGGGGTGCCCACACCGGACATCCTCCTGGGCCTTTGCTACGCCATGGTGCGCAACTACAAGGCGGTGATCGTCCGGGGGCTTCCCGTGGAAAAGCCCGTGGCCCTGTGCGGCGGCATCGGGCATAATCAGGGTGTGATCCAGGCTGTGCGGGAGGTCTTCGGATTGACGGAAGCAGAGCTGATCCTGCCGGAGAAATTCCCTTACGCCGGCGCCGCGGGAGCCGCGGAGGCAGCCATGGAGACCGCCACCTGCTCTATGGGGGAACTGCTGGCCAGTTTATGCGGCGGGGCGCTGGAAGGTGGGGATCGGCTGTGCCGTCAGCCGGCGCTGCGCGTACTTCCCGGTACACCTCCGTCTGTCCCCGCGGCCACCGGTACCATCCCGCCGGATGGGTGTGTCCTGGGGATTGATGTGGGGTCCACCAGCACGGATCTGGTGCTCACCGGCCGGGACGGTACGCTGATCGACTACCAGTATCTCCGCACAGCCGGGGACCCGGAGGGGGCGGTGCGCCGGGGCCTGGATGTCATCCATGAACGCTTTGGGCCGGTGTCCTTCCTGGCAGTGGGCGTCACCGGCTCCGGCCGGGAGCGCATTGGCCGCCTCATCGGGGCAGACGCCGTGCGGGATGAGATTACCGCCCAAGCTCGGGCGGCTGTCCACTGGTCGCCGGATGTGGATACGGTCTTTGAGATCGGAGGGCAGGACTCCAAGTATATCTCCCTACGGGGCGGACAGGTGGCCGACTTTCAGATGAACAGGATCTGCGCCGCCGGAACCGGCTCCTTTGTAGAAGAGCAGGCCGCGCGCATGGGTATCCCATTGGCGGAGTTCGGCCCTCTGGCCCTCAGCGCGCCCAGCGCGGTGGAGCTGGGAGAGCGGTGTACGGTGTTTATCGAGACAGCCATCCAGTCCGCACTCTCCCGGGGCGCCTCCCAGGCAGAGGTGGCGGCTGGCCTGTGCCGGTCCATTGTCCGCAACTACCTCCACAAGGTCGTTGGGGCCAAGCCTGTCGGAAGCCGCGTGGTGCTTCAGGGCGGTGTTGCCTACAATCCCGGGATCGTGGCCGCCTTTCAGCAGGAATTGGGGGAGCGGCTCACAGTTTCACCCTGTTTCCCCATCAGCGGCGCCTATGGAGCGGCCCTGCTGGCGCTGGAGTCAGTCCGCGGCCCGTCCTGCTTCCACGGATTTGACACAGCGGCCGGGGCGGAACACGCCGCCGGGCCAGGGGTGGCGGAGAACATCGCCTTCTACCAGCGGGCGGGGGCGCTGCTGCTGGAGGGGTATGACCCCATCCGGGTCCCAGGGAAAAAGATGGTGGGCGTCCCCTATGCGCTGGTGATCCACAAATTCTTCCCCATGGCAAATGCATTTTTCCGGAACTTGGGATTCAATGTCCTGCTCTCTCCGCCCACAAATGAGGAGATCATCCGGCTGGCCCAGCAGACTGCCCAGGCGGAGACCTGTTACCCGGTGAAGCTGCTCCACGGCCACATGGCATGGCTGGCGGAACAGGGCGTGGACTATATCTTCATGCCCTCTGTCCACACCATGAAGCACGAGTCCTCCCATGTAGAGCACAATTATGGCTGTGTCTATATGCAGACCGCGCCCCGGCTGGCGGCCAATGCCCTGGATCTGGAGCGGCGGGGAATCACCCTGCTCAGCCCGGTGTTCGACCTGGACTTTGGACAGGAGGCAATGGCCTCCGCCATGCTGGGCGTCGGGAAGCAGCTGGGAATACCAAAGCCGCGCTGTCTGCCCGCCCTGCTATCCGGGGCCAAGGCGGTGCGGCGGCATACCGCGGCGGTGGAGAAGCAGGGGCAGGAACTGCTGGCGTCCCTCAGACCGGACGACAAGGTGCTGGTACTCATTACCCGGAACTACGGCCTTTCCGATCCGGTGCTCAACATGGGTATTCCCCGGCTGCTGCTGGAGCGCGGGCATAAGGTCATCACCCTGTCCCACTTGCCCGCCCACGACCTGGATCTGTCGGAGGACTACCCCAATCTGTACTGGCCCTTTGGTCAGCACATCCTGTCCGGGGCCAAGCTCGTGGCCCATCATCCAAACCTGTATGCCGTCTATCTGACCAACCACGGCTGCGGCCCGGACACCATGCTTTCCTATCTGTTTCGGAAGGAAATGGGAGACAAGCCCTATCTGCAGATCGAGGTGGACGAGCATTTCTCTCCCGTGGGCGTGATCACACGGATCGAGGCGTTTCTTCAGAGCCTGGAGGGCCGCCCTGCCCAGCCGCTTCCGGCGGGCTTTTCCCTCACCTCCGTGGTACACCGCCCTACTGCGGTGGCCGCCGTGCCGGAGAGAACCGGAGGGCCGCTGCTCGTGCCTGACCTTCCGCCGTTTACCGCTTATCTCCGCGCATATTGTGAGGCGGCC
The DNA here is from genome assembly GCA_902363045.1 of Clostridiales bacterium. GTDB lineage: Bacteria > Bacillota > Clostridia > Oscillospirales > Oscillospiraceae > Lawsonibacter. The sequence goes on from CABIYX010000001.1 coordinate 118,860, forward strand.
TGGGAAACGGAGACGCGCACCCTGCGGCTCGACAGTACCACCCTGCCGCTGGGGAGGGCGGAGACCAGCTCCAAGGAGTATTTGCCATTCCCGGCCCTGCTGGGCGGCGTCCTGACGGCGGCAGAAGCGGAGAGCGGCCCGTTTCAGGTGCTTCTTCCCTCCACCCAGGGCGCGGAGGCAGACGGGCAATACCCCTGGGGCGTGGAGACGGTATTGGAACGCCAGGGGCTTTGCCGCGTGAAGGTCATCGCGCCGGAACTGGAGACGCTTCCGGAGCGCTGCCCGGAGCCGGATCTGCTGTTCCGGGCGTTCCTCGTCGGAGATCTCCTGCTGTGCGCTCCGCCGGAACAGCGGGACGCACTGGCTCCGGCGGGTGTGCCAGGCTGGGCAGAGCTGGAAACCCTTGCGGCGCACATCGGCGCCATTCCGCCGGAGGGACGGACGCTTGGGATCGTGGGTGAGCCGTTCACCCTCTTCACCCTTCATGACGGCGTCCCCGATACACTGGAACAGGAGGGCTGGCGGCTGCTCCGGGCGCCGCTGAGCGAATATCTGTGGTTCCTCTGGCGGGATGCGGGAAGCTCGGCCTGCCGGGAGTGGGCGGGCCGCGTGGAAGTACTCGGCCGTCTGCTGGGCCCCCGCAGCAGTTTTTCCCCTGAACTGGAGTCTCTGCGCTCCTCCGCAGACCGCCTTCTGCCCGGATTTTCCGGAGCCAATGGCCGGCATCGTTTGGCTAAAGGGCTGGAGTTAGGCGGACGGTGCGCCGGGGTGCTGACCATGGCGCCCAGATATGAAAATACCACCGCGATCTTGGAGATGACCGGTGCGCTGGACGGCGTACCGCACTTCCACCTGGCCATGGATCACGACTGGGATGAGGCTGCCCGGTCGCGCCTTCGTTCGTTCTTGTACTATTTGTCTTGAAAATAAATGCAAAGGGAGACCCTGCACCTTGAGGTGCGGGGTCTCCCTGTTTGCGGATAGGCGCTCATGTACTCAAATCAAGCCGTACAACCGCGCCCATGGCATCCAGCTCCGCAACATCATGGGTGACCAGGAGCACTGTCCGTCCAGCGCAGCGCCGGCGTGTGTCCGCCATCACGGTTTCTTTGGTCTCCCGGTCCAGACCCTTGAACGGCTCATCCAGGAAGAGCAGGTCGTATTCCGCCAGCAGTGCCCGCAAGATCGCCACCCGGCGGCGCATTCCGCCGGAGAGTTCCCGGGCTGGCTGCCGCAGACAGCCGGCCAGCCCCACCGCCGCCAAGGCGTCCTCCGTTTCTCTCCGTCCCAGGGTCGGATTGATCAGGCGGATATTTGCGGACGGGTCCAGATTGTCACAGAGCCGGTCCTCCTGAAAGACCGCGCTGAGCCGCAGGCCGGCAAGGCCGTCTATGGTGCCGCCGTCCGGCCGCTCCAGCCCCATCAGGATACGCAGCAAAGTGGTCTTGCCCGCCCCGGACGGGGCCATGAGGCCGGTCACCTGCCCGACCGGGAGTACGGCGGAGAAATCCCGCAGTACCGGCTTTCCAGCAAAGGACTTGCACAGGTTTCGGATCACAATGTCCTCCATGGCTCACATCCTCTCCATCGCTCTGGCGCCCCGCCGCAGCAGCGCCAGGAACGCCCGCTCAAAGGCCAGGCTCACCAGCACAATCACCAGAGTCCAGGCAAACAGGTCCGGGGTATCCAGATAGACCTTGGCCTGCTGGAGCTGCTCGCCGATAGAGCCCTCCGGCATACCGATGACCTCCGCGGCAATCCCTGACTTCCAGCACAGGCCCAGAGCGGAGCCGCAGGCCGACAGGAAATAGGGCATCACCTGGGGCAAATACACATAGCGGATGCTCCGCCCCACCGGGATGCGGAATACACGGGCCATCTCCATCAGCTGTGAGTCAGCAGCCCGGATGCCGCCCAGGACATTGGAATAGAGTACAGGCAGGACGATCAGAAATGAGATGGGTACCGCCAGATTCCGGGAGGAAAACAGGATCAGGGCCAGGATGATGAACGAGGCCACCGGGATGGACTTGATGGCCAGCATGGCGGGGGCCAGCAGCTCCTCCACCCGGCGAAACCGCGCGGAGAGGGCCGCCAGCACCGTGCCCGCCGCCACCCCCAGAAGGAAGCCTGCGGTGATCCGCACCAGGGAGTAGGCGATGCTCCCCCAGAAATCCGGTGTGGGGATCAACTCCCAGAGCCGGGACAGCACCCGCAGCGGAGAAACCAGGATGATCTGCTGGTCGATCGCCATAGCGCCCAGCTGCCAAAGGGCAAGCCAGACGAGCACCGCCCAGGCGCGTATGGTTCGAGGGCGTCTCATGAAAACTCAGCGGCTGTAGTAGAAGGCATCATCGGGCAGGGCACCGCCCACAGATTTGGGGTTCTGCTCAAACAGGACGGAAAGATACCCGGAGAGGCTGTCCTTCATCTCCACACCCTCGATAAAGACAATATTGCACTCCGGCAGGGCCTTCTGTGCCACTTCTGCGGCGACGATCTCATACTGGCCTACGAGCTGTGCGGCTTCATCCACATTGGCGTTCACATACTCCACCGACGCCCGGTAGTGCTCCAGGAACGCGGAGACCGCTTCAGGGTGCTCCGCTACAAACACCGTGCGGCCAACCACCACACCGGTGACCAGCGTGGAGGGGGCGTCGCTCTCCGCCTGGATCTCGTCCCACTCCTCGGTCAGATCCAGCGCCACACGGATATTTTCGCTCTTTGTCTGAGCGGTGGTGACGAAGGGCTGAGGCAGCATGGCGATGGTGTTCTCCTCCGCCATAAGGGCCGACAGGCACTCAGCCTGTTCGCTCTTCCACTCGATAGTCACATCGGAGGCCGGGTCAATGCCGTTCTGGGTCAGCACATAGTTGAGGGCATACTCCGGCGTATTGCCCTTTCCGCTGGCGTAGATGGTCTTGCCCCGCAGATCCTCCACAGAGTGGACGGTATCGCCGCTCTCTACGATGTAAAGCACACCCAGGGTGTTGATGGCCAGCACCTGCACGCCGCCCTCGGTGTTGTTATAGAGGACGGAAGCCAGATTGGCCGGGACCGCAGCAAGATCCGTAGTCCCTTGGGCCAGAGCGGCGGAGACCTCATCGGTGGCCGCGGTGATGCTGAAGTGATAGTTGTTGTCGGTGAGTTCGCCCGTGTCTGCCTGGCTCATGAATTCCACCATGCCCATGGCAGTAGGCCCCTTGAGGGCCATCACATTGACATCCACCGGAGCAGCCGTCTCCTGCTGGGACGTAGTTTCCGGCTCCGTTAAGGTCGGAGAAGTGGACTCCGCACCATCCGCCGCTGCATTGGTGTTGCCGTTTCCGCCGGAGCATCCGGCCAGAAGTGCGGCAGACAGGGACAGTGTGCAAAACAGAGAGAGCAGTTTTTTCATTGGTACGGTACTTCCTTTCCTGATCATTTGGTGCGGGAGGGGTGGTAGAGCAGCTTTTCCAGCGCGGGCGTATCCAGCACGGTGAGGAGATTTCCCTCTGACCGCAGGACGCCCATGGATTGAAGGGCCGCCAGTTCCCGGAACAGCGCCGCCCGGCTGACGCCCAGCTGGCGTGCGAGGTCCTCCCGGGAGCCGGTGGGCTTCACACACCCGTTCCTGTCCTGACCGGCCAACAGATGGGCGATGACCCGCCCACGGCAGGACTGCATGGTGAGCAGTTCGATGCGCCGGAGCAGAAACTGGAGCTTTTGGTTGCACAGCTCCGCGTACCGGAGGGACAATCCGGCGTCCCGCTCCATACACGCCAGCAGTACGGGTTTAGGGATATAAAGAACTTCGGTTTCCTCCCCGCAGCGCAGGACCGTTTCCAGTTCAGCGCCGGCCAGCAGATTGCAGACACCGAAGCACTCCCCGGCAGGGAGCGTGCTGAGCTGGACATCTTTGCCGTCCAGGGCCACGGAGTAGACCTCTACCCGCCCGGACAGGATCAGCCCTACGGAGGGCACGCCGCCGGGCCGGTCGCTGAGGATATGGCCCGCCGGAAATGACTGGACGCGCGCCTGCTCCGCCGGCAGGGAGACCCCTGCCAGAAGAGGCGACTGTGCCAGCCTCCGTTCCAGTTCCACCTGCTCCAAAATACCCCTCCTCTCTGGTTAGTTACTGCTAACCTCTGGCGTATATTTTACCGGGTTCGGAGGCGTCCGTCAAGTATCAATCGAGATTGCCGGAGTCTCACTTGGTACTGACAAACTTGTGTTTCCTGTGGTAAGTTATGGCTAACCGATTTCAATACGAGGAGGAACTGCCGTGCCGCGCCATGTCTATCTGTTTTCCGGGGCTTCCGCCGTGGGGAAGACCTCGGCGCTGAAGGCCCTGCTTCCCCTGCTGGAAGAGGGCGGCACCGCTCCCTGCGTCTGCAAGATCGATTGCCTGAAGACCGGGGACGGGGCGCTCTTTCAGCGCATGGGGCTACCCTGTGTGACGGGTCTGAGCGGGGACATCTGCCCGGATCATTTTCTTGTCTCCAACCTGCCGGAGCTCTGGGACTGGGCGGACCGATTGAAGCGGGACACCCTGGTCATCGAGACTGCCGGACTTTGCCACCGCTGTTCCCCGGCCACGCAGCACATGACGGCCGGATGTGTGCTGGACTGCACCGCCAGCTGCCGGGCGTCGGGACAGCTTGGCCCAATGCTCACCCAGGCGGACTTTGTGGTGCTCACCAAGATCGACATGGTCTCCCAGGCGGAACTGGAGATCATCTCCTGGCAGATCCGGCAGATCAACCCCGGAGCGGCGCTTTTTCCGGTGGACGGTCTGGCGGGCTATGGAACCGACCTTTTGGCCCGGTGGCTGCTGGACCGGCCTGCGTGCGGCAGCTTTGAGGGGGACATTCTGCGGCACACCATGCCCAGCGGGGTCTGCTCCTACTGCGTGGGAGAGCAGCGTGTGGGCAGCGCATTCCAGCAGGGCGTGGTGGGCAAGATCAACTTTGAGGAGGCGGAAGTATGCAGTCTGTGACCATTCTTCCCGGCCGGGACAAGACCGGGAAGCCGGAACCCTTCCAGGGCATCACCCTGGAGCGGGGCGAACTGTGTACCATCGTGGGCAACACCGGCTCCGGGAAGTCCCGGTTCATCAAGGATGTAGAGCAGCTGGCCCATGGGGACTCGGTCACCCGCCGCCGGGTGCTCCTGGACGGCGTGGAGATCCCGGCGGAACGCCGCCAGTCCTTGTCTTCCCAACTGGTGGCCCACTTGGGGCAGAATATGCGCTTCGTGCTGGACGCCTCGGTGGAAGAGTTCCTGGCCCTCCATGCCCAGTGCAGGGGGAAGGAGACCCCGCCGGTGGAGGTGCTGGCCCTGGCCAATGAGATCACCCCGGAGCCTGTTGCCCTGGGCCAGAGCCTGAACCAGCTCAGCGGCGGCCAGTCCCGGGCGCTGATGATCGCCGACATCGCCCTGCTCTGCGACAGCCCCATTGTCCTCATCGACGAGATTGAGAACGCCGGCATCGACAAAGAGCGGGCGCTGGGCCTGCTTCAGCGTCATGACAAGTTGGTGCTGGTGGTCACCCATGACCCGCACACCGCCTTGATGTCCCGGCGGCGCATCGTCATGGGGGGCGGCGCGGTGGCTGCAGTGGTGGAGCGCAGCCCACAGGAGGCCGCACTCTATATGGAATTAGGCGAGCTGTACCGCCGGCAACAAACCTATCAGGCATCGCTTCGGAGAGGAGATCATCTGGCATGACACACATTCTGCTTTATTGGAACCACATCTGCGTCCTGCACCGCCAGGAAAAGGCGTTTTTGCAGGAGCTGGCCGGGCGGCTGCACCGGGAAGACATTGAGCTGGAGGTTCGTTTTTTCGGCTTGGGATACCCGGAGCATATGTCGGAGTATCTGGCCCGGCCGGATGCGGTGCTCCCAGACCTCATCGTTTCGGCGGATCTGGAGGTGTTCGAGGATCGGGCCATTTTTTCCAAGATGGAACCGGAGCTGTACCCGGCGGCAGATTGGGTCTCCCTGCGGGAAAGTCCTGCTCTGGACGCCGTGCGGCGGGGCGACAAACTCCTGCCCGCGGCGGCCATCCCTCTGGTCTACTATACCCGCGAGCTGGGGATATGCGAGCAGATGCGGCTGCCGGACTGGGACGGGCTGGCCTTCGGCGGGATCAACAACTCTGCCGTCAAGACGGTAGTAAAGGTTGTCTGGGAAACATGGGGCCGGGAGGCAGCCTCCGGCCTGCTGGACCGCAGCTTTGTAACGGATATGCCCATCGGAGCATTTCAAACTGTGCGCCAGGGACAGGCCCGTACCGCCCTGGTGCCCTCTCTCTACGCACTGCGGGCGGATGGGCAGAGCACCTTCCTCCGCACGCCCCAAGAGGGGCCGGTGCTGATCCCGTCCTATCTGTGCGCGCGGACCTCTGCCCCCGAGTGGGCGGCCCGGCGGGTGGCAGAGGAGATCTTGTGCCGGGAGCTGTGCGATTTCTATGTGTCCAACGGGGATCTGATCCTCTTTCCGGCCTGCACCCAACTGCACAGCAGCCAAGAGGGCGAGCGGGTCTGCTGCCCCTCCGCGGTGTGGCTGGACACCCTCGCTCGGGACGATTTCTATGGCCTGTACTGTAATAAACTTCCAACAGCAACCGACCCGATTCAGCGAATCAAGAAGCAATCCTAGGTTTAATATACTGTGAAAAACACGGAAGCGGAAGGGGGTACCCCCTTCCGCTTCCATGTTATGCGGGAGTCTCTATCCCAGTGCCACATCAAGGGCCATCATCAGGGTGAAGCCCAAAGCAAAGGTCAGCGCGCCCACATCTGAGTGCTCTCCCTGGGACATCTCAGGGATTAACTCTTCCACCACCACATAGATCATAGCGCCGGCGGCAAAACTCAGAAGATATGGAAGAGCCGGAACCACCAGCCCTGAGGCCAGAATCGTCAGCAGGGCGCCCAGCGGTTCTACCGCCCCGGAAAGTACGCCTCCTGCGAAAGCCCAGGGCTTGCTCATTCCCTCCGCGCGCAGGGGCATGGAGATAATCGCTCCCTCGGGGAAGTTCTGAATGGCGATGCCCAGAGATAAGGCCAGAGCGCCCATCATGGTGATTTGACCGTCTCCGGCCAGATAGCCCGCATAGACCACACCGACTGCCATTCCTTCCGGGATGTTATGGAGGGTAACCGCCAGTACCATCATGGTGGAGCGCCGCAGCTGCGTATGGGGCCCTTCCGCGCGGGAACTCTTTTGGTGGAGGTGAGGGATCAGATGATCCAACCCCAGCAGAAAGAGAATACCAACCCAAAAGCCAATGACCGCCGGCAGGAAGGCCCAGGTCCCTGCCCCGGCGGACTGATCCATGGCGGGGATCAGCAGGCTCCAGATCGACGCGGCCACCATGACGCCGGAGGCGAAGCCGGTCAGCCCCCGCTGCACCCGATCCCCCAAACCTTTCTTCAGGAAAAAGACGCAGGCGGACCCCAGCGAGGTGCCCACAAAAGGGATCAGCAGACCATAAATAACCGATGTTTGCATGGAATCACACCGGCCTTAGCGTTCCGTTTGCTCCTGCGTGTGGCTGTGCCGCCCACAGCAATGTTCGCCGTTGTTTTTCCTGCAGCAGCATCCGCCGTCCGGGTCTGTAGGGTCCAGGTGCAGAAGATCGACTTTGACGGGGCTTTCCTGCGTTCCCAGGGATTCCAGGTGATTGAACATAATCTGTCCTCTTTTCTATCATAATTTTGCTTGCATAATAGGATGTACTTCGCGGTTAGTCATTGCTAACCGCGGGATAATTATATAAAACCATACGCACTCTGTCAAGAGGATGGAAATAGGCAGGCCCCCTGCCTATTTCCGCTTTGGATTTTTTGGAAACCAGCCCCGCTCCACCCTGCGGGCCTGCTCCTTCAGTTCCCGGATGCTCCATATGCAGGCAACACCCAGCAGCCCCAGAAGGACAGAGAAAAGGCCCTGGATGAAAAGCGCGGCGATCAGGCAGAGCAGGCCCGCGATCAAAAATACTGGCCAGATACTCTGCGTGAAGTGATACTCAAACCAGATCACCAGAGGATGGAACGCTCCAATGATCACAAGGGACATCACGCCAACAACTACGCCTTCAAAGTTTAATTCCACAGACACCACCTCCCGGATATTATAACATTGATTTTTGGAGCCGGGCAAGTTGGATGCTGTAAAATCTTGAGATATTTGTGTGTTCTGTCCGTCAAAGTTTCTCATGGCTAAGGCGCTCCAAGTGCCTCCTGCGCCGATACTCTAACGGGGATATGCCGAATTGCTTCTTGAATGCCGCGGCGAATTTGCTCTGGTTGATGTATCCGACCTGTTCCGTCACCTCAGATACCGAAAGCCGGCTGCCCGTCAGCAATTCCGAGGCTTTTCTCATTCGGAGCTCCCGAAGATACGCCGATATGTTTTGCCCGAAGACACCGCGAAAATAATTCTTCATACTGGTTTCACTGATAGAAAACCTCGCGGCCAGTTCCCAGGCCGGATGATGCTGCCGCAGGTCGGCTGTGATAATCTGTTCGACCTGCTTTGCAATACTCACCTGCGTTTCCGTAAAATAGGCGCAGACCTGGGACAGAGGGATTTCCGTCTGCTCCATCAGCAGAGAAAACAGCGCCAGGGAATAGATCTTCATCTGCATTACAGCAAAGGGCATAGGCTCATGATACAGTGACCATAGTTTTTTCAGCAATTCTTCCGCGTCGGGGACAGCCTTGGAGATGTAGGTGCTTCCATTCCGGCAGTACCGCTCCACAACGCAGTGAAAGTCAAGCCCGAATTCCTCCAGAAGCCATACGCTCTGCGCCGCAAGCGTATCAAGCTCTGCGAAGAACTCCAGCCCCTCGTAGATGCGGCGTGGATAGACATACTGCCTTTGAGCAAAATGTTCTGTCAGAGACAGATCCCCATCCGTCACATACACAAAATTTCCGTTATTCAGAATGATCTCACAGCGCCCAGTTACGCAGTAGTTCAGAAGCAGCGGGCCTTTTTCATCAGAGCCCTCTCCTCGCAAATCCGGTGCTGTCCAGAGCGGAGCGTTTACTGAAATATAAGCCAGTGTCAGTCCCGGGAATAGCGGAAAAAATGTTACAAAGCCTTTTCCGTCCTTCTCATTTAGAAAAAGCCCCGCGCTGTATTCTCCCCGTTCGATAGATATTCCGGGAACTTCGACGCATTTTCGGATAATCTCATCAATGTTCATGGGTGAGTCCTCCTCTTGGCTCCGCAAGAAAAGAATTGCTTTTTGCTATATTATAGGCGTGAAGAGTCTGGCTCGTCAATTTAAAACTCGATGTTGATTGGAGCTAAAAAGCTGTTCAGTTGTAGAAACGCCAGTCCGGGTATGGTATTCTATGACGGGGTTAGAATGAGCTAACCAATGAATGCGGAGGTGTTTCTTATGAACAACAAGATTCAGGCAAAAGATTTGATCAACCTTGGGCTGTTCACAGTACTGTATTTTGTCATCGGCTGCTGTGTCGCAATTCCCATCGGGTTTGTACCAATTTTCCTTCCCGTCCTGGGGGCGCTTTGGGCGCTGATCACCGGCATCCCATTTATGCTGTTCCTGACAAGGGTGAAAAAGTTCGGGATGGTCACCATTATGGGCATTTTGAGCGGCCTGCTGATGGGGTTGACCGGCATGGGCTTCTGGGGCGTCCCCCTGGGGGCTGTTTTTGGACTGCTGGGTGATTTGATTTTGAAATCCGGCGGCTATAAGAGCGCCAAGAAGAGCCTGCTGGGGTATGCGGTGTTCAGCCTCTGGATGGTGGGTACCTATATCCCCATGTACTTTATGGTGGAAGACTCCTGGGCGAGTTTTGCGGCCAGCTTCGGAGAGGAATATGCGGATCAGGTAATGGCTGTCATGCCGATGTGGAGCATAATCCTGGTAATTGCAGGAATCTTTGTGTTCGCCATTTCCGGTGGACTGCTGGGCAAGGCCCTCTTGAAAAAGCACTTTGCCAAGGCGGGCATTGCGTAATGAGCAGCGCGTCATACCCCATAGTAACAGGAAGCAAGAAAGGCATCCAGCTGGACCCGCGCACCAAGCTGCTTCTCCTGCTGACCATCACCACCCTGATGTTCAGTACCAGCAATGAAGGGATCATGAACTTGGTAAAGCCGCTTTTGAGCCTTGTCCCATTTATCCTGATCCTCTCCGAGCGACGCTTTCAGACGGCGGCAAAGTACCTGATTTTGTACGCGGCCTGCTTTGCGCTGGAGCGGGTGGCGCTGATTTGGGCAAGCGGGCTCCCCTCCTTTGTTCTGTTGGCGGTCACATCCATCATGACCCGCTTTGCACCCGGTATCATGATGGGTGCCTATCTGATTGCGTCCACATCGGTGAGCGAATTCATTGGCGCCATGGAGCGGATGCACCTGACGGAGAAGATCGTGATCCCGCTGTCGGTGATTTTCCGCTTCTTTCCTACCGTCAGCGAGGAGTATCAGGCCATCCGGGACGCTATGAAGATGCGCGGGATACGCTTCGGAGGAAAGAACCCGTTCCTGATGGTCGAGTACCGGCTGGTACCGCTTATTGTATCCGTGGTCAAAATCGGGGATGAACTTTCCGCTGCCGCCTTAACGCGGGGCCTTGGAGCTCCGGGAAGGCGTACCAATTTGTGCCGGATTGGGTTTCATGCACAGGATCTTATGGCAGCGCTGTTCTGCGTCGCCTGCTTCGCTCTGTTTCTGCTCCAGCCGCAGATCGCTTTTTGGGGAGGTGTCAGAGGATGATTCAGATTGACCATGTGACCTTCTCTTATGGAGAAGAAACGGAGCATACCGGTGGTGTTCGGGACATTGAGCTTCAGATCAAGCGCGGTGAGTTTGCTGTGCTCTGCGGCGAGAGCGGCTGCGGAAAAACCACGATCACACGCCTGATCAACGGCCTGATCCCCCATTATTACGAAGGGAAGATGAGCGGCGGCGTGTGGGTCAACGGGGCTGAAGTGTCAAAACAACCGCTCTATGATACGGCGAAAATCGTGGGCAGCGTGTTCCAAAACCCGCGTTCCCAGTTTTTTAATGTAGATACAACCAGCGAGATCACCTTTGGCTGTGAAAATCTGGGCCAGCCTGCAGAAACAATCCGGGCGCGGCTGGAGAGGACGGTCTGTGATTTCCGATTGGAAAAGCTGATGGACCGGAATATCTTCCACCTCTCCGGAGGAGAGAAACAAAAAGTTGCCTGCGCCGGCGTGTCGATCATGGAGCCGGAGGTACTGGTACTGGATGAGCCATCCTCCAATCTGGATGCGGCATCCATTTCCGACCTGCGGAAAACCCTGGCTTTCTGGAAAAGCCAAGGGAAAACCATCATCGTATCGGAACACAGGCTCTATTATCTCCGTGGTCTGGCGGATCGTTTTATTTATATGAAGGGCGGCAAAATCACACGGGAATATACTGCGGAGAAATTTAATGGCCTGTCGGAGCAAGCCCGGACGGAAATTGGGCTGCGCACTTTCGCCCTGGAACAATTACAACCGCCGCAAACACCGCAATGCACAGGGACGGAACTGGAGCTGAAGCAGTTCCGCTTTGCGTATCCCCACGGATCGTCAATCCTGCACATACAGGATTGTACTATTCCGGCCGGCCGCATTGTAGGCATCATTGGCAATAACGGGGCTGGCAAGTCCACCTTTTCACGGTGCTTCTGTGGGCTGGAGAAGCGATGCGGCGAGGTAATCTGGAACGGCAGGCGATACCGTTCGAAAGATCGGCTGAACACCTGCTATATGGTCATGCAGGAGGTAAACCATCAGCTCTTTACAGAAACAGTCCTGGACGAAGTGTTGATCAGCATGGAGGAGCCGGATACAAAACAGGCAGAGGAAATCCTGACCCGGCTGGATCTCCTCCTGTTCAGAGACAGGCACCCTATGTCGCTTTCCGGCGGGCAGAAACAGAGGGTGGCCATCGCATCTGCCATTGCATCAAAGCGGTCTATTCTCTTCTTTGACGAACCCACCAGCGGCCTTGATTACCGGCACATGAAAGAGGTCGCCGCTGTTTTGCGGCAGCTCAGCACGGAAGGTGTCACTGTTTATGTGATCACACACGATCTGGAACTGCTGCTGGACTGCTGCACGGACATCATCCATTTCGCCCAGGGAAACATTGCTGGCCAATACCCTATGGATGCGGGCGGCCTTTCAAGGGTCTGTGCTTATTTTATGGGAAGCGGCGCCTAAAGTGTGGCCAGCTTCTGTGCGCGCCGGTACTCCAACGGGGACATGCCGAATTGCTTCTTGAATACCGCTGCAAACTTTCCCTGATTGGAATAGCCAACCTGCTCCGCGATTTCTGCAATGGGGCGGCTGGTGTTCGCTAAAAATTCAGCGGCGGCTTTCATACGGACCTCCCGCAGATAGGTGGAGATGTTCTGGCCGTACACCCCACGGAAGTAGTTTTTCAAACTGGTTTCCCCAACGGAGAATTTTTCCGCCAGCAGACGCACGGGGATATGTTTCCGGAGATCTGCGGTGAGGATTTGTTCTGCTTTTTTGGCGATCCCCACCTGAAGTTCCGTATAAAAGCCGCAGGTTTTTGAAGGGCGCGGCTCTGTATGGAGTAGTTCGTAAATCAGTTCCAGCGTATAGATGCGCAGATAAAATAGAGACGGCTGCTCCGACAGTGCCCAGAGTTTGCGGAAAATAGCGGTAAGTGTGCTGTCCGCCTCGTTGATATAGGTCTTTTGCCTGCGGCAATAGTTCTCACGCAGCAGAGTAAAATCCAGCTCAAAGGCGGACATCAGTTCCTGGGCGTTCTGAGAGAGCTGCTCTATATCAAAATAGATTTTAATGCCCTGATAGAGCCTGGTTGGGAAAATATAGCCGTCCTGGGCAGTCTGCTCACTGACGGCAAAATCATTTTCCTTCAGGTATATGTAGGCTCCGTCATCCAGAAGAAGCTCACTTCTTCCTGCAACGCAGTAATTGATCAGCAGGGGCCGCAGCTCGGCATTTGCCTCGGACTCCGGCCAATTTGAGGCGCTTACCTGAATAAACGCCAGGGTTACCCCCGGAAAGAGCGGGTGGAAGACCATCCTCCCGCGGCCGTCCTCCTGCTCCAAAAGAAGTTCGCTGCTATTTGGGCCGCTTTTCCACTCTACGCCCAAAACAGTATCGCTGTTTTTCAGGATACTTTCCATCATGTCGCGCAACAAATTTTCCCCCTTTCGCAGCAAAATGATTGAGTTTATTATAGGGCGGCCCCTTTTAGAGGTCAATCATCAAACAACAGGAAAGAGAAAACTCCTTGCTATTCGGGCCTAAACTGTCGGTATGTGCATAGAAGCGTGATTTGATCTGTGCTACTATTACGACGGTTAGCGTTGTCTAATCCGAAAATCAATTATGTGTAGGAGGATTCTCAATGAACAGGCTTCAAGGGAAAGACTTGATCAACATCGGTATTTTTACGGCGATCTACTTTATCGTGATCTTTGCCGCGGCGTCTATTGGCTTTATCCCTATTTTCATCCCGCTCATCAGTGTGATCGTTCCGCTGGTCGGCGGCATCCCCATGATGCTGTTTTTCTCCAAAATTAAAAAGTTTGGTATGCTGACCATCTGCGGCCTGTTGCTCGGCGTCATTATGCTGCTCACCGGAATGGGCTACTGGTGCATCCCCACCGGCCTGATTTTTGGATTGATCTCTGATTTCATGATGAAGGGCTGCGGCTACAAAAACGCCAAGCGCGAAGTCCTGATCCACGGCGTTTTCTCCATGTGGGTGATCGGCGCGTTCATCCCTATTGTTGTGACACGGGATGCTTACTATCAAAATCTCCTTCCCGGCTATGGACAGGAATATGCAGATACGCTCATGGCCTATATGCCGGACTGGATTTTGCCGGTGCTTCTGGCGGCGGCCTTTGTCAGCGGACTGGTGGGCGGCCTGATTGGGCGCAAACTTTTCAAAAAGCACTTTGAACGGGCGGGCATTGTATCATGAGCCGCGAACTTCTTGCCAGTCAGAAAAACCACAGTGGGATTGTTTTAGATCCTCGCACAAAATTGGCGGTGCTGACCACCATAGCCGTTTTCATTTTGGGCGGCTCGTATGAAGGCGTCATGCAGTATTACATCATCGTGCTGGCGGCGATCCCCCTGCTGCTTCTGCTCTCGGCAGGAAAATGGAAAGGCGCTGTCCTCTATCTCCTGATTTTTGGGGGAAGCCTCTGCTTGGAACTGTTTGGACTATCCTATCTGACCGGGGTTGCAAATTTTATCGCGGTTGCCATTGTGGGGCTGTTCCTCCGGTTTACGCCGGGAATTGTCATGGGGTACTTCGTAGTCACGACCACAACCGTCAGCGAATTCGTGGCCGCTATGGAGCGGCTTCACCTGCCGCAGCAGATCACAATCCCCATGTCGGTCATGTTCCGCTTTTTCCCGACGGTTGCAGAAGAATGGAGCGCCATTGGGGACGCCATGCGGATGCGCGGCGTCCGCTTTGGCGGTGGAAAGGCCGGCTCTATTCTGGAATACCGCATGGTTCCCATGATGATCTGCTCTGTCAAGATTGGAGAAGAGTTGAGTGCGGCGGCACTGACCCGCGGTCTGGGCGGACCGGTCAAGCGGACCAACATCTGTAAAATCTGGTTTCGCGCACAGGACATTGTGTTGCTCCTGATCTGCCTTGGGGCATTTGCCGCGCAAGTCTATGTGTGGGCTGCAAGGGGGTGAATGCCATGATTGCGTGCAGAGATGTGTCGTTTTCCTATCCGGCAAGCGGCCCTGTGGATGGGGAATGTCTGACGGAAGGGGCGCTGAAGCATATCACCTGTACGATTGAGGACGGCTCCTTTGTTCTTCTCTGCGGGGCCTCCGGCTGCGGCAAGACGACCTTGACCCGTCTGCTGAACGGACTGATCCCCCATTACCACGAGGGAACTTTTACAGGCTCGGTCTATCTGGGCGGGAAAGATACCCGCGATCTGTCGCTCTTTGAGATTTCCCAAATGGTAGGCTCTGTGTTCCAAAATCCACGCTCCCAGTTTTTCAATGTGGATACGACCAGCGAGCTGGCCTTTGGCCCGGAAAATCACGGATTGCCCGAGAAGGCTGTCCGTGAGCGGGTCCGCCTGGTGGCGGAGCAGCTGAGGCTGGAATCCCTGCTTGACCGGAGCATCTTCTCCCTCTCCGGCGGGGAGAAGCAGAAAATCGCTTGTGGGTCGGCGGCTGCCATCGACCCGGATATTTATGTCCTGGATGAGCCGTCCTCCAATCTGGACGCCTACGCGATTGCGGATTTCCGAAAACTGCTCATGCGCCTAAAGGCCCAGGGAAAAACCATCGTTATTTCGGAACACAGGCTCTACTACCTGCGAGATCTGGCCGACCGTGTCCTCTATATGAAAGATGGAGAGATCCGAGGCGACTATACCGCCGCAGAATTCCAAAGCCTGCCCGCAGAGCGACGGGAGCAAATGGGCCTGCGCCCACTGGACCTGAACGACCTAAAGGGGATAGCGCTGCCTCACGGCCGGACCGGGGACTCCGAATGGAAAATCCGGCAGTTCTCCTTTGCCTATAAGCATCAGCCGGAAACCCTGCACATTGACGAGGTGGAATTCCCCTTTTGCGGTGCAACCGCAATCATTGGGCATAACGGAGCGGGAAAATCCACCCTGTCCCGCTGCCTGTGCGGGCTGGAAAAGCGGTGCGGCGGCACTGTGCAGGAACAGGGCAGGATTTATTCCAGAAAAGAGCGGCTGAAGCTCTGTTATATGGTGATGCAGGACGTAAACCACCAGCTTTTCACAGAAAGCGTGTTGGATGAAATATGTCTGAGCATGAGAACAGAGGACCGTGCAAAAGCGGAAGCTGTGCTGGCTGAGATGGACCTGCTCCCATATCGGGAGCGACATCCCATGGGGCTGTCCGGGGGACAAAAGCAGCGGGTGGCCGTCGCCTCCGCGATTGCATCAGAACGGCCGCTGATCGTATTTGATGAGCCCACCAGCGGGCTGGACCTGTTTCACATGCGGCAGGTGGCGGAGGTGGTGAACAGAATTACAGAACAAGGAAGAACTGCGGTTGTGGTGACGCACGACCCGGAATTTATTTTGCGGTGCTGTAAGTTTGTTATCCACATGGAGCACGGTAAGATTCAGGAAAGCTACTCCCTCTGCGAGCCGGAGGGCAGGGAACGCCTGCTGCGCTTTTTTCTGAACGAGATGGGATAGGAGGCAAAATGAAACTTCACGCGTCGGGCGAGGACTACCTGGAGGCCGTGCTGGTGCTCCAAAAGGAAAAGGGCATGGTGCGCTCCGTGGATGTGGCCCGGCACATGGAGGTGTCCAAGCCCAGCGTGTGTCATGCGGTGACGACCTTGAAAAAAGGCGGCTTCCTGACGATGGATGAAGACTTCTCCCTGCACTTGACTGATATAGGCCGGGAGGTAGCCGAGCAGACCTATGAGAAACACTGCTTCTTTACTCGCCAGCTTGTCGCGGCCGGGGTCGATCCCCAGACCGCGGAACGGGAGGCCTGCCGGATGGAGCACACCATCAGCCAGAAGTCGTTTGAATTACTGAAAGGAGCGGTAGAGCCGGAATGACCGGTAAGCAGTCAGAAGAAAGGGAGGACCCCGCGTGGGGAAATTACTGATTTTATCCGTCACCAATGGCGAGGAACAAATTCTGGATAGGATCAAGGACTTCCTGGCGGAAGAGCCTGGAATCGAGATTGTGGAGCCGCCCGCCACGAAGCATATCCTCACCTTTCTCGGCCTGGAACTCCACCTACGCAAGCAGACGGTAAAGTGGCGGGGCCAGCCTCTCCACCTTACGCACCTGGAGTTCTTCACGCTGGCGTATCTGGCCCGACATCCCGGCTGGGTCTTCACGCAGGAACAGATCTATGAGGCCGTATGGCATGAGTTCCCGGAGGACTGCGGCGCGGCCGTGGTCAATATCATCAGCCAGCTCCGCCGGAAGATGGGACCGGGAAATCCGATCCGTACCGTCCCCCACAGCGGCTATAAGTTTGAGCTGCCTCCATAACCTGAGAAGCCTTTTCCGAAAAAACGCAGTTATCCTTGATGGGTAACTGCGTTTTTTGTGCAGGCAGAGATTTGTAACTGATTCCATGCAGTAAAAATTCAGAGCATAGCCTGATAAAGCTCGTTTCAAAGATATGCAGCAGACCAGAAAACAGGTTCCTGATCCAGTTATCCTTCGTCGCAAGAATGCCCTGATTGCATTTTCTGCAAACGGAAAGCGGAGGACCGACTGCTTAGACTGTTGCTTGACTATATTGGCAATCAGCCATTCAAAAGGAACCCAGCCTGTGGTTCACCAGAATAAATTGTACCGGACATTTCTATCACTTCCAAGTGCATGACATCCTGAATGAGAATATATTTGTTGTCCGCAAGCGCCAGATGTAGTATATTGTGGTTAGCAATAGCAAACCGATGGCATGGGGGACAGATCAATGGAAATAAAACAACTGGAGAGCTTTGTGACTGCCTGCGAACGCGGAAGCCTTTCGCAAGCGGCGGCTTGTATGTACACCACGCAGCCAAATGTCAGCAAAACCATCCGAACCTTAGAGCATGAACTGGGGCGGCCCCTTTTGGTCCGGAGCGGGAAAGGCGTACAGCCTACGGTTTATGGAAAGAACGTGCTGGAGTATGCGAAGCTGATTCTGAGAGCAACGGCTACGATCTCCTCTCTGGCCGTGCCGGATGAGCAGAACGGTCTGCGGCTGTCGGCATATCCCAGCAACATGGTGTCCCGCCTTTTGGTAGACTTTTACAAAACCTGGGGGTCTGGAATCCATATTGAGCACCACGAGGGCACCGTGGAGGAGATCACCGACCATGTCCACCAAGGAATTTCTGAAGTTGGAATCGTATATGTGGCGCAAAAGCAGGCGCCTACATTTCAGCACATTCTTCTCCACAAGAAATTGGAGTTTATTCCGCAGAGTGAAAAGAGCATCTGTGTCTACGTAGGACCTCAGCACCCACTGTATCATGCGGACAGTGTGGACTTTTCAGATCTTCCAAATCTGAAATTCATGCGTGGAGTACGGGATTTCTTTTCTATGGAACATCATCTTGAAACGGTGAGCATGGGGGTCATTGACCAAAGCGTTATGAAGCACGTGATATACAGCGACAGCGACCACTCGATCATCAATTTCCTGCTCCATACGGATGTTTGCAGTCTGGGCCTGAATTTTATGCACCGCCCCTATGAGCAATATGACATCAAACCGCTGGCCATCAACGGATGCGAGCCGTTTCTTCAAATCGGCTATGTGCGGGACCCGGAGCGTCCGCTCTCGCCGCAGGCCTCCTGGCTGACAGAGCGCTTTGGAGAAATGCTGTAAAAGGCATAACAAATTGTTATGGGGTTCCATGAAAAATTGGCCTCTGGTAAGTCTTGGCTAACTGCTGTAAAATGAAAAACCATAGCGCAAGACTGTAATATTTAGGACTGGAGGCTTTTATGAAAAGAAGGATTTTTTCTGTGCTGTTGAGCAGCGCCCTGCTGTTGACGGCGCTCGCCGGCTGCGGACAAGGGGGCGAAGCGGCTCCAAGCGGAAGCTCGTCCGACGCAGACAGTGAAACGGGTACGCGGGATGAGCTGATATTTGTCAACTACCGGGATATCCGGGATCTGAACCCTCACCTGTACGCCGGTGAGATGTACGCCCAGAGCATCCTTTACGACACCCTGGTGAGCAATACGGAAGACGGCTATGTGGGCTGTCTGGCGGAAGACTGGACCATCAGCGATGACGGCCGGATTTATACCTTCAATATCCGGGACGGCGTAACCTTCTCCGATGGAACGCCCTGCGACGCCAACGCCATTCTGGCCAACTTCAACGCCATCTTGGAGAACCGTGAGCGCCACACCTGGCTGGAGATGATGAATCTGCTGGTCGGTGTGTCCGCTCCGGACGAGGATACCTTCGTCATTGAGATGAGCGAGCCGTACTACCCCATGCTCACCGAGCTGGCTTGCATCCGTCCGTTCGCAATGATTTCCCCTAACTGCATGATCGACGGCAGCACGATGAACGGTGTCAACGGCTATATCGGGACAGGCCCCTATGTGCTCACGGACTTTGTCACTGACGAGTACGCCGTTTTTGAGCGCAACGAGAATTATTGGGGTGAGGCGCCCGCAATTCAGAAGATCACCGTCAAGGTCATCCCCGACAACCAGACGCGCATTATGGCCCTGGAGAATGAGGAGATCGACCTGATTTTCGGCAAGAACATGCTGGACGCTGATGCCATCAGCCAGTATGTGGACAGTGACCGGTTCACCGTAAGCCTGTCTGACCCCACCTCCACCCGGCATATTGTGCTGAACACCACCCACGATATTTTGGGAGACACAGCGGTGCGAAAGGCGCTCCAGCACGCCACAAACCGGCAGGCCATCTCCGAGGGTATTTTCTACGGCCTGGAACCGGCAGCGGATACCCTTTATTCCCCAACCGTTCCCTACTGTGATGTGGATTTGGAGCCCTATGCCTACGACACCGAGGAAGCGGCCCGCCTTCTGGACGAGGCCGGCTGGGTTATGGGAAGCGACGGGGGCCGCTCCAAGAATGGGCAGAAACTGGAACTGGACCTCCTCTACAATAGCGACAGCGTTACTGAGAAGACCATTTCTGAGTATCTTCAGAGTGAGTATTTGAAACTGGGCATCTCCCTGAACATCCACGGCGAGGAAGAACAGTCCTATCGTGACAATATGAAGGCCGGTAATTTTGATATGGTGTTCAACATCTGCTGGGGTATGCCTTATGATCCCCAGTCCTCTCTGGCCGCTATGAGGGCCCCAGTGTATGGAGACTATGCCGCACAGCAGGGACTGGAGGACAAGGCAGAGATTGATCAGGCCATCACGGATATCCTCACCTCCACCGATGAGGCAGAACGTCAGGAACTGTATGACTTTGTTCTGACCCGGCTCCATGAGGATGCTGTCTACATTCCCCTGACCTACGAAACCAACAAAGCCCTTTATACCTCGGAACTGAAGGGGGTCCACTTCGGCACCGACCAGTATGATGTGGATTTCGCAAGCATGTACTTCGAGTAATCGTTGATGGCATCGGGGCCGCTTCTTTGGAGGCGGCCCTTGTGCTGAATTGCCTTCGCTCGCGGGGGTGTTCACACTTTCCACAGGTGCGAAGCACGTAAGAAGCACGCGTGCGCGGGCTCCGCAAAATAGAGTTTAAGTTTTGCAACTATGCAAAAAAGAAAGGGGCATCTATGAAGCGCTATGTAATCCGCCGGCTGCTGATGGCAATCCCCCTGCTGCTGGCGATTTCCGTTGTCTGTTTTGTGTTCATCAACCTGATCCCCTCAAATCCGGCGGAGGTCGTCCTCCGAATCCAGCAGACGCCCATTATCACTGATGAGGCGATTGCGGAGATGGAGGAGGCGCTGGGTCTGAACAAACCTTTTCTGGTGCGGTATTTTGACTGGGTCCTGGGCTGTCTCCAGGGGGATTTCGGCATCAGCTATGTCAATCCCGCCCGCACAGTCGCCGGAGAACTGGCCCGCTGCCTGCCCGCCACGCTGCAGTTGGCGGCGGCCTCGTTTGTGATCGTGCTGCTGCTGAGCATCCCTATCGGCTTCCTCTGCGCTGTGTACAAGGATGGCTGGTTTGATAAGATTATGCGGGGCCTGGTCTTTATCTCCACGGCCATGCCTGCCTATTGGGTTGGGCTGCTCCTGATGTGGGGGATCAGCGTCAAGCTGGGTCTGCTGCCGACCAACGGAAACGGTACCTGGCAGCATATGATACTGCCTGCCTTTACCGTGGCGCTCAGTTACATCTCTACCTATATCCGGCTCATCCGCAATAATATGCTGGAGAATATGAAGCAGGATTATGTGCTCTACGCCAATGTCCGCGGCCTGCCCCAGCGCTCCATCTGGGTGAAACATGTGCTCAAAAATTCCATGCACACCTGCATCGTGGCCATGGGTATGAGCATCCCCCAGATGATTGCCGGCACCATCGTGGTGGAGAACGTGTTTTCCTGGCCGGGGCTGGGGACGCTGTGCATCAGTTCCATCTTCAATCGTGATCTGCCGGTCATCCAGACTTATGTGCTGTTCATCGGCGTATTGTTCGTGGTATTCAATCTGGTGTTCGACATCCTTCAGACCGTGTCCGACCCCAGACTGAGAAAGGAGAGCTGAGCCATGGGAAAACGCTTTCTGCACAACCGTGCCGCTGTGGTGACGGTGGCTTTCGTCCTCCTGATCGCGCTGATCGGCATTCTTGCCCCGCTCCTGGCGCCGCATGATCCCTATGTTACGGATATCCTCAACAAATTCGCGCCGTACAGCCTGGAGTACCCATTGGGCACAGACCATCTGGGCAGGTGCGTCCTCTCCCGCCTGATTTACGGCATCCGGCCAACGCTGGGACTTGCCCTTCTGACCATGCTGGGGACCATCGCACTGGGCGCGCTGCTGGGCGTTATGGCCGGCTACTTCCGGGGCGTGGTGGAAGAGGTCATCATGCGGGTGGTGGACGTGATGCTTTCCTTCCCCAGCCAGATCATGGTGTTCGCCGTGGTGGGCCTTCTGGGGATCAATGTCCAAAATGTCATCATTGCCAATGTGTTCATCAAATGGGCGTGGTATGCCCGCATGATCCGAACCGGTGTCATGCAGTACCGGGACCGGAACTTTGTTCAGTTCTCCCGGTGCGTGGGAATGCCGGAGCGGTTCATCCTGTTCCGACACCTTCTGCCGTCTATTACCTCTGATCTTGCGGTGCTGGCCTCTCTGGATGTGGGCTGGGCCATTATCAATATCTCTACCCTGTCCTTCCTGGGGCTGGGCGTACAGGCCCCAACCCCGGAATGGGGAGCCATGCTCAACGAGGCGAAGGATGTACTTACCAGTAATCCAACCCAGATGATCGCGCCTGGTATTGCCATCGTGGTTCTGGTGTGCTGCTTTAATCTGATGGGCGACGCCCTGCGGGATGTGCTGGACCCCAAGGAGGTGGAAAAATGACCCCGGTTCTGGAATTGCAAGATCTCCATGTTCTGCTCTGCACACACCGGCATCAGGGGGTGGAGTTGGTGAAGGGAGTTTCCTTCTCGGTATATCCTGGGGAGTGCCTTGGAATCCTTGGGGAGTCCGGAAGTGGAAAATCCATGTCTATGAAAGCGGCGATGGGCCTTTTGGATCATAGCTTCCACGTGCTTGGAAGTGCCAAATTCCAGGGAGAGGAGCTGCTGGGGAGAAGTGATGAAGAACTGCGCCGTCTAAGAGGCGGTCAGGTAGGCATCATCCTTCAAAACCCGATGACCTGTTTTGATCCTCTCTACCGGATCGGAGCCCAGATTGCCGAAACCTTTGCGGCCCACAATGATTGGAGCAAGGCGGATATCCGCCAGCGTTCTCTGGAGATGCTGGAGAAAATGCGGATTCGTAATCCGGAGGAGGTGTTGGAGAAGTACCCGCATCAGCTCTCCGGCGGAATGCTTCAACGGATTATGATTGGCATTGCGACCTCTATGAAGCCGTCCCTTCTGATCGCGGACGAACCTACCACAGCTATTGACGCCATCACTCAATTTGAGATCCTGGACGAATTGCTGCGGATCAAGCAGGAACACCAGACAGCGATGGTCTTTATCTCCCATGACTTGAATGCGATTTCCCGTGTGGCAGACCGGATCGTAGTCCTCAATCAGGGGCTTGTGGTGGACCAAGGCGATTTCCAACACATTCTTCACCATGCAACCGATTCCTATACCAAGCTGCTGGTGGAAAAGCGGACGGATGTGATGCGCCGATACAGCCAGGTGCTGGGAGGAAAGGAGCGTGTCTATGCTTGAACTGAAAAATATCTGCGTCAGTTTCCGAAGCGAGCGTCAGGACAAGGTGTTCGGACATACCCGTCAGCAGGTGCTCTTTGATGTGTCCCTGAACGTAAAAAGAGGGACCTGCCTCGGTATTTTGGGAGAGTCCGGCAGCGGAAAATCCACTATGGGCCGGGTGCTTTGCGGGCTTCTGAAACCGGACAGCGGCGAGGCGATTCTGGACGGCGTATCGGTCTACGCCTCCCGAGCGGGCCGGCGGAACCTGCAGAACAAGCTCAGTGTGGTATTTCAAGACTACACAACCTCTGCCAATCCCCGTTTCCGTGTCAAAGACATCATCGGCGAGGGCCTGACCGTCCGGGAGCGCCGGGAGGGGGGCCGGCTGGAGCGAAAGAAGGAAATGGCCGCCCTTCTGGAACTGGTGGGACTCCCTGCTAATTTTGCGGGCAGATTTCCCCACGAGCTCTCCGGCGGCCAGCTTCAGCGGGTGTGCATCGCCAGGGCAGTGGCCTGTAAGCCAGAGGTCATCCTCTTTGATGAGGCGATCTCCTCCCTGGATGCGCATACCCAGGTCCAGGTAATGGATCTGCTGCGGGATCTGAAGGAAAAGCTGGGGCTGACCTATGTATTTATCACCCACGACCTGACCTCGATCACATATCTCTGTGACGATGTGCTGTTCCTCTATCAGGGCCGTGTAACAGAATATTTGCCCGTCAGCCGCATCAGCGAGACTAAGGATGAGTACGCCCGGCGGTTGCTGGAGTCCATTGTGGTATTTGACACCGAGACTTCGGAGGTGGACGTATGATTTTTTGTGGGATAACACTTTTGCCTGGTGAGCGAAAAAACGTACCGCTCCCGGTACCGGATGCTCCGTCCCTGAATGCGCTCTGCCTGTGCGGTGCCGCCCCGGGCAAGACGCTGGTGGTCACGGCAGGGGTCCACGGCTGCGAGTATGTGGGAATTCAGGCCCTGCGCCGTCTGGCGGCGGACCTGGATCCGGCGAGGCTGTCGGGGAACGTCATCCTACTGCCGCTGGCAAATCCCAGTGCTTTTTATGCCGGAGCCAAACAGGTGGTGCCGGAGGACGGCGTCAATTTGAACCGAGCCTTCCCCGGCAACTCTGCGGGCCCCCTTTCCGCTCGATTGGCCTTTGCCCTGGAGGCGGCTTTATACCCGGAAGCCGATCTGCTGGCAGATCTCCACAGCGGAGACTGCAGCGAAACGCTTCATCCATTGGTGTTCTTCCCGGCAGCAGGGAAGAAAATGGTCAACCAAGTCTCACTGGATGCCGCCAAGGTCCTGACGGTACCCTACCGGGTCCGCTCCACCGCCAAGAACGGGCTTTACAGCTGGGCGGTGCAAAGAGACATTCCCGCACTGCTGATTGAGAGGGGCGGGCAGGGGCTTTGGTCTGAACAGGAGGTGGACGCCTGCTGTGAGGACGTCCGCTCCCTGTTGCGCCATCTGGAGATTATGCCCGGAGGGAACCCGCCGCGGGATCAGCTGGAGATCACAGAAACCTTCTATGCAGAAGCTGAGTCGGAGGGATTTTGGTATCCGGCAGTAGGTTTAGACCAACGGGTCCGAAGGGGAGAACTGCTCGGACACCTGGAGGCACTGTCTGGTTGCCGCTTACAAGAGGTTCGGGCCGAGTTTGACGGCATTGTCCTTTACTACACAATCGCCTTGGGCGTCCGGGCGGGAGATCCGCTGATCGCATATGGCCATCCGTAAGGAATTCTGGCGGCTGGCCTGGCCCGCCGCGGCAGAGGGCCTGTTGCTGATGCTGCTCACCGCCGCCGACCTGCTGATGGTTTCCGCTCTGGGAAACACAGCGGTGGCGGCGGTCAGTATTTTTTCCCAGCCCCGTATGGTGATCCTCTGCGTAACCCGCTCCTACTCTGTTGCACTGAGCGCCTATGTTGCCCGCCGGCGCGGCAAGCATCCGGATGAGTCCCTGACCTCCTGTTCCCGCGCTTCGCTCATGCTGGGGTGCGGTCTCTCGATGCTGCTCCTGGTCGGGACCTGGATTGGAGCTGGCCCGCTTCTACGACTGGCCGGTGCACAGGATGACTATATCAACTTGGGGTTGCAGTATGCCTTTCCCACCCTGGTGAGTCTGGCGCTCTCCGGTCCGGCTATTGTCCTTCACGGCATCTTGGCGGGGCTTGGCGATACCAAAAGCGTGCTTGTGTCCAATGTGCTAGGCAACGGAGTCAATGTCGTGTTCAATGCGCTGCTGATTTACGGTCTGGGCCCATTCCCGCAATTGGGAGTTTTCGGCGCTGGGCTGGGAACTGCTATCGGTGCTGGCGCCACGCTGGTCTATACGCTGGCGCTTTTCTTACGGCGGCGGCATCCGGCCACTCTGCGGGGCAGAGGGGCCTGGCTGCCGGAACGGGAATACCTCTGCTCCCTGGCCCCCCTTGCCACGGGCACATTCCTGGAGCAGGCAGCGGAACGGTTTGGGATGTTCACATTTTCACGCCTGGTAGCAGACCTGGGCACAGCGGCGCTAAGCGTCCACAACATCTGTGGGAGCCTGTGCGACATTTACTATAGCTTCTCCCAAGGGCTTGGGAAGGCCAGCCTGGTTCAGGCCGGCCAGGCGTTGGGATCTGGAAGAACGTGCAACCTGAAACGGATCGGGGCCGTATCCCGCCGGGCGGCGCTTTGGACTGGGGGTGCGGCCACGCTGCTCTATTTGCTGCTCCGGTCACCCTTGCTTCAGTTCTACCATCTGGAGGGCAACGACCTGGCTCTGGGCTGTGAGATCATGATCTTTGTGGCTGCTGTCAATATTCCGGAGGCATGGGCTATGGTCCATGCGGGTCTGCTCCGTGGCTTGGGGCATACCAGTTTTGTGGCCCTCTATTCTCTTATCAGCATCGCAGTGGTGCGGCCGATCCTTACCTTCTTCCTGGTTTACGAACTTGGTCTTGGATTATACGGAGCATGGATTGCCCTCACTCTCGACCAAACGACAAGAGCGGTCTGTTCCATGCTGGGATCGCGGCAGACGATCCGTATCAAGATGAAGGACAGCTCAAATTCATGATTGCCCTAATACTATCGTGGCATGGATGAGGACTTCTCTCTGCGCTTGACCGATATAGGCCGAGAGGTAGCCGAGCAGACCTATGAAAAACACTGCTTCTTTACCCGGCGGCTTATTGCGGCCGGGGTCGATCCCCAGACCGCGGAACGGGAGGCCTGCCGGATGGAGCACACCATCAGCCAGCGGTCCTTT
Source organism: Clostridiales bacterium (assembly GCA_902363045.1). Taxonomy (GTDB): domain Bacteria; phylum Bacillota; class Clostridia; order Oscillospirales; family Oscillospiraceae; genus Lawsonibacter. Next base: position 144,968 of record CABIYX010000001.1, read on the forward strand.
GAATTGTTAAAAGGGGCGGTGGAGCCGGAATGACCGGTAAGCAGTCAGAAGAAAGGGAGGACCCCGCGTGGGAAAATTACTGATTTTATCCGTCACCAATGGCGAGCAACAAATTCTGGATAGGATCAAGGACTTCCTGGCGGAAGAGCCTGGAATCGAAATCGTGGAGCCGCCCGCTACGAAGCACACCCTCACCTTTCCCGGCCTGGAGCTGCACCTGCGCAAGCAGACAGTAAAGTGGCGGGGCCAGCCTCTCCACCTTACGCACCTGGAGTTCTTCACGCTGGCCTACCTGGCCCGGCACCCCGGCTGGATTTTCACGCAGGAACAGATCTACGAGGCTGTGTGGCATGAGTTTCCGGAGGACTGCGGCGCGACCGTGGTCAATATCATCAGCCAGCTCCGCCGGAAGATGGGACTGGGCAACCCGATCCGTACCGTCCCCCACAGCGGCTATAAGTTCGAGCTGTCTCCCATAACCTGAGAAGCCTTTTCCGAAAAAATGCAGTTATCCTCTATGGGTAACTGCGTTTTTTGTATAGGCAGAGATTTGTAGCTGATAAAAAGGAAAGGTATGTGATTGACGCTCCACAGCTTGCGTGTTATACTTCGGTTAGCGGCGGCAAACTATATAGGAACGCTAATTTACAATCAGGGAAATGGAGGAACGATATGCGTTTAGGCTCTTTTCAGCTTCCAAATGGTGCAAGCCTGTCCTATGCGGAATACGGGACATCAACGGGCAATCCGGTACTCTTGTTTCACGGCTTGGTGGGAAGCATATGTTCAGAGGGAATGGAGGAGTCTCTTTGCGGACTGCCCGTGAGGGTAATCGCTCTTGCCCGCCCTGGTTATGGAGCCTCCGACTATTTCGATATGGACTGCGTAGCCGACTGGGGCCGGCTGCTGGCTGAATTTTGGGATCACTTGGAACTCTGGAGCTTTGACATCGTGGGTATCTCCGCCGGCGCGCCTTATGCGTATAGTCTGGCGGCCCTCTATCCTGACCGAATTGGCACGCTCTATATCAACAGCGGCATACCTGCGGTCTGCTTCCCAAATGTTCTGGCGCAATATCCGGCTCAGGATGCGGCGCTTTATCGTGCGTTCCGCGGTATGTCACGGCAAGAGGCGGGGCAGGCTTTATATGACAGTTATCTTCCCCTCTTTCCCGAGGCGGCCTTGCAGAGTCGGGATTTTCGGGACTCTATGGGTAGTGATCTCCGGAATATCGGTCAGGAAGCCAAGCTCCAGGAAGCACCTTGGGGATTTAAGCTGTCTGAGGTGCGGTGTCCGGTTGTATTGCTTCATGGAACAGCCGATTCCGAGGTGCCTTACAGTGCCATGGAGGAGACTGCCAAAGAACTTCCTCATGCCCGCATTATCAAACTGGAGGGGGAAGAGCACGCATCCCCCGCAATCACGGACAGACTGATGGAGGAATTACTCCAGCAAGACAAGGTATGAGCAGGTTATTCAGGAGGGATAGCAGTGGGCGGATTTTTTACCAACACCCGAAAGCCGGAGGGCTTGGGTGGGAGGCTGATGGTCGCCATGATGAACTGGGGACACGCTCCAGTGGCCCGCTGGGGGCGGAGCTTCCTGAGACTGAAAGCAGGAGCCACCATACTGGACCTTGGCTGCGGCGGTGGAGCCAATCTGGCCGTCCTGCTGAAGCTGTGTCCAGACGGCACAGCCGTGGGTCTGGATTACTCCTCCGTCAGCGTGAAAAAAGCGAGCGCTGTAAATTGCCGAGCCATCGCAGAGGGACGGTGCCAGGTAATCCAGGGGGATGTGCAGGAACTGCCTTTTGCAGATGACTCCTTTGAGCAGGTCACGGCATTTGAAACCATTTACTTCTGGCCCAATTTGGAGGAGGCCTTTCAGCAGGTGTTCCGAGTGCTGAAACCCGGCGGAAGTTTTCTTGTCTGCAACGAGTCAAACGGAGAAGACCCCAAACAGGAGAAATGGTGTGACATCATCGGCGGCATGACCATCTACACCGGCGAACGGCTCTTCGAGTTGCTCTGGGCAGCGGGATTTATTCAAGTCGAGATCCATCAGAGAGAGGATCGGAACTGGCTGTGTGTCACAGCCCAAAAGCCATAGGTATGGACCACACATAAAGCAGGCTAAGACAAGGCCAGCAGGCAGATACAAAATAAAAACGGCGCTTTGGTGTGAGTGATATGTACCCCCTTTACTGGACACCCAGTAGGGGGGGTATTATTATGCGGTACACGTATGAGTACAAAAGGAAATGTGTAGAACTGTATCGAGAAGGAAAATGGACAGAAACGCCGGAAGGTGTTAGCGATAAATCCTTTCGGGATAAAGTGAGACTATGGGTAAGAGCAGAGGATAGCCGCGGTCCAGAAGCACTGAAACACAAAAATTTCAACAGGAACTGGACACCAGAAGAACGGCTGGAACTAGTATCCCAAGTAATGTCCGGAAAATCCTGTGTGTCAGTGGCAATCGAGGCCGGTATTCAAGATAGACTATTGTATCAATGGGTTCAAAACTATAAAACAAAGGGGTATAATGGCCTGGTAGAAATGAAAAAAGGTCGTCCAAGTAAAGGGGTACCCCAAATGAAAAAGGAAGAAGCAAGGCCACTGAATGAATCCGAACGAGAAGAATTGATCCGGCTTCGGGCAGAAAACGAGTATATAAAGGAGGAGAATGAAGTTATAAAAAAAGAGATCGCCTTGAGAGAAGAGAGGCACGCAGCGCAACTCAAGGCGAGAAAGCAGCGATCATCAAAGAGCTGCGTGAAAAAGGATACCAATTGAAATATCTGTTGAAATCTATGCAGATGGCACGGTCTACCTATTATTTTGAGTTGAGCAAGGCCGATCAAGTTGCTGTTCGAAACCATTGCTTGGCAGATGAAATCAAAGACATTTTCTCACAGCATAAAGGCCGCTACGGTGTGCGAAGAGTATATCAGGAACTGATAAAGCGCGGCCACAAGGTCAATCATAAGCGGGTACAACGGCTTATGCACACTATGGGGTTGGCAGGAAAGCGCCCAAAGGAAAAGTATCATTCCTACAAGGGCGAGGTCGGCAAGGTTGCTGAGAATATCCTTGACCGGGATTTCAGCACGACAGCTCCTATGCAAAAATGGACTACCGATGTATCTCAGTTCGGTTTTTCGTGGGGGAAGTGTTATCTCTCTCCTATACTCGACATGAACACAAACGAAATCATTTCTTATGATTTATCTCAAAGTGCCAATATGGAACAGATCCAGAGAATGTTGGCCGGCGCCTTTACGAAGTTTCCCTCTGTAGATGGCCTGATCTTTCACTCTGATCAAGGGTGGCAGTACCAGCACGTGTACTTCAGGCAGGCACTTAAAGATCACAAAATCATTCAATCCATGTCAAGGAAGGGCAACTGTTACGACAATTGCATCATGGAGACCTTCTTTGGACGGATGAAAAACGAGATGTTCTACGGGCATGAAAAAGAGTATTCCTCTTTTGAAACATTTGCCAAGGCTGTTGACGGCTACATAAATTACTACAACAACGAAAGAATCCAAGAGAAAACAAAATGGATGCCTCCTACAAAATTCAGAGAGGCATCCATGTGCACCTAATTCAATTTTTTATGTGTCCAGAATTCTGGGTACATATCAGAGCGGTAATGCCCTCAAAGCGCCGTTTATTTTTTATCTGGAATGTGACGAAGAACATCTTCGACCCTGCAAGAAAGAATGTTGCAAAGGTCATTCAGCGTTGCGGTTGAAATATTTCGGTTTTGCTTCAAAGAATCCAATGTCCCCTTGCTGAAGGAATAGTCCTTTATTAAAGAGTAAGTTGTAATTCCCTTTCGACGCATAGTGTTCCAGAGCGGGTCGTAAGTAATAATAGAAACCACCCCTTTGTGATTTCTATTATATTTGACATGCTGCCTCTTGAATATTCCCGTTATCTCGGGTATAATATCTTAATTACACAATTTCATGCCTGTTAATTCTTCTCATTCAAGCGCCTGACCATCAACAAAACAGCTTCTAAATCCTGATCGTTCATCGACTTGATGCCATCTATGATCTCCTGCACCAAAATTGGATTTCGATATTCCGCTTCCTCATCGAAAAACAAACGGGGCGTGATACCGAGCGTGTCAATCAAATAGAGCAATTCTTTCACAGATGGCTGGGAATACCCGGTGACAATGTTATGAATATAGTTCTTGCTATGCCCTAAATCATAACTTAACTGGTACTCGGAAACTCCCTTTTTTACCCGTAATTCTGTAATACGGTTTCTGATAAAGTCCATCTCCATATACGATTCCTCCACCACCATTTTCCCCATGGTACACTTTTGTGGTGTGACATTAGGGTACGGATGGTGTGCTTTTTTATGCAGTAGCACTTTATTGGTGTTGTAATTGGGTAAAATGCCACACGGGAAAAGAGAGAAACGCATGGATAGAGAAAAAGAATCGCCCCCGGAGAGGCTACCGTTCTGTTTGGACGACACAGTTGGTGAAATCGTAAGGGCAAGCCAGGAGTGTCCTGGCGTCTACTATATCGCAGCCAGAAAACAGGACGGCAAGTTTTTGGCAGATGAATACTATGTGGTGGAAAAATCCTCGCCAGCCATATCAAAAGAGGCTATGGCATATGGGAGGATGCCTGAAGAGGACTCCCGTGTGCTGCTCTATTCGTTTGCGGAAGAGCGGCGGGGATATAAAATCATTGAGTATGAGATCTACCGGTACCAGGTCCGGCACGGAATATATGCAGACGGACAGACCTCGCTTCGTGATATTGCTTTTTACAATATGGAGTATCATCCGGAATACTTTGGACCTTACCCAGCGCCCCTTGCCACACCGCGGGGCCGCACTGCACGCTACAAGCCGCTGATGAACGGGATCTTCTGGATCGAAACAGGCACAGGAGAGGAAGTCCTCGCTGTCTGCTATCCTATTTGGAACTGCGACTTCTCAGAAACCGTATTAAAGCAATCGGAGCAGACCGAAGAGGATGTGCGGGAAGGAATTGACAACACCTTGGGGTATCTGTTCTTTTCCAAGCGGGCCAGCAGCCTCGCCTTGTTTGAACTATGGGGGCAGTACGAGGAGTTAAGGGCTGGCGGCCTAATCGACTACCCCGCATTGATGAACTATATCTGGGCCCATTTCCCGGAGTACGCCGCCACATACAATATACAGAATCAGATGGGGATGCACGATACCTTCGGCCTGCTGATGAACGCGCTTGGGACGGAGGTGGAATTGCAGAACAACCCGAACAAGGTAATTGCAATGTCAAAAGCCGCCGGGCTTGATTTCCTGAATTTCTAATGGGGCTACAAATGGACGGATCAGGTGGAACAATGAACTGGGATCAAAATAAAGAACTGGTAGAGCAAATCCTTCGCACCGGCATGTATGCAAAGCTGTATGATGAAGAAACAACATATGGGTACCTGACCTATTTAACCTACCGGGTGGAGGACGCGCTGTTCACCTGGAAAAAAGAAAGCGATGTGGACGGGTTTTGGGCCGACCTCACATGGGAGGAATATATCGCCTTTTTGCGGCGAGAAAAGTCATTGGTCCTGGCGGCACAAAGGGTGCTGCTCAACACCGTGATTGCGTTCCCTGCCTCCGCATTTGACTTTACATTGGAGGAAGCGGAAGTGGACTTTCCCGTAACGCGTTATGACAGCGCCGGGATGCTCCATATGGCAAAGCTCTATTCCTTCGAGAACTACACCTCAATCGTAGAGTTTCTGATGTTCCGAGCAGAGAGGGCATATTATCTGTTACGGAAAAAGCAGCGGGGCCCCCACTACACATGGGAGCTTTATATCGTGGAGCTGCTTCACAGCCAAAGGGAATTTGTAGACCCATTATCAAGGGCCTTCCGCAACGCACTGGCCCAACTGAACTTTCTCCCGGCGTGGCAGGTGATCTATCCAACTATTCAAGAGGCCACAGAAATAGAATGACATGAAAAGACCCCGCAGATTCGGTCTGCGGGGTCTTTCGCTCTCTTATTCTGAGCTCTCCTCTTGACAAATACAAACCATAGTGCTATATTCAAAACATCGTTATAAAACGGTGTTTTGAAAAAGGAGGAATGACAGTGGCAAAACAAAAGGCGGGTGTCTATGACAAGGTGCTGGAGTGTGCCAAGGAGGAGTTTTTGTCCAAGGGGTTTCTGGACGCTTCTCTGCGCACCATAGCTCAGGCGGCGGAAACCAGCACCGGCTCTATCTATACCCGCTTCGGGGATAAGGAGGGGCTGTTCCGGGCCATTGCGGAGCCGGTGGTGGATCAGTTCAAGGCTATGTTCCGCAGGGTGCAGGAGGATTTTCACCAGCTCAGTGAGGAGGAACAGCGTGCGGATATGGGACAGTACACCGCCCGCCACCAGGAGGAGATGCTGGACTACATCTACGACCACTTTGATGTGTTCCGCCTGTTGCTGGACGGGGCCCACGGCACCCGGTTTTCCTGCTTCCTGGACGAGCTGGTGGACATCGAGGTCGAGTACACCTACAAGTACATGGAGGTCATCGGCTGTGAGAGCGTCAAGTCCGGTCTGGTGACGGAGGAGTTCATCCATATCATCGTCACCGCCTACTTCAACGGCATGTTTGAGGTGGTGCGGCACAACATGGACCGTGCCGCCGCCCACCGCTATGTCAAGATGCTCAACCGCTACCACATGGCGGGATTCTCCACCGTGTTTGACCCTCAGCCCTGACAAGAGGCTGTGCCTTTGGGTGCAGCCCTCCCATTTGCGCAAAAGTTAGCGATCACTAACTAAAAAGGAGGAATTTATCATGAAACAACAAAGTCCCATGCTCCGTCTGTGGGAGCTGGGAGAGGGACAACAGGGCGGCCTGAAGCGGGCGGTCCTGTCCGCTGTGGTGGGGGTACTGTTTGGGATGCTCCCCTACTTTGCCGTGGCTCAGATCATTCTCGGCCTATTGTCTGGAAACCAGGAATCCTCGTTCTACCTGACCTGGTGCGCAGTGGCGCTCGTGGGCTTTTTGCTCCGGGCCACCCTGTATTCCCTGGCTCTATCCCAATCCCACAAGGCCACCTTTGCTATCCTGAAATCTATCCGGGAGAAAGTGCTGGAGAAACTGCCAAAGATGCCTCTGGGTACGATTCTGGACACCTCCAGCGGCCAGATGAAGCAGGTCATCGTAGATCAGGTGGAGAGCATGGAGCGGCCTCTGGCCCATCTTCTGCCGGAGATGACCGCCAATGTGCTGGGACCGGTGTGCATCTTGATCTATCTGTTCGTGCTGGACTGGCGGATGGCCCTTTTGAGTCTGGTGTCCATCCCGGTGGGCATGGCTTTCATGATGGCGGTCATGGCCGGCTACGGCAAGCAGTACGAGGGCTCGGTCAAAACCACCCAAGCCATGAACAGCGCCATTGTGGAGTACATCGGCGGCATTGAGGTCATCAAGGCGTTTAACCAGGGCAAGCAGTCCTATGCCCGCTTCTCCGACAGCGTAAAGGCCAACGCCTCCTACTTCTACCACTGGATGAAGAGCTGCCAGATGCCGGTCTCTTTGGCCCGTGCCATCTCGCCCACCACCATGATCACCATTCTGCCGGTGGGCTGGCTCCTCTATACCGGAGGGAGTTTGCCCATCGAGACCTTTATCACCACCATCGTCCTGCCCCTGGGCATTGCCGGGCCCCTGCTGGCCGCCATGGACTTTGTGGACAGTCTCGCCAAGGTGGGCACCATTGTGGGCTCGGTGGACGCCATTTTGAACGGAGCGGAACAGGACCACGGGGAAACGCCAGCGGAGTTCCAGGGGCGGGGCATCCAGCTCTCCCATGTGTCCTTCGGCTACCACGCGGACAAGGAAGTGCTCCACGATGTATCTCTCACCATCCCCGCCGGGACCATGACCGCCTTTGTGGGGCCCTCCGGATCGGGCAAGTCCACCATCGCCAAGCTGATCGCCGGCTTTTGGGATGTGACCTCCGGCGCCATCACCCTGGGCGGGCAGGACTTGAATCGGGTCCCGCTGAAGCAACTCTACGACCAGGTGGCCTTTGTCTCCCAGGACAACTACCTCTTTGACGAGAGCATCCGGGAGAACATCCGCATGGGCCGCCCGGCGGCCACCGACGCAGAGGTGGAGGCCGTGGCAAAAGCCGCCGGGTGTGACGCCTTTATCCGCAGTCTGGAACACGGCTATGACACGGTGGTGGGCGGAGGCGGCGCCCATCTGTCCGGCGGCGAGCGCCAGCGTATCGCCATCGCCCGGGCCATGCTCAAGGACGCGCCCATTGTGGTGCTGGACGAGGCGACTGCCTACATAGACCCCGAGAACGAGGCCGTGGTCCAGCAGGCCGTGGGCAAGCTGGTGGCGGGAAAGACCGTACTGGTCATCGCCCACCGCCTCAGCACCATCACCGGCGCGGATCAGATCGTGGTAGTCAATGGCGGCCGCAGCCAGGATGTGGGCACCCACGGGGAACTTTTGAAGAACTGCCCGCTGTATCAGGAGATGTGGCGGGCGCATATGGGCGCAAAGGAGGGAGAGCAGGCATGATCGGTGTTTTGAAAAAAATCTGGGACTTTGCCGGAGAGGAGCAGGACAATATCCGGAAGTCCATGATTTTAGGTTTCTTTTACGCGGTGTTCCATATGTTCCAGATCGCGGCCATCTATGTGGTGGTGCTGGCCCTGGTGGGCGGCTCCACAGACTCCGCCCCGGCCTGGCAGGCGCTGGGGCTTCTGCTGGCCAGCATTCTGGGCCGGGCGGTCCTCAACCGCTTCAGCCAGCTCCAGCAGACCCACGCCGGCTACTTCATGGTGGCGAACAAGCGCATTTCCATTGGCGACAAGCTCAAGCGGGTCCCCATGGGCTATTTCAACGACCAGAGCTTGGGAGAACTCACCGGCATCACCACCACCGTTCTGGACGAGGTGGAGAGTACCGGCCCCATGGTGCTGGTCGGTATCCTGGGCGGCCTGATCAATTCCGCCGTCATGCTGCTGTGCGTCCTGTTCTGGGACTGGCGGATCGGCCTGCTGGCCCTGGCGGGGATGCTGGTGTATCTGGCCCTCCTCTCCGGAATGGAGAAGCAGTCCGCCAAGATTGCCCCCAAGCGCCAGCGGGACGAGGCCCGGCTGGTGGAGGCAGTGCTGGAGCAGCTCCAGGGCATGAGCGTCATCAAGTCCTTTAACCTGACCGGAAAGGGCGACAAGCGGGTGCGGCAGGCGCTGGAGGACAGCCGGGCGAACAATCTGGCGGTGGAGAAGCTGTTTACTCCCTATATCTGGGGCCAGGAGATGGTCCTCCACCTGTTCAGCGTTCTAATTCTGGCGGCGTCGGTGGGGCTGTGCCTGACGGGAGCTATGTCCCTCGCCAATGCGCTGATGGCGGTCATCGTCTCTTTCCTGATCTTCTCCCAGATCCAGTCCGCGGGCAGCGGCGTGTCCGCCCTGCGTCTGGTGGGCAGTTCCATCGACCACGCCAACCAGGTAGACGACATCCCGGAGATGGACCAGCGTGGCACGGCCATCCGTCCGGAGAGCCACGAGATTGTATTCGACCATGTGAACTTCTCCTATGGAAGCCGCCCCATCCTCAAGGATGTGTCACTGATCATCCCGGACCGGACCACCACCGCCATTGTGGGGCCCTCCGGCTCCGGCAAGACCACCCTCTGCAACCTGATCGCCCGGTTTTGGGATGTGGACGGCGGCCGTGTGACCATCGGCGGCCGGGATGTGCGGGAGTACACGCTGGAGTCCCTCATGGAGCAGGTGAGCATGGTGTTCCAGCGGGTGTACCTCTTTGCCGACACGGTGGAGAACAACATCAAGTTCGGCTGCCCGGGCGCTACCCATAAGCAGGTGGTGGAGGCCGCTAAAAAGGCGTGCTGCCACGACTTTATCTCCGCCCTGCCGGATGGATATAATACGGTAATTGGCGAGGGAGGAGCCACGCTCTCCGGCGGAGAGAAGCAGCGCATCTCCATCGCCCGGTGTCTCTTGAAGGACGCGCCCATCGTCATCTTCGATGAGGCCACGGCCAATGTGGACCCCGAGAATGAGGACCAGCTCCAAAAGGCTATGGAGGCCCTGACGCGGGAGAAGACCGTGCTGATGATCGCCCACCGGCTCAAGACGGTGCGGGGCGCGGACCAGATCCTGGTGGTGGACCAGGGCCGCGTCGTCCAAAAGGGTACCCACGACGAACTGATCCGGCAGGCGGGCATCTACCGGGATTTCGTCTCCGAGCGGACGGAGTCCAGCCGCTGGACACTCTGAGCGTATAGCAAAATTGAAAACGCGGTGCAGGATCAGAATGTCCGCACCGCGTTTTTGATTGCTGAATGCTCTCTTATTGGGTACACGGGGCGGGCGTTTCTAAAATGACCTGTGCATCTGTAATTTTATACACCTAAAAAGATTGATAGCAGCCACTATATTGACTATGATGTTCTATGCTGCTGCCTAATCAAATCAGATTGAGAAGGTTTGAATTTCCTATTGACATATGTCCGAAAACGGATATAATATATATGAAATCGGATATTAAGGAGGCCGTGATGAACTGCGAAAGTGCAAGAAAATATGCCTATCTGTCTGCGGAGATCACTTCCCTATATCATGAAGCAGCTGTAAAAATAGGCGTTTCTGATACTGTCTTGGATATTCTGTATGTCCTTTGCGAGCAGGAAGGACAATGCCTTCAAAGCGACATATTCAGACTGACAGGGATCAGCCGGCAAACGATCAACTCGGCGATCCGCAAATTGGAGCGGGATGGGCTTGCCTATCTGAAGCAGGGGGAAGGCCGGAATACATTGGTCTGTTTGACCGAAAAGGGGCGGGATTTTTCTGCTCAAAAAGTCCGCCCACTATTCCAGATTGAAAATAAGATATGGAGCGAATGGACAGTCGATGAGCAAGAGCGGTATCTTCTATTCACACAAAAGTACCGGGACTCGTTCAAAAAATACCTGCATGAAGATCTGTAATCGTATCTGTCCTCGCCCATCAAGGAGCAGTTATGAACAGAGAAAATAAGCGCAAGCAGTATGAAAAAGGGTACTATAAAACACATGGGTGCAGCGACAGCTTCACCTGTAAGGTATGCGGCAGATTAGTCGTGCCCACCGGAGCGGGAAGCGACCACCGCAATCATTGCCCAAACTGTCTCAGCAGTCTGCATTTGGACATTGAGCCTGGAGATCGGGAAGCAGACTGCGGAGGGATCATGGACCCGGTGGGCGTTTGGGTCAGAAAAAATGGCGAGTGGGCGATCATCCACCGATGCAGGAGATGCGGGCATTTAAGTTCAAACCGGGTGGCGGCCGACGATAATCCCATGAAGCTGATGTCGATTGCGATGAAACCACTCTCCCAACCACCGTTCCCATTGGAAAAAATCGAGGAAATGACCGCTCTCATGGGCGGAGATGGACAGTTATCTTACGGATAAAAGCGGACACCATAAATCCGAACATATTGCTTGACAATGATTTTGAATATGGTATAATGGGCCACCGTCGGAGGACTTATCATCGTAGGGATAAGGCCGGATAAGATACCGAACAGGCGGTTTGCCGGAGGGTTACTCTTGCGTATGAGAGTGCCGGATAAGAAAACCGTTATGTGCGGCTTTCTTATCCGGCCTTTTTATTTTGCAGGGAGGGAAAGAAATGGACTTATTAACCGGGAAAATCCGACCAATCTACTTCAAGTATCTGTCCGCCGCCTTTGGCAGCGCCATGATCACATCGGTCTACTCTATCGTGGACATGGCGATGGTGGGGCAATATCAGGGACCGGATGGTACGGCCGCTTTAGCTGTTGTCGCTCCGATTTGGAACATCATTTACAGCCTGGGCCTGTTAATGGGGATTGGCGGCTCCGTTATCTTTAGTACCCTTCGGGGGCAAACGGAGCGCAAAGGTAAAGTTGAAAATGAATATTTTACAACGGCGGTGATCGGCGCCGCCGTATTGTCGGTGATAGCGTGGCTGGCAATTTTGTTCTTTGAAAAGCCGATCCTGCTGTTTTTCGGTGCGGACATCAATCTGCTTTCTCTGGCGCAGACCTATCTGGAACCGATTAAAGTCGTTGTGCCGTTTTTCCTGTTCAACCAGATGCTGGCTGCATTTTTGAGAAATGACGGCAATCCCGGGCTGGCAACAGCAGGTGTCTTGGCCGGCGGCCTGTTCAATGTTTTTGGCGACTATATCTTTGTATTTACCTTTGACATGGGGATTTACGGCGCGGGGCTTGCCACGGCGATAGGCTCCGGCATCTCGTTCTTCGTCATGCTGTCCCACTTCTGGTCAAAGAAAAATACACTGGCCTTTCAAAAGCCAGCCAGAATTTTTTCTAAGTTGAAGGAAATATCCGTGACAGGCTTCTCTACCTTCTTCATTGATGTTGCGATGGGAATTTTGACCGTCCTGTTTAACCGGCAGATCATGAAGTATTTAGGCACAAGCGCGCTGGCGATCTATGGCCCGATTGTGAATGTGAGTACCTTTGTCCAGTGCTGCGCGTACAGCGTTGGGCAGGCGTCACAGCCAATTATCTCCATCAATTTTGGCGCAAGGTATGGGCAGAGGATCAAGGATGTCCTGCGGTATGCGCTCTATACGGTCGCGGTATTCAGCGTTTTCTGGACGGCCCTTAGCTTGATTTGTCCGAACCTGTATATTTATATTTTCATGAAGCCGACAACGGAAATATTGGAGATGGCCCCCGCAATCATCCGCTGCTATGGACTTTCCTTTATTTTACTGCCGCTCAACATTTTTTCTACTTATTACTTTCAGGCGCTGATGAAGCCGAAAGCGGCATTTATCGTGTCTGTTGCCAGAGGCTTTATCATCAGCGGTATTCTGATCATGGTCCTCCCCGCCGTAGCGGGAGCCGATTCTATTTGGCTTGCCATGCCGGTTACAGAGCTGGCAGTCGCTGTGTATGCGGCGCATACCATTGTAAAATACACAAAAAAATTATCTTTTGAAAAGGGGCAAAGGTTATGAACACGCTTATTACCATCAGCAGGGAATTTGGAAGCGGCGGGCGGGAGCTTGGACGCAGACTGTCGGAGCTGCTGAATATCGCCTATTATGACCAGGAGATTATTACTGAGATCTCCAGGCGCACCGATCTGGCTGAGCGATATATCGAGCAGGTCATCGAGCAAAAGCCCATTCCCGCCTTCCCCCTCCATATTGGCCGCAGTCTTTATCCATTGTCGAATCCGATTTATGAGCAGAGACAGGCTGTTATGCTGGAGCAGAACAGGATCATCCGTGAAATGGCAAAAAGGTCAAGCTGTGTGATTGTCGGCCGCTGCGGTGACCACATTTTAGAGGATGTTCGACCGTTTCGCATATTTGTCTATGCCGAATTGGAACATAGGATCGCCCGGTGCATGGAGCGGCGCACGGCAGAAGAAGTGTATTCGTTGGAAGAAATGAAGCAAAAGGTGATTTCCGTTGATAAAAACCGGCGGAAATACTACGAATATTATACAGGGAAGAAATGGGGAGACCGGTTAAATTACGATCTCTGCGTCAATACCAGCAGACAAGAGATAAAGGAAATTGCGCTGGCCCTCAGCTCTTTTATTTCGTTGGGATAAATGATACCTCCAAAGAGAGAAGTAAAATGATCCGTGCAGTTGCATTTTCCATGACTTCCCTGCTATAATACCAGCAGGAAAGCGATTGGAGCGCGGCGTGGTTTGGCTCGGAATATCAAATTGGGAGGTATTTCAATGCGTACAGAAGGCTCTCCGGAGCAATCGCTCCGCCGTGTGCTGAAGGCGGCTGGCTACAGGATGCGGAAGTCCCGTGCGCCCATCAGCTCGGACAACCTTGGCGGCTATATGATCGTGGATATGTCCGGGAATGCGGTTGCGGCAGGCGGCCGCTTCGAGCTGACTTTGGAAGAGGTCCGGGAGTGGGTGCGAGACATGTGCTGACCGCGGCTGCGGCTGGGGGGCGTTCCTCCCTCAGCTGCTTTGCCTTGAGCATTCACCGCTGTGGTAAGCTGCCGATGCGGTTATCATGTAAAGAGTGCTTATCCAAATCAATAGAAAGAGAAAGGAATTTGCTTTATGAACAAGGGAGAACTGATTGCTGGTATGGCCGAGGAGAGCGGAGTCTCCAAAGCGGATACGGAGAAAGTCTTGAACGCATTTCTCTCCCAGGTTGAGAAAGCGTTGTGCGCGGGAGATAAGGTCCAGCTCACTGGCTTCGGCAGCTTTGAAGTGAAAGAGCGCGCCGAGCGTACCGGCCGGAATCCCAAGACCAACGAGCCCATTGTGATCCCAGCCGGGAAGATGCCAGTCTTTAAGGCTGGCAAGGTATTGAAGGACGCAATTAAATAAAGAAGCAGACGCCACAATGCAGCACCAACCTGAATATAAGTGTGAAGCACAAAACCGCCCCTCCGAGCATTTGCTCAGAGGGGCGGTTTTCATTCGCTGGCGCTTGTATTTCGTAGAAAACTTTCAAAGTATGGTAGAGTAGACCGGCCATAGCGTCGCTGCCACTCCCTTGGGTGAAGTTTGCGGACCTCATTCAGATCATCCCTGTAATCCGAAATATACGAAAAAACCTCCTGTACGATACGCGGCAAGTTGACCATCGTTTCTTTATATTCGTCCTGATCGACGAGTGCCGGTACAGTGGCATCTATGTACGCATTATCCTTGATTAAAATGGACTTTGTGTAGTCAAGGCCGGACTGGCTGCGCTGAGATCTGGCGGAGCTTTTGAAATGATAAGCATGGGGGTGGCGGATATGGGAACGAAAAGGAATGCAGATGAACAGGTCGTCCATGTATTCGATCAATAGACAGGAGTATGGCCTGTTTTTCTTTACGGCAATCTCCGGATACTGACTGTGGGGGTAATCTGTAAAAAATTTTGCTGATAGGCTGTGGATCTCCGCAATATACTCCATTTTTCGCCCCCATAACAAAAGAAAAGCGGGGAGGGCGATCCCTCCCCGCCGGATGGCTTCTTTCGGTCAATTTTTATTTTACCGTTGAGTCAGTACCGTCACTCAACATCTTCGCTCGGTCAATTTTTATTTTACCGACGAGTCAGAACCGTCACTCGTCTCATGCAGAAACCATCCCTGCTACTATTATTATAATGGCCGTCTGGAAATATGTCAACATGAAGTTTGGAGTGAAAATTTATAGTTCCAAACGACTGTCCCTATTATTTGCTGTTTGTATTTGCCCTCTACACAAAAAGTCCGCATTCATTGATTATCAGAAGGCGGGCCACCGTCATACAGCGCCGATGGCCCGCCTTCGACCCATTCTGGGCAGTTACTTCCTGCCCGCCACATAGCACAAAGGCAGTACACGCCCCCCGAGCAGAGTGTGTTCCGTCACCCAGAAATCGTGAGACGAAAGATAAGCAATGAATTCCCCGGCGTTCCATAAGTGGTAGACGCGAAAGCCGGTCCGCTCCATACCCCAGGTCCGCAGGCTGGCAAGTTTCCCCCCAGCGTGGATAAAAGTAGGAGCGAATAGCCACCCACCCGGCTTTAGGACTCTCCGAGCTTCCCGCAAAACCTTTTCCGGCTCCGGTAAGATATGCAGGGCATTGGCGATTACCACCGCGTCAAAGGTTTCCGAGGCATACGGCAACCGGGAAGCATCCTGTACCGAGAAATGAAGCCGGGAAGATCCGGTCTGTTTCTTCGCCTCCGCAATCATTTTGGAAGAGGCATCGGTGGCCTCCCACAACCGGACATACGGAGACAAGGGAAAGGACAGCTGGCCTGTGCCACAGGCCAGTTCCAATACATTCATATCCCGGGTGAGATGCGGACGAATGTGATTGCAGATTTCCGCATATATCGGTGCGGAGCGCCGCATGAATTTGCTGTAATGTGCGGCCATTCCCTGCCAGAAGTCCAGATCTGATTTCCTCATAGCAATATGCCTCTTTTGGAGTTAGTTCTTGATAACTAAAGAATACTCCAAAAGGCTCCGCGCTACAAGCATTTTTTGCAGAGGAAAGCCGCGTTGTAGACCAAACGGCCCGCAACGCGGCTTCCTTGCTATGTTAAGAGTTCTAACAACTGCCGGATGTTTTTCTTTCCGAAGGATACCTGCGCCCCATCATTGATGACCAGGCAGGGGACGCTCATCACCTGATACCTCTCCCGCAGGTCTGGGAAGTGGTTCAGGTCATAGACCTGGGCGGTGATGTGCGGATTTTCCGCGGCGATCCGCTGGGCCGCCGTCACCAGTTCCGGGCACATGGTACAGGAGAGGGAGACCAGAATCTCTAATTTGATAGGCTTCTGGACCGACTGAATCGCTGCTCTTGTATCTTCGTCCAGAGCCTGCCCCGGCCCGGCGGCATTGTAGAGGCCCAGGACGAAGGAGGTGAACTCGTGGCCGCCGGGGACCCCATGGAAAGCGAGGCCTGTCCAGCTCCCATCCGGCCGGCAGACCCGGACACAGGGCAGGTGCTCCATCTCTTCGGCTGTTCCTATCTCTGCTGTGAGCTTACTGCTCTGCGCCGCCAGTTCCTCCATATACTGCTTCAACTCAGCCGAAAGAGGCGTTTCGTCCAGATACAGCCGCAGGACCAGTGGAGCGGCCATCCGGGCAAATACCGTATGGAGCTGGGCCAGCATGCCCCCCGTAAAAAGTGTGCTGTTTGTTTCGGTGGATACCGCTGTTTCTTCTGCCCGGCTCACCGGAGCTTTGGGATGGATGCCGGTCTTTTCCTGCATGGCGGCGCACAGGTGTTCCAGCTCCGTGGCGGCAAGGGCGCCGTCTCCCACGGCGGTAACCACCTGGCGCAGAGGCTTGACACATACATCACCTGCGGCGTACAGGCCGTCCGCAGTTGTCTTTTGGCTCCGGTCTGTGAGGATATAGCCCTGGTCATTCAATTCAGCCAGGCCGCGCACCAGCTCCGTGGCCGGCTCATAACCGGCAAAAACGAACACGCCGAAGGTCTCTCCGTCCGCCGCATGGTGCTTGGTCACTTGACCGGTTTTGGTATTCCGGTACCGGAGATAGCGGAGAGAAGTGTCGCCGGACACCTCCTCCACCTCTGTGTTGGTGAGAACGGTGATCTTCTCGTGGTTTCTGGCTGCATCCGCTGTTGCCTGGGCGCAGGTGAAGTCGTCTCCCCGGATGAGAATGGTCACCTGGCGGGCGTACTTGGTCAGGAACACGCTCTCCTCCGCCGCAGCAAAGCCGCCGCCCACCACAAAGACATCTTTCCCGGTGAAGAACTCTCCGTCGCAGGTGGCGCAGTAGGCCACGCCCCGCCCACGGAACTGCTCCTCCCCCTGGAAGCCCACCATGCGGGGATGGGCGCCGGTGGCCAGGAGGACACCGAAGCACCTCAAATCGCCCCGGCCGGTGCGTACGGTCTTTATGTCACCGGAGAGCTCCAGCCCGGTGACCTCGGCCAGCAGAAATTCAGCGCCGAAGCCCTCCGCCTGCTTCCGCATGGTCTCGGTAAGCTCCGTCCCACTGGTCCTGCCCACGCCGGGATAGTTCACCACTTCCGAGGTAATGGTGATCTGCCCGCCGAAGTGGTCCTTCTCCACGACCACTACCCGGTAGCGGGCACGGGCCAGGTAGAGGGCGGCAGTGAGTCCCGCTGGACCGCCGCCGATGACCACGACATCGTAGAAATTTGCCGTCTGCTCCATGGCTTAAAGCTGCCCCACCAGATCCAGACTGGGCTTCAGAGTCTCGGCGCCAGGCTGCCACTTCGCAGGGCATACCTCGTCTCCGTGCTCCGCCACGAACTGGCACGCCTGTACCTTCCGCAGCAGTTCGTCGGCGTTCCGGCCCACATTGCCGGCGTTGACCTCATAGGCCACGATTTTCCCCTCGGGGTTGACAATGAAGCTGCCCCGCTCCGCCACGCCGTCGGCTTCGATGTAGACCTCAAAATCCTTTGCCAGACAATGTGTGGGATCAGCCAGCATGGGATACTGGATCTTCTGGATGCGCTCGGAGGCGTCATGCCACGCCTTATGGACAAAGTGGGTATCGCAGGAAACGGAGTAAACTTCGCAGCCGATGGCCTGGAATTTATCGTAGAGGTTTGCCAGGTCCTCCAGCTCCGTGGGGCACACAAAGGTGAAGTCGGCGGGATAGAAGAAAAACACGCTCCACTTTCCCAGTACATCCGCCTTGGTAGCGGTGCGGAAGGCGTTATTCTGATAGCACTGGACGGAGAAATCGGCAATTTCTTTTTGAATCAGGGACATAGGAATACCTCCATTCATAATTTCGCCGGTTAGCGATGACTAACCACATAAAATTATACAACTTTCAGAGAGATGCGTCAAGCGGCGCTTAAGGTTTTCTGAAACGGATCGTAGCCCCTATGTATTTCAGAGAAGGATAAAGAAACAATCAATACTGGGTGGGCGATGTGGGGCCTGAAACGAAATTTACCATTTTACTTTATCAATATTGCAAGTGGAATGCCCGCAGGACACATCCTAAAGAAGGCCTGCGGGCATTCGCTTTTCTCATATCAGTGTATAAGACGGCAGGGCTTGGCTGCACCTTAGGACATCAGATAATGAGCTGCATCCTGCCACTGGGCCGGGGGATAATCCTCCGCTTTGAGCTGTTTCAGGGCCTGACGAACGCGCTCACGGCTGCACAGCAGTCTCAGATCCGAGAGATAGAGACAGCCTACAAGCTCCTGGAGATCTTCCAGGAGACACTTTTCATCTGCCATTCTACTCACCACTTGGAGAGGATGCGGCCATAGATCAGGCTGCGTTCATAATCAAACTGCTTGATTGCCAGAATGACCGTGTCCCCCACATGGAAATCCAGGTCTGAGTGCAGTGTGGAGTAGTGGCAGAGACATACCGTTTCGTCGGAGAGCGTGCAGAACACGCCGCCGCCGTATTTGCCGGAGATGACCGCCTGCCGGCGGCTTCCGATAGGGTGCCTTCGGAGCGCTCCAAAAAAGGGGTTGTCCACTGTATCCTTTACTGAAACCCAGAACTGCCCCTCTCTGCGGTCGTACTCCTTCAGAACACAGTTCAAAGTCTGCCCGGGATGATACCGCGTCCGGAGATCAGGTGTAGCGATGTAAGTGAGGTCCTTCTGGCTTAGGCTCATATCCCTGCCTCCACACTCCACCAGGCACCGCCTGGGGCCCACAGCCAGAACGCGGCAGGTCAGCTTCTCGCCAATGCTCCGCCCTCCTTTGATGGTATCGAAAAAGTGCCTCTGGGCGGCCAGCGCCATTCGGCGTGAGCCAATGGCCACACCGCCCTCGCGGTCTACATCCAGGATGATATAGTCGGTCTCCGCGCCGCTCATGTTGCGAAGTACATAGGGCGGCCGCTCCTGGCCTGGGTACCACACTTCGGTTTCCGGAATCAGCACCTTGACCCGGTAGTTGATGATAACGGCGCACAGCATCTTGCGCCGCTCGGTTTGCCTTGTCTCCCGGTTGCGGACAGTAAAGGAATGGGTGTCGATGCCCATGATCCGCCCGGTGAGAATGGACTTGGAACGGTAGGATGCATAGATGGCATTCCATTCATTCCGCTCCTCTTCGGACAGGTCCTCGTCCAGCTTGTTCAGATCCAGGGAGAGCAGCGTGGGCTTATCTTTCAACGGCCTGCTGGTAAATTCCTTTTTAGGCCTGTTGGCCGTCTTTGCCGCTGACGCTGTACGCCGCGCCGGCCGTGCCTTGGGAGACGGCGCGGGCTCGGGACCTTCCATTGGGGCGTCTGCCGTATCATCATCACCTGTACCCTCCAATGGGGTGGGCGGCATCTCTTCTCCACCATCACTCAGGACAAAGGCATCCGTCTCCAGATCCTCGTCATCGTCATGCTCCGGCGTATCGCCTCCCTGGGCGCTCAAATCATCCGAGGCGCCGCTGGAGGTATCTTCCTCCTCAGACGCCTGGGCGGCCTCCCCAGCGGCCTCGCCGCCGGATGTATCTTCCGGGGAATCCGCCGCCTTTTTGCGGGAAACCCGCTTGCGTTTTGGCTTTTCTTCGACCGGTGTTTCCGGACCAGCCTCGCCGGTCTGCTCGCTTTCACCGGAAGGCAAGGGAGCTTCAGGCGGGTCCAGCCCGCCTCCCTCCGCCTGGGCTGCGGGGGCGGTCGCCTCCTCCTCGGTGCCAGCCTCCAGGACGGGGGCTATGCCTTCTGTCCTGTCTCCGGCGGGATCTGCCCTCTCCACACCGGGCGCTTCCTGAGAAACGCCCACGGGTGAAGATTCCGCAGCGCCTGAAGCTGTGATACCGTCCAAGCTGCGGCTGTCCATGGTCTCATCATGCTCTGTGTAGCTCATAGTCTGGCTCCTTTCTGATTGGGCTAAGTTGTTCGCTTACTGCGGCTGTCATTGGCTGGCCTCACCTCCCTTAAAGAACCGCAGGCGACCCTCCTTCCGGATGACGAAGTAGTGCCGCTGATTGATATGTAAAAGCCGGTGCTGTTCCAAATCGGACAGGGACAAAAGCACGGTCACATCCTGAGACTGCTGCGCCAAAAGGATGCTGACAAGCTGTTCCCGTCCCGGCTCCACCGGCAGGACCGCGAATGCGTCGATTTTCCCACTCTCCCTTCCCCGCTCCAGCAGGAAGCAGAGCTTATAAGGCGGCCTCCGGCTGGTGAGCTGAAGCGGCGGGCCTACGGCGAGAGACAGCAAAATGTCCAGCGCGCACAGCATCTCGGGGTCTGCCTCCTGCCCCCGGAACTCCGCCAGACATACGAGATCGTCTCCCACGGGGACCAGTTCTCCCGCATAGCGCAGATAGCGCAGTATCGCCTCACAGTGGGACTTGGCTTTGGCTGGATCGCGGAGGCGCATAAGCGGAAGAATCTGATCCAGCCGCATATAGCGGACCTCCCGCAGGATGTCGAGGAGAAACCGCTGGTCATTTGTCAAAAGCATTGATTTTCACCGCCTTTCTCACTCCCTGCCGGGGCTCCGCCTATGCTGTTGAGATAGGGGTCAAGCAGAAGATCGCTTTGCGATTCGCAGATGGCGTTAAAAATGACCGCCATGGTATAGGCGGTCGAGTTCTTGACATTGCGCTGGTTTTGCCGGAGCTTCCCCTCCACGGACTGGAGGATGGTGCTGTCCAGATCCCACAGGCGGGAGCGCACATTGGCCTGGGGCAGGACAGCCTTCCCGATCCGATATTCCTGGGTATAAAACAGCCGCTCAATGGCATTTTCAAACACCTTTGCCGTTTCCGGGTCAAAGACCCACAGGGAACAGTTCTCCAGAATCTGCGCAAGCTGTTCCTGCTCGGACAGGTTTCTCCACCATGGCCCCAGTCCGTCCATCCGGTCTCCGGCGCCGGACGGGCAGGACAGACTGAATTCAGTATGAATCCCATCAGTATGATTTAAGTCAATATAACTGGAGTCCCGCTGGTCAACTTCTGGAAGTTCCGTTTCCGAATCTCTTGAAGTTCCGGATTGAGACTTCAAGAAGTTCGGGCCTGGGACTTCTAAACCGGCCGCAGTGCCTCGCTGCTCCGGCTGAGCGGGGACAAGAAGTTCCGATCCCGCACTTCTTGGGGAGGCGGGAGGGGCCTGTGCCTCGTGCGGCTCCGGTGGAGTACGCCCCTTGCCGGATGGCCCTGTCTCCAAAGCCGACCCACCAGCGGGTACCGGCTGCTCCCCTCCGGCGGCCTCATGTTCCGGAGGTACAAAGGGGGCGCTGCCGCCTGCCGTCTCCCGGTGCTCCACCAGGGCAAGGTAAATCTGATTGGCGTCTCCGCGGCCGCACCGGCGCTCCCAGATCAGGCCGGCGGAGGACAGTTCTTTCATCGCCTCAATGATTTTGTGATAGCTCACCTGCATTTCGCTGGACAGAGAGCGGCGGGTGTAGATGATGAACACCTCTCCGTCGTCATTGAGCCAGCCGTTGAGCCGGGAGAGCTGGAAGCGGTTGAGTAAAAAGGTGTAGGTCACCTTAGCCTCCAGTGAGAGCCCTATGTATCGGGGATCGGTAAACAGCCAGCGGGGCATCTGCAAATGGTAGATATTCTGAATGTCCCCCTGCTTCATCAGTGGGAAAGACGGCTTTTTCGTTATTGGTGCTGCCTTCATTGGGACCATCTCCTTTTTTACACAAGTTTGTTGATTGTCAGCGGCGTAGGGACATGGAACGGCTTATGGCCCGCCCACTTCATCCGGGGATGTTTCGATCAGGTCAAAGGCGCCATAGGGGGCCTCAGTGTCCGGCGACTGGGAGGAGACACGATCCAATTCCGGGTCCAGAAGTCCATAGTCGTATTCCTGCCGGAGGATCTGATCCCGCTCCTTGTGAGGAGCCGTCTCCCCGCCGGCTTCTTTTTGGCCAGGGGTTGCCGGCGCCGTATTTGCCGGCTGAGCGGGCGGAGGACCGGCCTCCGGCGCGGACGGCGCTGGCCGGGACTTGGCCCGGGCCTTCCTTTCGGCCTTGGCCAACTCCTCCTGGCGGCGCCATTCAGGGGTGTAGTCTGATACCTTAACATCGTGCAGACGCTGGAAGCTGGGGTGTTCGTCCGGCGTGATCTTGTAGAGCTTCAGCGGTTTTTGACCTCGGAGAAGTACCAGACTCTCCTGATTGTCCATGCGCATGATTTCATCCGGGAGCATGAGGGCCCGCTGGGTGTTGCTCTTGGTCTGGCTGTATGGACGGGTGGAGCTATAAACCGGAGAAAACAACGGCAAAAGTGGCATTTGGTTGTTCTCCACCTTGATAGTGACCATGCCGCACTTTTTTGAGATGTAGGTCGCCGTGTCCACATCGTTGCATCCAAGGCAGATCTGAATATCCGTACAGCCGATCAGCTCCTCCCACTCCGTTTTGGGGTAGCGGTCCTGGAGCTGGGGAATAGACTGCACAATGAGCTGACAGAAGATCCCGGAGCCGCGGCAGAAGTTGAGCACCCGCTTGAAGTCCGGAAGTTTCCCGATGTTGCAAAACTCCTCCAGGCATACATTGACCGTCATGGGTAGCCGCCCATGCTTGCCGTGACGCCGGCCGTACTCAATGAGACGGGCGAAGAGCTGGGAAAAGAACAGGGAGCTCAAAAACTCCAGAGAGGAGTCCTGCGCGGAGATACAGCAGAAGTAGGCGCAGGGCTTTTGCCCGGGAAGCGTCAGGTCGATCTCGTTGTAGGAGGTGATTTTGTCCACCAAAGGGTTTTGGAACACAGACAGGCGGTTGCCCAATCCAATGGCGATGTTGCCCCAGATCTGCCGGTTGGCCAGCTTGAAAATACCATAGGGCGCCAGCGCCGGGTGACCTTTGGGCAGCGCCTCAAAGCGCCGCTCCAGATCCCCAAAGGACTCGTTGGAGAGCATCCGGTAAATGGCCCCGAGAGACCGCTGCTGAATCGGGAGCAGTTCCGTGGTGCCGGGGATGGTCTGGGTTGCGACATAGTGCATCAGAGCCATGAGCAGATTGAGCTCCGCCTTTTCCCAAAAGTCCTGCCGCTCGTTGGCGTTGGAGGTATTCTTGATGATGACCTCCGCGATGGACTGCACCAGGTCTTTGTCCTTCTCAATCCCGCTCAGGCAGTTCCAGGCATCACTGTTTTCCATGTCCAGAAGGTTGAACATCCGGACCTCATAACCCTGTTCCCGGAGAAAAGAGGACATACTCTCGTAGACCTCTCCCTTCGGATCTACACAGATCAGGCTCTCCTGCGTGCTCCGTTTAGCAGCGCATTGAAGAATAAAGGGCTTCACAAGGCCACGGGTCTTGCCCGCGCCGGTGGCGCCGTACACCATGATGTGCTCCGTCAGGCCGCTATTGGGGCGCAGAGTCACATACTCAGCGTACTTGTCATCATCGTCCGGATCATCCTTCAGCTTGCCGAGAAGCGTCCCGGACAGCTCCGAGATGGGGCCCGTCAGCAAAATCTTCTCCTGTTCTTTCTTGGACATGAAGCCGGAGGTACCGTGTGTGCCATCGGGAAGAATGTCAAAGCCGCGTTTGTCCCGGATAAACTTGTAGCCGGAAAACCAGATGTAGCCCTTTTTGGTGATGAGACAAAAAAGGATAAAGCCGACTGCCGTGACGCCCAGGCCTGTGGGGGTAAAGACGGCCAGCAGATTGCGGAATGGGTTGACGACCCAAATGGAGCCCACCGGATCGCCGGTCGCGTTGAAAGTAGATTTGATCCCCAGGTGGACGGAGTTGATGAGCATTCCGTAAAAGTACCAGCAGAACAGCCCCAGCGGGATATAAAACTTCCACTTTCCCTTGCGGCGGTCGAAAAAACGGTCCAGCTTCTTTCCCCATCGCCCCGAAATGCGGTCCTCCAGGCGGGCCAGTTTATCTGACAGCCTAAACATGGATCAGCCCGCCTTTCCAGCGAAGCGGCTCATTCGGCCAGGGATCGCCTGCGGAAAAGTTTTCTCCGAAAGCCGCCGCAAGCACCTGGGTATTGATACGCAGGGCCCGGACCGGCGCCCTACGCGGAAATTGGTCCAAGAGCAGGCCGGACATCTGGCCCTCCAGGGCGGCCACAAGGATTTCACGCCGTCCCTGTTGGCACGCGTCGCGGCAGACCCGCTCCAAGCGGCGCAGGTCCATGTCCACCGCGATCACCAGGGGATTGCCGTCCACATGGCCGTCCGCTTCCGGGAGGCGGTCGTCCTCCGGCTTCCACCGGGCTCCAAAGGCAGCCTGCGCAATCCGGGTGCGGTAATCCATCTGGCGCATGATCGCCAGCTGCATGGCCCCGGTATCGTCACAGGAAACCAGGGACACCGGAATACCAAGCCGGGGATATGCCTGGCTGTAATCGGTAAAGCCCTTTTTCCCGTTCCGTCCCGATGGGGTCTGGTTGGAGAGCATTTCATAAATGGACCGATAGCTCTCTCCGGCCAAAAGAAGGGCCTGGGGCGTGTCCAGGCGCTCACTGAACACGCTTGCCAGGTTATAGAGATGGGACAGCTCATTGTTCATAAAAAAGCCGGGATTTTGCCGGCTGACATATTGGAGGAGATAAGCGTGGTTTCCCCAGTGGCCGAAGCCGACACAGCTGGCGGCGTTCATCAGATTGCCGTCCCCGCCGCGCAGGGCGAAAGCGGGGAGAAAAACCGGTTGGCGTTTTAAGCGGTCTACTTTGTCATAGGCCGGCTCAATTCCTGCCCCCAGGCAGGTGAGCAGGACGGTCCCCACCTCTAACCGCCGTCGTAGGGCGGAGCTTTGCGCGTAAGGGCGTTTGGTGGGGGCGTGGCAGTCGATTTCCATAGAGGCCAAGAATTGATAACCCTCCGGGGAGGGCATCAGGTATTGATTGCTGCGGGAAAAGCTCAACAGTCCCAGCGTGGACAGAAGCTCCGCCTCACGGTAGAGGTGTTTCAGGGAGGAAAGGGCCCGCAGCGGGGCCAGGGGGAGCCATTGATAGGTCCCGGCCAGACGGAGCAGGCCAAAATCCCTGCGGTCATAGAGCATGGTAGCCCTCCTCTCAGATTTGAGGTCTGTTTGTATCGGTAGGTGGCATAGGACATCTACAAATTTTCAATGTAACGGATGAAGCGCCGTACAAAAAGCCAGAGCAGACGGCAAAAAACTGCCCGGACCATCGGTTACATCCTGCTGTGGGACGCCCCGATGGTCCGGTCTAAAATCGTATGCTGTATGTAACGGGCTAAGGCGGGGATTTGCCCGCCGCTGTAACCGATGTTGTACGCCCGCCGTGCGGTCCGGTGTAGCCGGAGGTCAACGGGAAAAGGGGTATTGGTCGGAGCGCAGGAAGAAAAAGTCTCCCGCGTCCTGAACAGGGAGCACATAGATGTGGCACTCCGCTTCCGACGAGCGTCTGGACAGCAGGCATACCCCCAGGCTGTACTGGTCATCGTCAGCGACGACCCGGCCCTTGAGCGCGTTTGAGATTGCCTTCCACGCTTTATTATCCTGGTCGTAGACCTGCCGGGCGGCGATGTCGCAGTGTTCGTCGATCATCAGCAGGGCCTCCTCCAAAAGAGGCAGCTTGCCGTTTCGCCGCTCCAGTCGGTCCAGGAGCCTGGTTATGGTGTCTGTGATCCACAGGGGGCTTGCAAAGCGGCAGTTGGGAAGCAGCGCGTTCAGTTGGATATGAAGCCAGCCAAATTCGTTACACTCCGCACGGCCGGCGATGTTCAACGGCTCCAGCGCGGGCTTTTGCCCTACCGGAGGAAGCGGCGCCTGATAGCGGGCGCAAAGGTTGCGGAGTTCTATCGCCCCATGCTCTATTTGAGCTGCCACCCGCTCCAGTTCCTCAGACAACTGTTCCGAGGGGCCTGTATTCTGGTCCAGAAGCGCGGCGATCCGGCCGCTGGATTTGTAGGCTTCAAAGGTGATTTCTTGTATCCGCTTTACATGATCTTTTTTCTCAAGCATTGATGCCATCTCCTTTACTTTCTTAGGAAAATGAGTATAATATGAGCAGTAAAATTACATTAGGGAATAAATGCGAACAGGGGATACGATATGAACGAGCCATACACTATCGACATCATAGACGATGAATTCTATTCCACCCATTTTTCACTATCCTCCAAAGCGTTTGAGGAGCGCATTTACTTATACGCCGAGTGTAGTAAAAACCCCGATTTCCGCAAACAGGATGACTATTACTTCCTGGAGTTGTTTTTCTCCGTCGGCAGCTATGGGGCGCGGGAATTTTTGGTCGGGCTCAATTTTGGTCAAGCCAAGATGGATAAAGAAACGCTCGATCATAGAATCCGCTCTTATCTTAAAGCTGAACTTGACAACGACTTTTCCGCCCTTGTTCAGCAGTATTTGAAAAAGGAACAGCTTATGGAGAATTGGCTGAACGAGCAAGGGAGCACTTAAAGCAGTAGAGAAATGCCGGTAAAACGCTATCGTTTTACCGGCATTTTCTTGCCATGAGAGAACTATTCCACCCTTGCTTGTTGCCTTGCTCGCAGGTCAGTGGGCGAGGTGGTAATGGCCTCATATTCCCTGGGGGACACATGGACGGCGATGGGGACATGGTTATGACCAATACAGAGCAGACCTTCCCCCCGGCGGAAGCGGGTAATCATCTTCGTCTCCTCCTCGGTCAGATTGAGGATGTTCTGCACCAGCCTTGCCTCTTGATCTTCCATCTGCATGATGAATTTGATCCGGCAGCTGTCCAAAATACCTTTCCCATACTTGCCTCCGTCCAGCGCCATCATATCGGCCATGCCCTGGGATGTGACGCCCGCAACCCCTCCTTGAGAGCGGATCAACTTTACCATGCGCATGGTGTAGTCGGCGGCCAGAGGATTGGAGTTCGCCCCCAGGAGCTTCCACAGCTCGTCGGAGAGCAGGGCCGTTCCCACATCCCCATTCTGCACGGTGATGTCGGTAGCAAAGCCGGTGGCCGCGTACACAGTCGCCAACTGAAGGTCATCGGGAATATCAGTCAGGTCGATCACAATGTAGGGGTTTTCCGTGTCCACATTGGTATGCCCACCCATGGAGGCGGCCGACCCGGATACATAGCGGGTCAGGATTACTGACAGGTGCTTGGTTTCCTGCTTCTCCCGCAGGATGTCGTACCACTCCTGGATAACGGGCATCTCCTTGATGGTCACGCCGTCCTCCTCAAACAGGCTGGCATTGTCAAAGGTGATCCCCCGGCGGCCGTAGCACTCAATCAGAGAGGCGTCGATGTAGTTCATGTCCTCCTCCGACAAATTGCGCTTCTGGAGAGAATACCATACGGAGAGCCAGGAGACTTTCTCCGCCAGCAGGGACTCCCGGCGCTGGGTACCGCCATTCTGAGCCGCGTAGGGAGAGGCTTTCAGACGGCGAATGTCCATCAGGCCGATACAATCTGGGGAGGACGGCCCCAGCTTGATAAACTGGCCGCCCACCGCCTCGCACAGGGGACGGTACTCATGGCCCTTTTCGGGGACAATGTAGATCACCTTCCGCTGCTGCTCCCGAAGCCGCTTGCCGATGCTCTGAAGCAGGGTGGACTTGCCCGCTCCGCTGTTGCCGAACGCGGCAAAGTTGCCGTTGGTGTATTTGTAGTCATCGTACAAGTCGATGAATACCGGAGAGCGGTTGTAGAGGTTTAGGCCCAGAAAGATACCCTTTTGGTCGCTCAGCTCAAAGGAAGCAAAGGGAAACGAGGCGGCCACACCGGAGGTCAAGGCGTTCCGGCGGCTTTTCCGTTCAATATCCGGGTCTGAGATCAACAGCGGAAGAAACGACAAGAATGCCGCCTCATGCTTGTACTCGCACCGCTTGGCCAGCATATCGGAGGCTACGCACAGGGTCTCTACCGCCGTTACCCGCTGCTCCAGGGTGTCCGGGTCGTCTGCGATGACCTCAATCAAGGTGTGCATATAGTAAAAATCCTGGCCTTCTCTGTTCATTCCCTCCTTCAGGTACAGTCCGGCGCCGATGGCGTCCCCCAGTTCCTCAAAATCCTGACGGGTATCACCCACATCCCTCATCCGGGAGCGGTTGATCATGGTTGTCTGGCCGATGGCGTTGACCGTCTTTTCCCGGGGCTGTTTGACCAAGTAAAAACTCAGGCTGACTCCCTCCCCGGCTTCAATCAGGGGGGTGAGCCAGCCTTTGCCTACAACGGTCGAGTAGCCATAGCCGCTGATGTAGAGATAGGCGTGGCATACCCCGTCGATCAGCAGATAATCGGGATGGTGCGTATCTATGTCGGGCGGCGCGATCAGATCCGGAATGGTGGTGGCTCCGGCCTCCAGACGGGAGAGCGGGGATGCCTCCTTTCGGGAAAACCATTTCCGTTTCTTTTTCCCGGCGCTTTCCGCGGCCGCCGTGTCCAGCGCCTTCAGTGCTTCTTCATCGTAGACGCCATGTACCATCCCCAGCATATCGAATACCCCGTCCGGGAGACGAAGATGCTGGGAGGTGTGTTTATTGATGAGCTTGTAGAACAGTTCCAAAATAAAATTGTCCGCATATTCCGGCTCTAAAACAGCCACTCCGCACCGGTCCAAATATCTCCGGGCTACCTCCGCCTTTTCGTTGAGCACCGCGGCAATGGCCTCCGGTGTGTGATCCGGGGCCTTCATGGACGGGTCATAGGAAAAGGACAGGAAAAAGCGGTGGGTAAGAGCTTCCCGCTCCACCAGCTGAGGAACATAGTCCATGCTCTCCTCCAGCATCAAGCGGCACTGTTCATTGGTCTCCCGCTCCAGATAGCCCCTGAGCAGCTTTAGGTAGCCATCCAGGTCAAAGGGCTGGGTCAGGACATTGATTTGAAGATTGGCTGGCGCGATTTTCAGATAGGCGGCAAAGTCCTCTATGGCGGCGCTCTTATCCATGCTGGACATGGTGTAGAAGTTGACGGGAAGTAGCTCTAATATCTTGACAAAGCGTTTGTCCCGGGTGACGACGACCCCCTGGACAATATCCTTGATGGGGAGCCAGGCCTGGATGCTCCCGTCATAGGCTCCGCTGCGGTCACTGATTCCCGTGACGGAACCACCGAAGATAGCGTTTTTCAAATTCATGGGCATTCACCTCTCCACGATAGGTCAGGACCCGGCGCCGCCGACGCCAGGTCCACCAGGTTTTCAAATAACGGGTCAAGCTGTCGTCCTTCAGGCCAATCAGCGCAAATCCCACGGTCGGCACCAGCAGGCACAGCGTCACAATGATCTTCCATGTGATCGTAAAAGGCAGCAGCGCGGTGCAAAGACCCAGGACCGGCAGGCCCAGGACAACCGACTCGATTGCGTTTCGGATCTCGAAGAGCCCGAACAGCTTTCCCGCATCGGTATAGTTGACTGGGATGTAATAGGTTTCAGAATCCATGCTCGTCGTCCTCCTTGGACATCGAAAATAGCCACGGGGCAGCATCTAACTCGTGCGCCAGCCCGTCAAGCGCCGCCCGCCGGGAAGCGATGACAGCGGAAAAGGCCCGCCGGATCAAGGCCTCATGGCCCTTGCTCTGACTGGCCGTGTCAAGTTCAATCAGGCTGATCAGCTGTCTGGAAACACCGGCCGCATTTGCCAGGTCTGCCTGAGAAATACCGTAACGCAGACGGAGCTGTGTCATTCGGCACATATTTTGTTCTGCCATAAGAGCCACCTAAGCGGACATGACCCAGAAAGGGCCTCCTGAGCCAGCGCGGCGGGACGCCTCATTGAGGATGATTCCAAGCTCCCATTCCTGATTGCTCCGTTTTACGCTGGCCGGATCTGCCACCAGGATCTTTCCACCCTCGGTCACGCCCCGGAGAACGATAAAATGGCCGGAGCTGGTGAAATGACCCTTGGACATAATGGCGATCACGAGCTTTCCATTCTTGAGCGCATCCACCAGTCTTTTACTGTCGTTCCCGACCCCGGTAACGGTCAGCCCATAATGCGCGCCCCCATTTGGAATCAGGCTGTGGTAGCTTCCGTTTCCCTCACAGCGGTACCCATTTTCCACAGACCACTGGGCCACATCGTAGGGCGTCACCTGATTGCTTGTCAGCGAGGCCACGGCAATCGCCAGGGCGGTGGGACCGCAGCCGGCCTCCCCGATGGTGCCGGACTTGCCGTACATCTTATTTCCCCAGCGGGAATCCGTCTGATTATAGTAGACGACCGGTGTTTCCGCGTCAGAAAAGGTGATGTCGCCGTAGTCCGTGTTGTAGTAGCCGTCACCGTCGCTGTCCCCGTAGGACAGGTTTTGATCCTCCGCCAGCATGGAATAGAGCAGCGCCGCCCAGTCCCGCTCCTCCTGGGTAAAATTCAGCTTGTCCATGTACTCCTCGGGCGTCAAATCACGGACAAAGATGTTCAGGATGCGGTCGATCAGAGAGGTAGAGTAGGTCAGGCGGTCATACATCATGTCCTCAATGGCGCTTTCATCCATAGTGTAAAGGTCTTGTTTATACCGGACTGAGCCAATCGCCATCAGCCAGTATTTGTTCATGTACCCCAGGTCCTGATCCACGCCATAATCATCATACAAAGGCTCTCCATCGGACCAGAAGCGCGGGAGAATACTGTTCACCAGGCGCAAAACCGCAGGCTGCTGGTAATTGTCCAGATTTTGATATATCCCGTCAAGCTCCTGAGCAGACGCGGTGAAGTCGATGATTTCCTGGTCGGTAGAGCTGGAGTAGCCGAAAAGAATGTTGGGAAGTGCTGTGAAAACGAGCATAGGAACCAGAAGCACAACGCACAGGAGGATGACGAAAAGCCGGATCAGCTCCGGCAAAAATGATTTGGCGGCCTCCACGGCGGCGCCATAGACGCCGCCTGCGGCCGCTCCCCGTGCAATATTTACAGCGGCGGAAGCCGCCCGGGCCGCTTTCTGGCCCGCCGAAGATTGATTGCTCATGGCTCACTCCTTTTCTTCCTGGTTTTTGGAGACTTTCCCGTTCCGCCCGGTGTCGGCGGCATAGCGCCTTTCATACGCCTGGTGCCGTGGTTTACACCTGGAGGGGCGTCGGCTCTTTGCGGAGCCGTCCCTGCCGTTGCGGCGGGAGGCGTCTGCGCCTTTGCCGGAGTCCTCCCAGTCCCGCCGGGCCTGCGCGTTCCTGCCGTTCCGGACGGAGAAGCGCCGCTTGTAACGGAATGTGCCTCATGCCCGGCAGCGGATACCGTTCCTGCTGTTCCGGGCGGGGGCGCGGCACGGCTGCTCCGGGAGCTGCCTGCTGTGGGGCGGGGACTTCCTGCCATATCCGACAAAACACCTTCGCCGCCCGGGGAGGCATGGGGGATGGGGGAGGCGGTATGCCTTCCTGCCATACCGACGAAAGGTGATACCACTCCAGACACGGTACTGCTCCCGGCGGGAGTGCCCGTTCCTGCCATACTGGAGGAAGATACTTCACCACCGTGAGATTGACGACCACCAATATGCGGCCGTGTTCCTGCCGTTCCGGGGGTGGAAGCGCCGCCCTCACGCGGCCTCTGACTCCCAACCGGGGGACGGGCCGCGGATTTCTCCGTTGTAGCAGATGCGCTACCGCCTACACGAGACACGGTATCTGCACCGTGAGAAGCAGTTCCTGCCGGAGCAACCGGCGGGCGGGGCTCTGATTTTTCACCTCCAGCGACACCAGGAGGCGTCGGGATCTTCGGAGTCCGGTCCTGCTGAAGCGGCGGGCGCTCCCGCATGGTTTCACGAGTGCTGGAGGTGTGCGTCGTGCGTTCAGGACCGGCCACGGCAGCCGTCCCAGGCGTTACGGCCGACCTGCGGGTTACGCCTGCTCTATCGGGCCGCTTACTGTCTCCCTGGTCATACGAGGGAGTGCCGGGCGGCCGGCGCGTCCCATCCTGGGGTCCGGCAGTGCGGCCCAGCGTCCCCTTGGAGGACTCGCCGCTCACCCCGCCTGTCCGGACAGAGGCGGCGGTATAGGGAGTAGAGGCACGGGTCCCCCTTGCCTCCGGGGGAACAGAACTGCGTCGTGCCCCATGTGTATGGATCGTCGGCGTCTTACCGCCCTTGTGTTCAGCGGCCGGTTGTTCAACCCCCGCTGCATGGCTGCCCTCTGGCGGGGCTTCATCCATCTTGGGGGAGACGCCCTGCACAGTCTGTTTGGAAGCATACACTCCGCCTTGAGCAGAAGGAGAACGGGGGTCCGTCTGTGTTCCTGCCTGTTGTCCTGCGCTGGCAGCTCCAGGCGAGGCGCCAGCGCCGCCAGGACTTCCGCCAGACGGAGGCGGCGGGGGTGTGCGCGGATTGGTACGCGGCTCCGAAGAGCTTCCGCCGGAACTGCCGCCTTTCCGACTTTTATTTCCAACGGAATTTCCGGCGGCTTTTGCGATGGAGCTTCCGATCCCCTTGACAACCGCATAAGCCACCATGCCTGGAAGCCCGCGGCCGAGCCCATCGCCGGTGAGGGCGGGGTTAAGCCCCATGCGGGCGATGATGCCGTCTATCTTGCGGGCAACCCTGGCGATACCTACGATCAGAAGCATCCAGGGCAGGACGGCAACCCCGCTTGGTACATACCCCAAAGCCGAAATCAGCAGCTTCAGGAATATGACATTCATAATCATCATCACGCACATGGAGCCGAACATCCGGCACCAGCCCTTGAAAATGTCCTCCGTATTTTTGGACCCGCCCATGCCAAAGGCAAGCGGGGCCATGAGAACGAGAATAGCCGTTACGACATACCGTTCCGCCACCTCGAAGCACAGCTTGACAAACTGCCACATCACGACAATGCCAACAATGATGATCAGGAGCCAAGAAGCTCCAATCGTAAAATTATTTTCATCCGGGATGGTAATGGTGACGCTGGTGGGAACCTGAAGCAACGCAATCACCTGCGATGAGATGCCGAGGCCGATTTCACAAATTTGCTGACTCACCAGAAGCAAAAAGGCAAACACGAAAGTCCGGGTAAACAGCAGTTTGGGGTCCTCACCTTCAAAGCCCAAACCGATGACCATGCTCTTCATCGCTTGAAAGACCAGATTGCCCAGAAGCAGCGCCCACCCAACGGCAATCACGATACTCAAAATATCGTCTGTGACCGGAGCCACCTGACGGAAATAGCTGAGATCCATCTGAAAAACTTCCAGAAGAGAATTTGCGATATACTGGACCATCTCAAGGCACAGGCTGTAAACCCACTGAACAAAGCCCTTAAAAATTCCTTCAAGAATAAAAACCACCTCCCAACCGGCGTATGGCTGAGAGGTTTACTGAATGGTGGCCAGGCCGTCAAAAAGAGGCCGGACATAGGCCAGGAAGGCGCCCATTCCGTTAATGATGGCCCAAGCGATCCAGATACGCTTGAGCCAGTCCCATGCCTGATCGGTTTTATGCTGGTTATTGGAAACTTTGGCTCCAATCACAGCAACGGCAGACATCAGGCCGGCCAGCACGGTGCTGATCCCGGCAATCTTGTTATAGACATCGACGATGATACGGTTTGCGGCCGTCCACATATCCTCTACGGCCAGAGCTGGCGTAATCATATAGGTCACAATCAAAATAAACGCCATTATCTGAACATAATAGCGGGGGGCTTTAGGCCCGAGACGGACCAGAAGATTTTTCATAGGGCATCCCTCCTCGGAGCATAAAAAGGGACTGTGTAAGCGCCCTCGTTCCCGAGGTAATTGCCCACACAGTCCATGATTGACGGTTGTTTTTGATTATTTAGGCGTCCGGCTTAGGGGAGACTCCATTGCGAAGCCCGAGGCCGGGCTGCACTCACTCTCTTGGAACAGCCTTCGATAGAAGCCGGGAATATCTTGCAGGTCCTGTTCATCAATAGGCATCCACCAGAGCGTCAGTAAATTGACTGTGTATTTGTGCATGGTGGCCTGCCGAAGCCGCTTGGTAAAAAGCGGGACCGGATAATCAGCTTTCACCGAAATATATGTGTCTCCTTCGTTCTTCCGATAAAGGAGGACATCTCCTGTATCGGCACATTCAAATTGTCCTCCATACATCTCCGTATAACGATCCGCAGCCGCACGGAGTTCTTTATCATTCAGGTAGGAAGAATAGGTCATCTGTTTACCTCCGTTCAGGGGATAGGGACGGCACACAGAATGCCGCCCCTATCCATCATGTCAATAGCCGGTTTTGGGGAGATTGGGCTGATTGAGCTTGACGATCAGGGTGATCCATGCGGCGCGTCCGGTCTCCCACTGGCTCATATATTGGCCACCCGCGTCGGCCCGGTTGACCACCTGATAGCCATTGGCAAGGTTGGCGCTGGTCTGGGTGGTAACGGTAGGCTTTACCACAGAAGCAAAGCCAGCCGGCACCTTGCCGAACTCCAGACGCACATCCGTGACCACCTCGTCCTGCATCAGCGAGATGGCGGAAAGGTCAAAGGCATAATTGTTGGTGCTGAGCAGGTTGGTAGCAAGCACCCGGTAGTCATTGTAATTGGTCTTATAGGTGATCTGGTAGTTGAGACGGGTGTTATAGGTGCCGGTTGTGATGGTCTTGGCTGTGGCGCAGTCGGTGGGGAAGCGGTCGTGGAGGTAGAAGTTCTCCAGCGGCACATTGGAATTGTTCGCCACGGTAAGGTCATAGCGCATGGAATCTCCGGCCAGAAGTTGCTTGTTGCCGGTCTTGGTGACAGTGACCTTCAGATTGGCCGGCTTGTCATAGGCCGCGATTTTGATGATCTGCCCCGCATACTCCAGTGTGACATCGTGGACGGTAGGATCAAGCTGGAAATAGGCAGGCGCGGTGACTTCCCGGATTTTATAGCGTGTCAAAGGCAGGGGTTTGGAGGCCGCAACACCCCGGGCATCGGTAGTGATATAGTCCACCACCCGGCCGCTGCGCTCATTGATGATTTCATAGACTGCTCCCTGGAGGGGAGTCCCGGCCGGAACGCCTGTGACGGAGTTTGCTTCGGCGGCGTATTTGTAGATCTGAATTTGACCTGTGATGGCTTCGTTGACCCACTCAATTTCCGCCGTGCGGCCCGGACGCACATAGACGGTCTTATATTCCTTATCCAAGATGTAGCCCTCGGCCGCCTCCAGCTCTCTCAGATAAAAGCGTCCGCTGGTATTGGCACCATCCGGGAGATCATCAGCGGTGATATAAACATAGCCGTCATCGTCGCTGGTGAACTCACCGATGGGATTGCGGTCCTCGTCGTAGAGTAAGAACTTGACGCCATAGATACCTTCTCCGCTGGTATCCACCTTGTGGATCAGGATTCCAGATGCGGCGGCGTTGGTGACCCGCAGAGTGGTCACTTTCCCGTCTTTAACTTCAAAATAGTGCGGGGTGTCGTCCAGCACGAAATCCGGGTTGGCCTCGATCTCAATCGCGTAATAAGAGCCGTCCTCCAGGGCAAGGTAGGCCCTGCCGTTTTTATCGGTAGTGATGGTATCTACCAAGGCATCATCCATGCGGCGGATCTCAAAAGTGGTATCGGGAATTCTTTCGGAGGTCTTGCTCGCGTTGACCTTGATAATTTCAATTCCGCCTATGGGATTGTTGTAAAAATACAGCTCCTGCGTGTCATTGGGATTGATCACCACGGTTTGGGACTGCGTATTGGGGTCAATCGTATAGCCCGGGATGCTTTCCACCTCCGTTACCACCACTGTGCCTGTGAGGCCGGAAAGAATAATCTGACCTTCCGAGTTGGTCCAGTACAGGCCATTGCTGGAGAGCTGCCCGCTGTCGGCATCCACAAAACTTCCGTCAGAGTATGTGATTTTGAATTGTACCCCTTCAAGCGGCGTTTTCTTGTCATTGCCAGAGAGTTTGTGGATAATGAGTTGTCCTGTGGGTTGATTGCGAAATTCGAGGGTAACCGTTTGCCCGGCTTGGATTTGGGCCGTCTGGGGTGTGTCATCCAGGATGAAACCATCTTTCGCCCGGGTTTCTTTGACCACGAGTGTGGTGCCAGGGTCGATGCCCTCAATGAGGATGGTCCCCGCGGAATCGGTCACGAAGTAGCCGTTGCTGTCGCCCACCACGGTCCCGTCGCTCTCAGTCACAAAGAACTGAACATCAGAAATCGGGGAATTGTCGGCACTGGACACCTTTTTGATAAGCAGCGAGCCCTTGGGGCTGTTGTTAAAATAGACCTGAACAACCTCCTGATCTTTGCCGGAGAGGTACACTGTTTGGGGCGGGGTGTCGATCACATGAGAGCCGTCACTGGAGAGCTCTTCGATAATGTAAGTGCCGGCCTTGCAGCCCGTGACGGTGAAAGAGCCGTTCACCGAAGTTCGGTAAGTGCCGATGACCGTGCCGCCGGTGCCGGAGGTGTTGCCGGAGAGATACCGGACCTGGAACACAGCCCCCTCAATAGCGGCCCCGGTCTCACTGTCATATTTCCATACGGAAATAGCTGAGAGCGGTCTGTTGAGGAAGCGGAATGTATGGCCCTCACCAGCGGCGATAAAGGCCTCCTGTGTGTCCGGGTCCGCCAGAGCAAAGCCCGGTGCAGGCTCCAGCTCCTTTACCCGAAACCAACCGTCACGAAGAGAGAGGTCCGGGTCGGAGAGCACGATACGGCCCTCTTCATCGGTGTAGAAAACGCCCAGGTCGTTGTACTCTCCGGTAGCGGTGTTGTTGGAGGCATACCAGACCTGGAACGGCACATTTTCGATTCGATCATGTGTGATGGAATTTTCCTTGATGATCTCGATGGTCGGGCGCTTATAATTTTGGAAATAGACATCCCGATCCCGGTTGGGGAGCAGCGTCACCATCTGAGACTCCTCGGCCAGCAGGTAGGGCTCCGGGACCGACTTTTCGATGATCTCCACGACGCCGGGCAGCAAGTTCTCCACCACGGCGACGCCGTTCCCGTCCGTCTCCACTTCCGCGATAGAGTGGCCGTCCGCACCTTTCACCAAATAGACCGTATGCTCAATAGGCTCCCCGGTGTCGGCGTCGGTTTTATGGATATAGAGGTTGGGGCGCTTGTCGTTGGTCAGAGTGATCGTACTGGTCTGGCCCGGGAACAGTTCTACATGGTGCTCGGTATCGTCCGGGATGTGGTCCTGCACAGAGGACAATTCGCGGACGGAATAAACGCCAGGCTCCAGATCGGAAATCAGGATCTCGCCATTGGAATTGGTGGTGCGGTCCAGGTAGTGGCTGCCGTCCTCAATCCTGGCGATGCGGAAAGTCACCCCGGCCAGCCGGGAGCCATCGCTGCTCAGTTTGATAAGCTGGAGGGAGGGCTTGACATGGTTGGTAAAAACGAATTGGGCGTCTTCATTTGGCTTCAGCTCAATGATGCGCTGGGCCTCATCGATGATGTAGCCATCACAGGATTTTTCAGTTACCACATAGGAGCCGGCAGGGAGCATAGACAGGTCGATTTCTCCGCTCTGGTCAGTCCGGAACTCCTGGGGGCCATAGGTCCCCTCCACCGATTTGATCTCGAATACAGCGTTGGGGATTACCTTGGAGGGATCGTCGGAATCCACCTTGATGAGCTTTAATCCCGGCTTCATGTCGTTGAAAAACATCAGCTCTTTAATGCCGTCTCCAGCGTGGAGCTCTACCTCCTGGGGGGTGGTGTCCAGAATGTGCCCCTCATCGCCGGTATCTACCTCAAACGCCCGGTAAGTACCTGGCTCTGCATCGGCAATCAAGATTTCACCAAATTGATCCGTCTTGAAATTGCCTAAAAATTCGCCATCCCGATAAACAGCGAAAGTGACATTGGGCATGGCGACCATATTTTTTCGATCATATTTGATGATCCGCAATCCCGGTAACTCCTCGTTGATGATAGGGATTGTGGTGGTCTCACCGGCCACCACCGTGGCGGTGTAGACGGTATCATCCAACTGCCAGCCCACCGGAGCAGTCTTCTCCTGAATCCGGTATGCGCCCAAGGGAATCGCATCGAAAATAGCAACGCCTGCACTTGATGTCGTAGCGGTAAAGGTCTGTCCCGACTCAATATGCTCGACTGTGATGACTGCCCCCGGCAGGTTCATGCCGGTATTGGATTTTTTCTCAATACGCAGAGTA
Organism: Clostridiales bacterium; assembly: GCA_902363045.1. Taxonomy (GTDB): domain Bacteria; phylum Bacillota; class Clostridia; order Oscillospirales; family Oscillospiraceae; genus Lawsonibacter. Next base: position 183,389 of record CABIYX010000001.1, read on the forward strand.
CCGTAGGGGTCATTAAAAAATGTCACCTCGGCTACTTCATCGTAGACGACGGTGACATTCTGGGCAGGCTCCTCGCTGATCATATAATGCTGTGGAGCTTCCCGTTCAACTACGGTATAATTCCCGCTCTTTTTAAGCGGAATTTCGATGCGGCCGTCCCCGTTGGTCACAAAAGTACCTACGGAATCACCGTCGGGGCCGATGACCTCGAACAGTGCCCCACTAATTGGAATCTCGGTGCCGGTCTCATACTTGATGATGCGCAATCCGGTTTCATACTCGATGGTCGTAGCGTCCGAGTAGTTGCTGTATGCGGACAACTGCATTGTTGTAGTGGGGTCAGTATCTACCACATAATTCTGGAGTTCGCCATATTCATCTTTCTCTTGACATATCGCAAAAAATACAGCGTACTTATAGACATTTGTGTTGAAAGACAACTGGACGCTGCCGGTCTTGCCCTGCACACTTTCCAGAGGATATAGGATTTTGAATTTGCCGGCATAGCCGTCGCCTGTACCCTCAGTGGTGATCGTGGTAATATCCTGATTATTCATGTCCACGATGCGGGTCCCATCAGGTACATCGTCCGGCACAGAAAACGCGACATTGACGGAGTAATCGCATACCCAGGTTTTAGACCAGAAAGTAAAGACCTGTTGCTTGTACTGCTTTCCGTCAATGGTGACCTCATAGGCGGTATCCCGGTCTGGGGTACAGGTCACTTCAGGGGAGAGCATTTCATTCCAGGCCGTACCACGGGCGTAAACGTCCTTTGCCGCAGCCAAAATCTTCTGTGCTCTTTGAAGTTCTACGCCGGTCAGGTTGGGATTGACCTTGAGGTTGTTGATGTCCCAGTTGCTGAGAAGATAACACCACAGGGCCATTTTAGTTGCGTAGTAGCCCTGATATTTGTTTTCCAGTCCCAGCTCGGCCAGGCTTCGCGTGGGATAGCCGTTGGCCACGATACCGACAACCTTGGGATCGCTGGCTTTTTCATCGGCGAGATATTCAATACTCTCACCGACTCCCACGGTCTGAGGGACCCCCAGCGTGTTCGGGTTGACACAGTAAGCGGGAATCTCCCGAGTGCTCCCGCTCCCGTTATCATAATTGTAATAGGTGTAAATTTGGGATCTGATCCGCCCATTGATGGACAGATAAGACATTTCAACCCCGCCATTGTAAATCTGAACTTCCCCCAAGGCTTCCTCTGGGGTGGACGCAGCAAAAGCGGCGGTTGGCAGGAGCCCCATGACCGCAAGGAGAGCCAGGAGCATCGAAATCAGTCTTTTTTTCATGAGCGACCTCCATAAAAATCGGGAGGACGCCCCTACCCATAGGTGCATCCCCCCTTGATTGGGCTTGATTGAATTGTAGGGAATGCAAAATGGGCAAAAAGAAAGACAGTGTGCCGAGTGGCACGCTGCCTTTCTTTCCAAATCAGTTTATACGAATCTGGTATTCGGTGTGTAGGAATTGACCGTCCTTGTAGACATCCCAGGCCTGCATAGAATAGGTACCAGGTATTCCATTAAACACCTTTATAATCTCACTTTCTCGCCAGGGCCAGAACATTTGGTACGCGAGATCTTCTGAAAAGCCAAGGTTGATGTGAACGAGTTGGTTTCCTTTTGAGGTGAGTTTGGGCGCTCCATTTTCCCAGGTGGTTGAGCTATCCCCAATAGCATTGTAAAGTGTGTAAAGCATCCGCCTGGTTTCATAGAGATTGAGGATACGGAGATGATCGCCAGTCTGGTTTTGGAAATGTCTCACCTCCACTTTCGGTAATTCTGGCTGTTCGAGCAAGCTCCAGTCACAGGTTGGCTCCGGCAAGGGACCGATTGGGCCGGAGGCAAACATGTTCTTGTCCCACCGGCTTACATCAGTGATGGTATAGTTGGTGCCGTCATCGCAGCGGATCACATCGCCCACTTGAGGGATATACTGAGAGCCGTCGGCGGGCGGGTTGATGGAGCCGTCTGCATTCCTGCTCAGGGTTTCCCCCTGATGCTCGCTGGAGGCATCAGTATTACCCAGTGCCCGGTAGAGCATGACCGCCAAATCACCGCGGGTGACTTCAGCTTTAACAGCAACTTCCACCGAAGTCAGCCCAAAGTCCAATGCCGTCTGGCAGGCGGTAGAGTAGTCCCATTCGGTGTCCGGCAGGTCCATATATCTCAGAACAACAGTGCAGGCGGCCGCAGGTGTCACTCCATCGTCGGCGCCAAAGGCCCCGGTATCATAGCCGACCATCAGGCCGTTGGCATAGCAGTAACCAACATAGAGCCTGGCCCACTCCGGCACATCCGGGAATTTACATTGTCCGGTATAGAATGCCTGATCGACCTGCACATGCTCTGGGTTTCCATGCAGGCGGGTCAGGACTGTGGCCAGCTGGGCCCGGGTCAGTCCAGAGTCCAGGTTCATCTCGCCATTGCCGTCACCGACCATGATCCCCTGCTCACGGAGATAGGCTGCGGAGGTTTCCTGCTCGCTGTTGTCTGCGGCGCTTACCTTAACCGGCAGTACAAACAGCAGGCACAGACAAAGGAACAACGGTAAAAGGCGTTTTTGTTTCATTCCATTATGCCCCCTTTCGATATAGCGTCGTGCTGGCGCTCATTTTTAGCCGCCGGCATGTGGGATCATATTCGCAAGTTTCAAAGATATTAAGACCCCACAATTCTAACTGCTCCGCAATCTCTTCAGGGACATCAAAGGTCATGTCCAGACTGACCCGGAGCGCGGAATTGTCCAGCAGCCACTCTTTTCCTTTCGGAAACTCCTTAACCATGACAATCCCCCTTTTCTCGTTGGAGCGTCCTTACAAGACCAAAATAAGGCGAAAATCGGGACTTGTCAAAGGTTTTTTTGAAACGCCTTTACCGATAAAACGAAAGTCAATAAATATGTTCTGCGATTTTGCTATTTTCACATAATTCCCAATGAAAGCGCCAAGGAAATATTCGATAAAAATTTTATGAACTTATTTCGATCCCCTGAACACAAACCCGTTTGGTAGGCTGATTGGCCAAGCAGGTGATAATCGTGATCCGGTTGTCTGAGGTGCTGTTCAAATAGCTCCAGTCAGTCCAGTCTATGATCTTGACCGAACTCACCGCATAGGTCCTTGTCCCCAGGCTGGTCTGATACCGAATGGTATCGCCAATTTCCAGATCCTTGATTGCGCCGATGTTGTGGCTGGAGCCCCGGTTGTGTCCGCACAGACCGATGTTTCCCTCCCAGGCGCTTGTGCTGGGGAAGTGGCCCACACCTTTGCGCATGGAAGCAGAATCAGTACCGTCATAAGCCTTATAGCGAATTCCCAGGCTGGGGATTACCAGAGTACCAATGCTGCCATCGTTCCGCTCTACTTCGCTCACCGCTGTGAACTGGGTCGCTGGAAGCGTGGGAACATCTCCCCACTGGATGGGGTAGCTGCTTCCGGAACTATCGGGGTAAATGCTCCCACTTCCTGAATTGATCCCGTATTCCAGTGAAGAGCCGCTGTTGATGGAGATCCCGGGGGCGCTGTCGGCCAGGGGATCAAGAAAGTCCACCGCGTTTGTGCCACCGTAGTTATACTGAGCCCCGTAGACCTCTTCGTAGGAAGTGCTCCCATAGAAGTCCTTGGGCGCCGGTGTTTCAAAGTTGTAGTCCGCAGCAAGGGCCGGCGTAGTCATCAGCATGAGCCCCGCCAGGGACAGGCAAAGTCCCCTGAGCCTTTTCACGATTCACTTTCCTCCTTTTCCTCCGCATCCTCCTTGATGGCAAACCAGTAACTGTCCTGCCCGTCGTAGGCCTCCACCAGATGGGTGCGGCTCCCGCCATACATCTGGATAGTGATGATCCTGCCGGCGAGCTTATGGGCCAGCTTGCTGGGAAGCTCCACGCTTGCGTCTCCAGCCGGGTATTCCCGGAGCTTCGTCAGATCCAGCTTAGGGGTGCGGGTGGAAATCTTCTGCTTGCCCAATTTCTTATAGGCGACGCCTCGGGCGTTCATAGCATAAATTACTGCGCGGGGCCGTTTCATGATATAAATAATGCCCCCGGTACCTGCAAGCAGCAAAAGCCCTCCCCCGGCGAGGAGCCACATGGGATTGAGGCCAGCCAGGAATCCCACCGGACTTCCAAGGTAGGTCACGGTGTACTTGACTGCTTCAACACCCTCGGCCTTTATTTCGCCGGTATAGCTGGCCGTTGTCACATATCCGGTAGCTACACTTCTGCTCCCCGTAGCGGTATAAGTTGCCGTAGCCGTGTATGAAGTGGGAACCAGCGTATCATCGGCCAGGCCGGTCCCTGTCACGGTCCAGGAAATGTCACTCAGCTTCAAGGTGCTTCCGTTTTTGACAGTAGTAGTAGGGACATAGGAGGGATCGTTTCGGTCCAGGCCTGTAAACTGCTTGGTATCGGTAATCGTATAGTATTTAGTGGTATAGCCTGCGGCTTCGGTTTGGATTGTAGTGTGGTCCAGAGTCAGCACTCCGGAATAGCCATCCTTGTTGTACTCCATGCTGGCATCCAGCTGTTCCAGAATAGCCGCAAGATCATCTACATCTGTTTCCAGCGTGACGACCTCCGTTTGGATTTTAGAATCCTCGAATGTCTGTTCCTCTTTGACCGTTTCAAGATGGTGGTAGGAATAGCCCTCCACCTCGAAAGGCTCCTCTACCAGACCGCTGGGGTCTGCATCAGGGGGAAGCATATAGGTTTTGACGATGAGCTGTCGGCCATCCCGATTTTCGGATATTACATCCTCGGGAATATAGGCGGCGGAGGCAGTGACCGTCAGCATACAAAAAAGCGCCAGCAGGATTGCCACTTTTTTCATACCTTACACCACCAGCCTTTCCAGAGCGCCAGGACCAGTGCGGGGACTCCGATGGCAAGCCCAGCCCAAATGAATTTGTGTTTCGTCATACTGTGATACCTCCGTTGAGAAAGAATTTTATGGACAGCTCTTGCGTAGAGCATGATCCATCTCTGATGTGCGTCAAACAGTCCAGGGAGCGGTCCAGCGCCTGCATGGTGTTCCGCTTATGACGCTTGATAAACGGCGTGAGAAACAGGATGTCCCCGTCATCAGTGAGTGTGAAAATGATGCGGACCAGGTTTTTGCTCTTGGCTCGCAGTTCATAGAGCGCCTGGTAACGCTCGATGCAGAAGTGCTTGACATAGGGCTCGCGCATGACTGCCGCTGGAGATTGTAGGAGAAGGGCAAAAAGCGAAAGCAGCTTTTGCCGTTGCTTTTCATCCAGCAACCCAAAGAACTCCAAAAGGGGAACGCTCCCCTCAGCCGGTACAGCAATCAGCAGTTTCATTGGCAACCATCTCCTTCCCGTTGCTGGCCTGATTTTCCGACAGTTCCAGAAGCCGTTCTACAAAACCCAGACAAAACAGCGACAGGGCTGGTGCGCAGCCGGCCAGCCACCAGATGGGATCAGGGAGCGGTTTCCGAATGGTATCATACTGAAGGGAGATCAGCAGATAAATGTTCTGACAATCTTTGCGGGCGGCCAACTCTGAAAAAGCTGCCGTCACAGCAGACACCTCTCCTTGATCGGAGTAGAAATCGCACAGATCATCAAAAAATAAGCCGCCGAAGATCTGCACAAAAGCCCGCATTACTTCAACATTTACCTCGCCATCCGGGCGCAGAATTCCCATACGCTCCAGCCGCGCACCGGTCGAACTATCAAATGGGTCGGGGACACAGAGATAAAGATTCTTTGACATTGGCAACCGCCTCCTGTAAAAAGTAAAAAGAAAGACCCGGCACTCCCGGTCGATAGGGGTGCCGAGCCTATTTGCTTTACTGGACTATGAAGCATTTCCCATGGTCTTGAAATACAGAGCCAGGGCTTTTTGTATGGTTTCTTCGATTTGCTTTGTGGTGGCCTTGGGCGGGAAGTACGGTGCAAAGGCCGGAGGGAGCGTGACAGAAACGCGCCGCCCCGGTTGCTTTGAGGTAGACAAGCCGCCTCCGCTCAATATGGATTTGATCTGGGAGGCATCCAGTTTGCCGTCTTCAAAAGCGGCGCGGAGCTTTTTCCCTTTTGCCGTGGAAATAGAGGCACTCCCTTCCGAAATAAACTGATAGATGCACTCCTGAAGGCTATGGTCCTCCACGAAGCTGATTTCATACGCAGCCAGTTGTCCCAGTCGTTTTCCGCTATTCATCAGCAGAAGCAGCGGACGGTATAATGTAGCATAGCGGCAATACTTGGATACCTTATCCCTGGTCAGTTCATACTCCTGTGCGATTTTTACATCCGTATGGGACTTTTCCTGAGTGTCAGGAGAAGTTGTTTCAAAAGTCTGGAGATCCGTGCGGCGCCCCTGGCGCTTGAGCATATTGTAGTGGGCCGCAATGCAAAGGACTCTCTGAGAAAACAGCATATCCGCGAGGGACCGCTGCCGGAAGTTCATCTCATAGAACAGGTCTTCCGCGGTTTCCTGAGTTAAGTCTGTCCGGATAACGGCTGGGATTGTAGTCAATCCAGCAATCTTTGAGGCATTGACCCGATTGTGGCCGCTAATTATAATATAGGTGCCCTCAGCAGTTTTCCAGACCAGAATGGGAGACTGAACTCCATGCCGCCTGATGCTCTCCACCATGTCCTCCAGCCGCGCTCCGGTATAGAGAGGGAAATGCTCCTCGTGGTCGGGAAAACCACTCAACTGGGCCAGCGGAAAATCACAAAGCGTTCCACCCTCCATAGGAGAGGGGAGATCATCGCGATTGAAAAAGCATTGGTAGGCTCCCTCCTCCGGCGGGCCATTTGCCATCGCCGCCTCCGCTTCACTTCGTTTCCGTTGCCGGAGTGCGTCCTGCACTTTATTTCTGGCCATAGGATAGCACCTCTTGTGCGACGGCGGAGTAAGCCTTTGCAGCGGGGTTGTTCGGCTCGTATGCAAAGATACTGGCCGCTCCAATGGGATGTTCTGCAACACGGATTGAGAAATCAATGGGGGAGGAAAATACGGTAAATGCGTTGCCGTAGTCGGCTTGGATCTCGTCCTGTATGCCCCGGCACAGATTGGTACGCCCTTGGTACATCGTCAGCAAAATACCACCGACAGCTAATTTGGGGTTAATCCCTTGGCGGATTGTCTGAATGACCTCCAAGGTATCAGCCATGTCTTCCATAGCCAAGTAGTGGGCCTGCACGGGGACAATGGCTTGATGGGCCGCAGCCAGCGCATTGATGGTCAGCAGATCCATACTGTGACCACAGTCAATTAAGATGTAGTCATACTGCGACTGGAAAAGCTCCAGGACACGAGCCATAACCAGCTCACAGGGAGTACCGCCGGTCTCTCCGCCGCGGTAACGGCTGCTCATTTGCAGAGCGACCAGCCGGCTGGACACACCAGCCAGTTTGGAATTTGCCGGGATGTAGTGAATGCCAGCCCCCTCAATGACCGCCCTATTTACAAAGAGTTCAGGCTCGGTATCATCCAGCACTGCATTCATCAGATTTGCAAGCGTGTATTTCAATGATTTAGGGTCAGAGCGCATTACTTTTGTCAGATCGCCTTGGGGATCATTGTCTACCAGAAGAACGGCCTTTCCTGCTGCGGACAAGGCGGCCCCGAGGTTAGCGCAAGTTGTGGTTTTACCGACACCACCTTTGGAGTTTGTGATCGCCAAAATAATCGCCATTCTATGTACCCTCTTTCTTTCGTGAGAATTAAACCCGGAATAGGAAACGCCCACCCTCGGCGTTATGCCTGGAGTGAGCGTTTCCAGCTCGCTCCGACATGACTGCCCCCCTTTTTTATGGAGTATCGAAATGTCGGAGCCAACAAATATGGCGAATATGTTCTGAAATTTGGACAAAATCAGCGAAACAACAGCCATTCATAGTGGTTTCCGACTTTGCCCTATTATATCTCATTCGTCAATCCGTCGTACAATGCCTGTTGCTTTCATCTATATAGTTCCTCCTACGGTAGTTTTTTGGAAACAAAATATAGTATCCGCAGGAAATGGCCGGATATGCAGACTGCGTTGAGCCGGACAGAAAATGGTCCGCCGCCTGCGGGGAGCAGACAGCGGACCGTTGATCTATTCTGTTGTATGCGGACAGACGGCGATTTTTAGTCTGGATCCAGCCGTCAAAGTGATTGAGCCTCTAACTTGCGCAAGACTGCCTGGAACCAGTCGGGCAGGGGGCACTCCAGCTCCACCGGGCGGCCGGTGGAGGGGTGGATGAATTTCAGACGCCGGGCGTGGAGGCACTGGCCGGCCAGACCGGGCCAGGGCTTTCGGCTGCCGTACACCGTGTCGCCGAGGAGCGGGTGGCCGACGGAGGCCAGATGGACCCGGATCTGGTGGGTGCGCCCTGTCTCCAGGCGGCACTCCACATGGGTAAAGCCGCGGTACCTTGCCAGTACGGACCAGTGGGTCACGGCGGGGCGGCCCGTTCGGGGCTCCACCGCCATCCGCTTGCGGTCTACCGGATGCCGCCCGATGGGGGCGTCCACCGTGCCGCTGTCCTCCCGGAAGCTGCCCACCGCCACCGCCTCATACACCCGGGCCAGGGAGTGGTCCTGAAGCTGGGCGGCCAGGGCCAGGTGGGCCCGGTCGTTTTTTGCGGCGATGATCAGGCCGGAGGTGTCCCGGTCGATACGGTGGACGATGCCGGGGCGCAGGGCGCCATTGATGCCGGAGAGGGTGTCGCCGCAGTGGAAGAGCAGAGCGTTTACCAGCGTCCCGTCCGGGTGCCCCGGGGCGGGATGGACCACCATGCCCACCGGCTTATTCACCACGATCACATCCCCGTCCTCATATACCACGTCCAGAGGGATGTCCTGGGGGAGGACGTCCACCGGCTCAGGGTCGGGGAGGAGGACCTCCACCACATCGCCGGCGGCGGGGCGGTCGTTCTTTTTCAACGCCTTTCCGCAGGAGGTCACCGCCCCATCCTCCAGCAGGCGCTGGGCGGCGGAGCGGGTCAACCCCTCCACGCTGCGGGCCAGAAAGGCGTCCAGCCGCTCGCCGGATTGCTGGACGGTGAGGGTGAGGGCGGTCATGGGCGGCGCTCCTGGGGATGCAGGCCCTTCTCCAGCCGCTCATAGCCCCACACATAGTAGACCGCGGCGGCGATCCCCCCCACCACCACGCAGATGTCCGCCACATTGAACACGGCGAACTCCATAAAGAGCACATGGAACATATCCACCACATAGCCCTGAAAGGCCCGGTCGATGAGGTTGCCCACCGCGCCCGCCAGCAGCAGGGCCAGAGAGATCCGGCCGAAGGGATGGCGAAAGAAGCCCCGCACCAGTGCCGCCAGCAGTAGTACCGACATCACCAGGGAGACCAGGGTGAGCAGCCAGGTGTGCTCTGAGAACAGGGAGAAGGCCGCTCCGGTGTTCTGCACATAGGTCAGATCCAGGATATGAGGCAGGAAGGGAACGTATTCTCCTAAGGGAATGTTTTGGACCACCAGGTATTTGACAAGCTGGTCCAGGGCCACCAGGGCCACCACAAGCACGGCATACAGCATGAAGGACTCTCCTTTTCGACAGTCGCTTTTTTGAACAGCCCTATTCTATCATGTTCCGCGCTGGGGGACAACGGGGAATTTTCCGGCTTCCGGTTGACAGTCCAGCGGAGGGACGCCTACAATGGGGAGAGCACGCGGACAAGGAGGAGATTGGGATGGAGATACAGGGCTTGCAGAAAATGACCCTGCTGGACTATCCAGGCAAGGTGGCCTGCACCGTATTTTTAGGAGGGTGCGATCTGCGCTGTCCCTTCTGCCACAACGGAGAGTTGGTGGAGGGGGAGGCCCCCGCCGCCTTGAACGACGGGGAACTGACCGCATTTTTGAAAAAACGGCAGGGCCTGCTGGATGGGGTGTGCGTCACCGGAGGAGAGCCCCTGCTCCGACCGGAGCTGGAGGGGCTGCTGAGCCAGATCAAAAGTCTGGGCTTTCCGGTGAAGCTGGACACCAACGGCAGCCACCCGGACCGGCTGCGCCGCCTGACGGAGGCCGGGCTGGTGGACTATGTGGCCATGGACATCAAAAACAGCCCGGAGCGGTATGGGGAGACGGCGGGACGGTCCGGCCTGGACCTGGCTCCCTTCCGGGAGAGCGTCTCCTTCCTCCTCTCCGGGGCGGTGGACTATGAGTTCCGCACCACCGTGGTGCGGGAGCTCCACGACGGGGACAGCTTCCGGGCCATCGGCCCCTGGCTGGCCGGGGCCCGGCGGTACTACCTCCAGAGCTTTGTGGACCGGGATACGGTGCTCCGGGCGGGGCTCCATCCCTGGGACCGGGAGAGCCTGGAGGCCTTTGCCGGACTGGTGCGGCCCTGGATGGAGCGGGTGCAGCTGCGGGGGGTGTGATCTGGGCTCAGCGGCTCCGGGGGAGGAGCACCGTGAACACGCTGCCCTGGTCGGGGATGCTGTCCACCAGGATCTGGCCGCCGCACAGCTCGACGATGCGGTGGACGATGGACAGGCCCAGCCCCAGGCCCTTTTCGGTGTGATTGGGTTCCCCCTGGTAGTATTGGTCAAAGATGTGGGTCATCATCTCCGGGGACATCCCGATCCCGGTGTCGGAGATCCGGACCTGGATCTGCTCCGGGGAGCACTGGAGGGTGACGGACACCTCGCCCCCCTCGGGGGTGAATTTGATGGCATTGTTGAGCAGATTGAGCCAGACATGGCGCATCAGTTCCTCGTTTCCCACATAGGAGACGGGCTCCAGATCAGCGGAGAAGGCGATGCGCTTTTTCTCCCAGGCGCTGGAGAGCAGGATGGTGCAACGCTTGATCTGCTCATCCAGGGGAAAGGGCTCCTTCTCCGGGATGGAGTGCTGGGACTCCAACCGGGACATCAGCAGGGTGCTGTTGGCCAGGTTGGCCAAGCGGTGGGCCTCCTCGGCGATGATCTGGAGGTACTGGCTGCGCTCCTCCTCGGTGAGGCCGGGCTCCTGAAGCAGCTCGGCAAAGCCAGAGACGGCGGTGATGGGGGTCTTGAACTCATGGGAGAAGCTGTTGATAAAGTCCTCCCGCAGGGTCTGGACCCCCTGAAGCTCCTCGGCCATCTTGTTGAAATCCTCATAGGCGGCGGCCAGCGGGCCGGCACGGCGGGGGTCTAACCGCAGGGAGAAGTTGCCCTCCGCCACGCCGCGCAGGCCCCCGGCCAAGCCGGTGAGAAACTGGTTGAAGCGGTAATTCAGGCCGCAGCCCAGGATGACCGTGGAGCCGATGAGGAACAGCAGGGGCCCCAGGCCGCTGGAGTGGGAGGCGGGGATGGGCGTCCCGGTCAAAAGCCAGGAGGCCGCCATGTACAGGGCGGTGCAGACCAGGTTGGACAGGATGGACAGGATGATAAACTCCTTGGTCAGCCACAGCAGAAGGCTGACATTTGGTCTCTGTTTTCGCTTCATTCCAGCACCTCCGCCTTATAGCCCAGGCCCTTGATGGTGATGATCCGGAACTCCTCAATGGAGCGCAGCTTGTTGCGCAGGCGGCTGATGTGAGTCTTGACGGTGTCCTCGCCGCTCTCGGAGTCAAAGCCCCATATATCGTCCAGCAGCTGGTTCCGGGTGAAGATCTGGCCGGGGTAGGAGAGCAGCTTATAGAGCAGCTCGAACTCCTTTTTGGGCAGCTCCAGCACCTGCTCCCCCCGGGAGACGGTGTAGGTGCTGGAGTCCAGCACCACCGGGCCGATGACGATCCGCCGTTCGCTGGCGATATGGGCCCGGCGGAGCAGGGCGTTGATCCGCCAGGTCAGCTCCTCATAGTTCACCGGCTTTGTCATGTAGTCGTCCACGCCGGAGGAGAAGCCCCGGCGCTTGTCCTCGAAGGACTGCTTGGCGGTGAGCAGCAGCACCGGGATCCCATTGCCCTGGTCCCGCAGGGTCTGGACCAGGGTATAGCCGTCCATCCGGGGCATCATCACATCGGCAATGATCAGATCCACAGGCTGCCGCTCCAGCAGCTCCAGGGCCTCTACGCCGTCCTTGGCACAGATGATGGTAAATTGATGCTTCAGCTTGGCGCAGGTGAGCAGGCGCATGGAGGCCTCGTCCTCCACCAGCAAGATGGTTGCCATCTCCATCGCTCCTTTGTGTCGGAATGGGGGACCGGCTCCTGACATACACATTGGGAAGGAGCTGGTTCCCGAAAGGCGGCGTGAGCCGCCTGTTTTTGATTGCTTGATACCGATTATACAGATGGGGACAGCCCGCGTCAAAGCCAGATGCCGCACTGCCCCTTGTACTTTGAGGGTAGCGGAGCTTTGTAAACCCAATGTAAACTTATGGAGCTTTTTTTGCGTACCGTTGATGTTCTGTGATTTTGACGAAGACGCTCCGACGGCCGGAGGGGAAAACAGTGAGTGTGCACAGGGGGGATCGCGGCCTTGTTTACGTTGAGTTTACCTTCGGCGGCTATGATGAAAGCTGACAGAGACACGAACCGGACAAATGACCGATGTGAAAATGGAGGATCATCCCATGAGACGAACATTTGCTCTGCTGCTGGCCGCCGTGATGGCCGCCGGCACGCTGACGGGGCCGGCAATGGCCGCCGAGAGCCAGAAGGAAGGAACCGCTGACAGCGCCTCCCAGGAGGTCCAGGAGGAGACAAAACTCCCGCCTGACCCGGAGGGAACGGTGACCTGGGCCAATCTGGACAGCCGGATCCGGTCTGGGAGCCTGAGCGCCCGGGTGCTCTCGGAGAACATCAGCGGGATCGAGGGGATCGACTATGACCTGATGTATGAGGACCTGCGGCGGCAGCTCAACGACATCGCCAACGCCCAGTGGTACATCACGATGATGGGCGGGGATGACAGCTCCCTGGCCAACGCGTACGATTCTCTCCGGGATACCTTTGATGACCTGAAGGACGGCGAGGTCCAGGCGGATAACGCCGATGTGGTCTGGCAGCTGAACAGCACGGTGGATCAGATGGTGGCTGCCGGCGAGACCCTGTACATCACCCTGGTGGGCCTGGAGCAGCAGGCCGCCGACGGCCAGCGGAGCCTGGCCGCCCTGGACCGGAGCCTGGAGGAGCTGCGCCTGCGCCAGCAGCTGGGCCAGGTGTCCAAACAGACTGTGAATGAGGTGGAGGCGCAGCGCACCCAGGTGGTCAGCCAGCTGAGCGCCCTGGACACCACGATCACGACCTATAAATCCCAGCTTCAGACCCTGATCGGTGAGGAGCCCACCGGGGAGATCACCCTGGGCGCCCTGCCTGCCAAGGGGGAGGACGGATGGACCGCACCGGACTATGAGGCCGATCTGGCCGCGGCCAAGGCGGCCAGCTGGACTCTGCGCAGTGCTCAGAAGGCCTTGGATGACGCTAAGGAGGACTGGAACGACGCCCAGAGCGACTACCGGGGTCCCCGGAAGCAGTACCTGCTCCAGGCTGCGGAGCACACCTGGGAGGCTGCCCAGCTGACCTACCAGTCCGCCTTCCAGGACTTTGAGACCTCCTTCCGCACCCTGTATGACTCCCTGGCGGACAAGGAGAACACACTGAATAGCAAGCTGTCTGCCCTGGCCTGGCAGCAGACCGTGCTGGAGACCACCCAGAAGCGGTATGAGCTGGGTCAGGTATCCAAGATGAAACTATTGACCGCACAGGATGACCTGGCGGCCGCCCAGTCTGCCGCGGACGGGGCCTGGAGGGACCTGCTTTCCGCCCGAACCAGCTACCGCTGGGCGGTGGAGCGGGGCCTGATGTGAGAGAAAGGATGGAAGATCGCCCCATGAAACGTACCATTTCCGCTGTACTCTGCGCGGCCCTGGCCCTGACGCTGGCCGGCTGTGCGGAGGAGAAGGAACCCATGTTGGACCGGACGGTGACAGTGGAGACCACCGCCGCACAGACCGGCGAACTGAGCACCGAGAGCACCTATATCGGGACCATTTCCGCAGAGGGCACCGCCAGCGTGGTCTCTCTGGTTTCCGGCAATGTGGAGGAGGTCATGGTCTCGGTGGGTGACACGGTTTCCGCCGGGGACCCCCTGTGCCGCATCGACGACGAGAGTGCCCGCCTGGCCCTCCAGAATGCCCAGGCGGCCTATCAGAGTGCCCAGGAGAGCTATAACAGCGCCCAGGCGGGCTACGGCGGCGCCGACCTGCCGGTGCTGGAGGAGCAGCTGCGTCTGGCCCAGGATAACTATGAGGATACCCAGCACCTCTTTGAGATGGGCGCCGCCTCCCAGGCGGAGGTGGACCAGGCCAACCAGGCTCTGCTGTCCGCCCAGGCCGGGGTCGAGGCGGCCCGGGCCGGCCTGAGCTCCGCCCGGGCGGGGATCCAGTCCGCCCAGGTGGGCGTGAACTCCGCCCAGTACCAGCTGTCCCTCTATAACATGACCGCCCCCATCTCCGGGGTGGTGGAGGCGGTCAATCTGACGTTGAACAACTTCGCCTCCTCCGGCGCGGTGGCCTTCGTCATCTCCAACGGCAGCAACAAGACGGTCACCTTCTACGTCACCGACCAGGTGCGCCAGACCCTGACCGCCGGCCAGGAGGTCTCTGTGGTCAGCGACGGCCGGACCTATCAGGGCGCGGTGACGGAGATCAGCGGCGTGGTGGACGCGGCCACCGGCCTGTTCAAGGTCAAGGCGGTCATCAACGAGGCCCAGTCCCTGCCCGACGGCCTGGCGGTGGAGCTGACCACCACGGCCTACCGCTCCAGCGGGGCCATCCTGATCCCCAGCGACGCGGTCTATTTTGACGAGGGCAACGCCTATGTCTATGTGGCCCGGGATGGCGCCGCGGTGCGCACTGAGGTGACTGTGGGCCTGTACACTGCGGATACCATCGCCGTCACTGCCGGTCTGACCGCCGGGGATGAGGTGATCACCACCTGGTCCGCCGGACTGAAGGACGGTGCGCCCATCCGCCTGGCCGGCCAGGAGGAGGCGGACAGCGGGGCCGCAGACGCCTCCGGTGCAGCCACAGACGCCTCCGGTAGTGCCGCCAGCGGGACGGAGGCGCCGTAACCTATGAAACTGATTCGACTGATCCTGCGCCGGCCTACCTCGGTGATCCTGATGATCCTGGCCGTGGTGGTGTTCGGCTCGGCCTCCCTGACCGGGATGCCTCTGGAGTATATGCCTGACATGGAGATGCCTATGGAGCTGGTGATGGTCACCTGGCCCGGGGCGGATGCCGACAGCATCGACCGGCTGGTCACCCAGCCCATCGAGGATGAGTGTGAGACCCTGTCCGACATCGACAGCGTCAACTCCTACTCCTTTGATAACTACGCCATGCTCCAGCTGACCTATAAGTACGGCGTGGACATGGATGAGGTCTACTCCGACCTGAAGAACTCTATGGACAACCTGATGCCCACTCTCCCGGAGGACTGTGAGGACCCCCTGATCATGGAGCTGAGCGCCGACTTTATGCCCACCATGATCCTCTCCGCCGTGGCTCCCGAAGGGATGGACGCGGCCAGCTACCTCAACGACACAGTGGTGCCAGTGATCGAGAGCTTGGGCGGCGTGGCCCAGGTGGAGGTCACCGGGGCCCAGGACGAGTATCTGCGCATCGTACTGGATGAGGCGGCCCTCCAGCAGTACCGCCTGTCCATCTCGGCAGTGGGCTCCGCCATCGCGGCGGCCGACTTCGATATGCCGGTGGGCGACGTCACCCTGGGTACCCAGGACATCGCCCTGGGCGTCTACGGCAGCGTGGATGTGAACGCCGACTTCCGGAACCTGCCCATCCAGACCCCATCGGGTCAGATGGTGGCCCTGGGAGATCTGTGCACCTTCTTCAACGTGTATGAGAAGGATGCGGAGAACCTCAGCCGCTACAACGGCGGCGACAGCGTTATGCTCAGCGTGACCAAGCAGGACAGCGCCGCTACCGTGGAGGTCTGCGAGGATGTCATGGAGATCCTGGACCGGTACAGTATGGACGGTCTGAGCTTCGAGGTCATTTACAACGAGGCGGATAGCATCATGGAGACCCTGGGTGAGGTGCTGAATACCCTCATCACCGGCATCATCCTGACCATGCTGGTGCTGTTCCTCTTCTTCGGCGATCTGCGCGCCAGCCTGATCGTGGGCATCAGTATGCCCCTGTCCATCCTGCTGGCGGTGATCCTTCTGAACTTTGCCGGCTTTGCCATCGATCTGATGACGGGTACCTCCCTGATCATCGCCATCGGCATGATCGTGGATAACTCCATCGTCATTTTGGAGAGCTGTATGCGCTCCAGAGAGAACGGCTTGGACTTCCGGGAGGCGGCGGTGGAGGGCACCTCCACCATGATCATGTCCACCCTGGCCGGTACGCTGACCACCGTGGTGGTCTATATCCCTCTGGCTATGGCTGAGGGCCTGGTGGGTATGATGTCCGGCCCCCTGAGCTGGACCATCCTGCTGACCATGCTCTCCTCCTTCCTCAGCGCTGTGGTGGTGGTCCCCCTGGCCTTCGTGTGGCTCAAGCCGAAGGCGAAGGAGGAGCTGCCCATCAACCGGCTCCTGGCCCGGTTCCGCGCCTTCTACCGCCGGGTCATGCCCGGCCTGCTGCGGCGGCCCGGCCGGGTGGTCTCGGTGGGTGTGGCCTGCTTCCTGGCCGCCATCCTGCTGGCCAGCCAAATGGAATTTGTGCTGATGCCGGACAACTATGACGGCAGCGTCAGCCTGGAGGCCACCTTCCGTTCCGGCACCAAGCTGTCTGTCATGGACGAGCGGATCCAGGAGCTGGAGGACGCCCTTCTGGAGGACCCCAACTTTGAAAAGGTGACCCTGAGCGCCTCGGAGAACACCGCCACCTTCACCGCCTACGCGGTGGACGGCTGCAAGCGCAGCAGTGAGGCGGCGGTGGAGGAGTATACCAACCGCTTCGGCGGCTCTCCCGGTATGGACCTGGCCGTTACCCCCGCCAGCGGCGATTCCAGCATGGGCGCCATGATGGGAGGGGGCAATACCAAGACCGTGACTCTGGTGGCCGACAGCCTGGACGTCCTGGAGCAGGGTGCGGATCAGGTGGCGGACGCCATGAGCCAAGTCCCCGGCGTGATCCGGGTGGCCAACGAGTTCGACCAGAGCCGTGTCAAGGGCCGCCTGGTGGTAGACTCTCAGAAGGCCCAGGCACTGGGGACCTCGGAGTCCGCGGTGGCCATGCAGGTCTACTATCTGCTCAACGGCATGACGGCCACCACCCTGGACGACTACGGCGACTCCGACGCGGAGTATGATGTGGTGCTGGAGTATCCCGAGGGAAAGTATGATGACATCACGACCCTTCTGGACTATCCCATTGCCACCCAGAGCGGCCGTATGGTCACCCTGCGGGACATCGCCGATGTGGAGTACATCACCACTCTGCCCAGCATCACCCGGCAGGACGGGCAGTACAGCGTTACGGTCACGGCCACCACAACGGATACCGCCAAGTACACCGCGGCCAGCGCCATCGACAGCGCGGTGCGGGGCCTGACCCTTCCCGAGGGGGTCACAGTAGGGACCGGATCGCTGGACTCCACCACAGAGGAGGCCACCCAGAGCGTGAGCACCGCCCTGCTGTCCGCCATCTTCCTGGTGTTCCTGGTCATGGGCATCCAGTTTGACTCCCCCAAGCTGTCCATCATGGTCATGCTGTGTATTCCTCTGAGTCTGGTGGGCTCCATCGGTCTGATGTTCCTGTCCGGCCGTCCCATGAGCATCCTGGGCCTGATGGGCTTCCTGATGCTGGTGGGTATCGCGGTGAACAACGGCATCTACCTGGTGGACGGCACCAACCAGTTGCGCCGGACCATGCCCCTGGGCGAGGCCCTGGTGGAGGCGGGCACCACCCGTCTGCGCCCCATCCTGATGACCACCCTGACCACCATCATCTCCATGGTGCCGATGATCTTCTCCACCGACAGCGGCATGAGTATGATGAAGGATATGGCCTATATCATCATTGGCGGCCTGGTGGCCTCCACGGCGCTGGCTATGTTCCTGATGCCTGCCTTCTATCTGCTGATCCGGCGTGAGAATCCGGACGGGACCAAGCGGAAGGCGCTGTTCAGCCGCCGCAAGAGCAAGGAAAACGCGGCGGTCTGAGTGATCGTGAGAAAGACAAAAAACACACGGCTCCCACCGGGAGCCGTGTGTTTTTGTATTCTCTTGGGGGATCAGCGGGCGAGCCAGTCGGCGTACTCCTCCGCGGCGCGCACCCGGCCCACGGCGGAGAGAGATGCCCCCTGGGGGCGGAAGAGGCGCTGGGCCAGCTGGCGCAGTTCTTCCCGGGTCACCTGCTCATAGCACGCCAGAAGCTCGTCTGCCTCCCGCACCCGGCCGTACAGAAGGCCGGAGGCGCCCAGGTGGCTCATTCGGGACTGAACGGACTCCAGACCCATCAGAAGACCGGCCTGAGCCTGTTCCCGGGCGCGGTCCAGCTCCTCCTGGGTGGGGCCGTGCTCAGCCAGATCGCTGACGATGTTCCGAACGGTTTCCAGGGCCTGGGCCTCCTGCTCGCCGCCAGTGGCGGTATAGATGCCCAGCAGTCCGGTGTCCGCGTGGTCGGCCACATAGGAATATACGGTATAGCACAGCCCGCGCTTCTCCCGCAGCTCCTGGAACAGGCGGGAGGAGCAGCCTCCCCCCAAGATGGAGTTGAGCAGCAGCAGGGCGTAACGCTGGTCGTCCCGATAGGACAGACCGGGGTAAGCCAGGATCAGATGGTTCTGCTCAATGGCCTTCCGGCGCACGGTGACAGCAGGGCGGTAGACCGCGTCCCGCATCCGGCGGGGGATGGAGGCGGGCAGGGCGGCCAGCCGCTCCCGCAGGGCGGTGACATGGCGCTCCTCAAAGCGGCCCGCCAGGGCGACCACGATCGAGCTGGGACAGTAGTGCTCCGCCTGCCACTGGCGCAGGGATTCTCCCGTCATCTCATTCAAAGTGGAGGATCGGCCCAGGATGGGGCGGCCCAGGGGGCGGCCCTTATAGACCGCCATAGCCAGCCGGTCGGCGCACAGGTCCTCCGGGGTGTCCTCGTACATCCCAATCTCCTCCAGGATCACACCCCGCTCCAGCTCCACATCCTCCTGGGCGAAGCGGGAGTGGAACAGCATATCGCACAGCAGGTCGGCGGCCCGGTCCAGATGGCGGTCCAGACACCGGGCGTAGTAGCAGGTGCTCTCCTTGGTGGTGTAAGCGTTGACCTGGCCGCCGATGGCGTCGATCTCCCGGGCCAGGTCGGCGGCAGAGCGCCGGTCAGTACCCTTGAAGGAGAGGTGCTCAATAAAATGGGCCGCGCCGTTTTCTGTGGCGCGTTCGTGGCGGGAGCCCGCCCCCACGAAAAATCCGAGGGCGGCGGAGCGGGCCCCCGGAATGTATTCAGTCAAAAGCCGGGCTCCATTGGAAAGGGTGATGGTACGGTACATGGCTGTTTCCTCACTTTGACAAGTTTCGTGGATAAAGTATACCACATCTCTAGGGAATCCGTCTATCCAAGTTTCACATTTCTGTACGCCTTCCCGGCGGCCGCTGAAAAAATCGGAGCCCGCGGGTATAATGTGCCCCATGCTTGTCCACAATAGGCTTCGGAGGTGGTTTCCATGAAACGGAACCGATTGGAAAAACTGGGCGACTTCGTGCTGGGAAAGGGCTTCTACATAGTCCTGTTCCTGTGCGTCGCCGCAATTGGAATTTCGGGCTATTATCTCATCCGCTCCGTCAGCGGGAGCGAGCCGGTGGAGGAGCCGGTCACAGCAAACCCCAACATCACCCTGCCGGACAGCAGCGCGGTCTTCCCGGAGGAGAAGCCCCGGCCTGAGCCGGAGGCGCAGCCGGACGACCCCCAGCCGAAGAAGGATGCGGAGACGTCCGCCCCGGTACAGCCCCGGGAGGTGGTCTACACCTGGCCGGTGAAGGGACAGGTGCTCCGTGGCTTCACAGTGGAGGCCCTGGCCTACGACGAGACCATGGGGGACTGGCGGACCCACGGAGGGATCGACATTGCCGCCGAGGAAGGGCGGAAGGTGCTGGCCGCCGGAGAGGGCCAGGTGGCTGAGGTGTACGATGACGCCATGATGGGGACCACAGTGACCGTCCTCCAGCCGGACGGAGTGACCGCGGTGTATTCCAACCTGGCGCAGGGGCCTGCGGTGGCGGTGGGCGACGCGGTGGATACCGGGACCGTGCTGGGGGAGGTGGGACGCACCGCCATGGCGGAGAGCGGACTGGAGCCCCACCTCCATCTGGAGCTGCTGGCGGACGGGGAGCCGGTGGACCCCCTGTCCTATCTGCCGGAGCAGAATTGAACAGTGAGCATCATAAAGGAGGACGGCTGTCATACGACAGCCGCCCTCAAAATTTTAGATCAGGTGTGGCGCCGCAGGGCGGCTTCCTTCAACGCGGGGTAGCGCTTGATGGCGTCCAGATAGGCCACCACGATCGCCTTTTTGGAGGAGCCGCCGTAGCGGCGGTTCAGCTCTGCCTCCAGGGTCTCCTTCCGCTCCCACAGGTTGCGCCCCACGAAGAGGCGGGAGAGGAATTCCTCGGTCAGATCCACCGTATGGGTGCAGCCGAATTGAAGGATCTGGTCGGTCTCCGGGTCTACCTCAAAGGCGAGGTAGAAGGAGTTGAAGATCTTGGTGATGGCGTTATCCAGGTTGGTACGGGACTCGCCGATCAAATATACGCTTTCTGACATGACTGTGGCTCCTCCTGACTACTTAGACTATGACCTCTATTATGCCGTTCCGGACAGTGGGAAGCAAGTGTTTTTTGACCTTACAGGCTGTTTCTGCGGAAAAAGTCCAGAGCGTTCTGATAGAGGATGCCGGAGGCGACGGCCTCGGGGATGTTGCGGGAGAGCAGGTACTCATAGATACCGGCCGCCTTGGCGGGGGAATCCAGGCACTCGGGGAGCTGGGCGCCGTCGAAGTCGGAGCCCAGGGCCAGGCACTTCTCCGCACCCAAGGAGAGGAAGTGGTCCACATGGCGGTACAGGTCGTCCAGGCTCTCCACGTTCCGGTCCTCCCGGAGGAAGGCCACAAAGTAGTTCAGGCCGATGAGGCACTCACGGCGCACCATCTCCCGGATCATGTCGTCGGTGAGGTTGCGCTTGTGGGCGGCCACGGCGCGGGCGTTGGAGTGGGTGGCGGTGAAGGGCTTCTGAGCCACCTCCAGCAGGTCGGCGAAGCCGGCGTCGTTCAGGTGGGAGACGTCCGCCAGGATGTTGTACTTCTCCAGCTCGGGGATCAGCTTTTTGCCGAAGTCGGTCAGGCCGTGCTCGCTGACGTGGCCGGAGCCGATCTCGTTCTCGCCGTTCCAGGTGAGGGTGATGGCCTTGACCCCGTCCTCTGCCAGCAGGCGGACCCGGTCCAGGTCGCCGGCCAGGGCGGAGCCGTTCTCCACGCTGAGGAAGGCTGCGGTCCGGTTGGACTGGAAGGCCTCCTCCATGTCGGCGCAGGTGCGGCAGCGCTTGACGCGGTCGGAGAACTTGTCCATCTGGCGGATGAAGTTGTCCCGGTTGGCCTCGTAATAGCGGATGGCGTCCTCACCCCGGCACTCATCGGGGATGAAAATGGCATAGAACTGGGCCCAGTGGACCCCCTCGGGGATGCTGGACAGGGAGAGGACACGCTGGGGGTCGTCCAGGGTATCGGTGCCAAGGCCGCTGCTGTACTTGCAGTCGGTCAGAGTGTCACAGTGCAGATCGATCAGTGCGTAAGGTTTCATAGCTGTCATTCCTGCCTTCTAAATTAAGGTTGAGGCCGGTTGGCTCTCTCGGCAGGGCAGACGCCGCGCCGGGGAAGATCGGCCGTTGGGTGGAGCCCCCGGACCCCAGCGGGTCCGGGGGCGGGACGTGAGAAGAAGCGCGCGTTACTTCTGGAACATCTGGGTGAAGATCACGGCGCACTCCGCGCGGGTGGCGGAGCCGGCGGGCGCCAGGGTGGAGGCGCTTCGGCCGGAGATCAGGCCGCTGCCCACAGCCCAGCTCATGGCGTCCTTGGCCCAGACGGACACGTCGGCGGCGTCGGCATAGCCGGCCAGGTCGGCGGTCTTGGAGAGGTCCATGTCCTTCTTCTGGGCGTAGCTGTGGAGAATTACGGCCAGCTGCTCACGGGTGACAGGGGCGTTGGGATCCATGCGGCCGTCGGGGTAACCGGCGATCACGCCCTGGCCCTTGGCCCACTGCATGGCATTGTGGAACCAGGCATTTGCAGGCACGTCAGAGATGGCAGCCGCGCCGGAGACGGTGGGCTTGCCCTCACGGGCGTACAGGATCTGGGCGACCATGGCGCGGGTGACGGTGCCCTTGGGATCGAAGCGGTCGGCGGAGACACCGGCCATCAGGCCCATGTCCACGGCGTCCTGCACCGCGTCATAGAACCAGTCGTTCTTGGAGACGTCGGAGAAGCCGGGCTGCTCCGCAGCGCCCTCCAGGGCAAAGGTGGCGCGGATGGTCTGGTCGCTGGTGACATTCTTAAAGGTGTAGGAGTCCACAGCGCCCACGCTCTTGCCGTTGACGGTCACGTCAGCGATGGCGTAGCCCTTGTCGGCGGTGATGGTATAGGTCTTGGAGTCGCCCTTTTCCACGCGGACAGTGCCCTTGGGGCTGATGGAGCCGCCGTTGCCGGCAGAGGCGCGGATGGCGTAGGTGGGATCGGAGTCGTCGCTGCCGCCGCCGGAATTGCCGCCGGAGTCGCGGGCGAAGGTGACGGCGATGGTGTGGTTGTCGGTCACATTGTCAAAGGTGTAGGAGTCCACCGCGCCCACGCTCTGGCCGTCCACGGTCACGTCGGAGATGTGGTAGCCGGAGAAGGGGGTGATGGAGTAGGTCACGCTGTCGCCGCTGGTCAGGTTGGTGCGGCCCTCGGGGGAGATCACGCCGCCGTTGTTGGCGGAGGCGTCAATATAGCGGACGTCCTTGAACAGGTCGGCCAGGATCGCATCAGCCTTCATGTCGGCATAGCCCTCGGGGTCGGAGAGGGTATTATTCAGATCCCAGCTGAACTTGCCAGCAGCATCGCCGCTGTACTGAGTATAGCTGCTAAAACTCTTATAGACCTCGTGATAGCGCTCCCACCACTGGGGGTAGTACTTGCTCATGTACTCCTCGGCCAGCTTCACGGCCTGGCAGTTCTCGGATTCGCCCACACCGTTGATCTGGACGCCGCCGCCGCCCTCGCCATTGATGCTGTCAGAGGGGGTGGAGTGGAGGATGACCAGAGAGCCGTCCTCGCACTTGCCCAGGCAGATCCAGACGTGGCCGTTCATGGAGAAGATGTCGCCGGTCTGGAAGTGCTTCGGCTCAAAGGGCTTCTCCTGGCTCCATGTGCCCCAATTCTGCTCTGTGGCGAAGTTCTTGGCCTGCTTGGTCGCGGACATGACGTAGCCCTCACTGTCAGCCACAGTGCTGTTCTCGGTGTGCATCACGTTGTAGACGGACCAGCCCACGAAGGCGGAGCAGTCGATGCCGCCGTAGTAGTACTGGTTCCACTGCTCATGGGGATAGTAGCTCTCGCTGTGGTCAGCATTGTACTTGTAGGTGTAGTTGGCGTCCTGGCTCTGGAAGAAGTCGATCCAGCTCTGGGACAGGCCGATGGTCATGGACTGGTTGGAGGAGTTCACGTCCTGCCAGTCCCAGGAGCCGCCGTAGACGTACAGGGCGGTGCCCACGGGCTCCATGGCGGTGGCCAGGAAGTTCTTCAGGGTCGGCTTGCCGGGCACGCCGCTGACAGGAGCGGTGTAGTCCTCGGCCACGAAGGTCTTATAGATGGTCTGGGCATCGTTGCCATTGACCATGACCTTGACGGAGTCGCCCACAGAGACGGAGGACTCTTCCGCGGAAGCGCCGCCGGCCTCGCTGGTGATCTCATAGATCTCGGTGCCGCTGCCCAGGTCCAGGGTCTGGCCGTCCACGGTGATGGAGCTGCCGCTCTTGGCGGTCACAGTGCCCATGACCACGTCATCATGGCCCTTGTCCTTCAGTTCCACGGAGGTGACCTCGTTGGCGGTCACATCAATGTCATAGACGTAGCCTTCCATCAGCTGATTCTGGAGGCTGTAATCCTTCTCGTCATTCACGGTGAAGGTGCGGACGTCGCCGTCCACGAAGAACTGGTGCTGGAAGGTGGGCTTGTGATCCCAGTTGGTATTCCGGTCACCGTAGCCCTTGACGCCCAGATATACGGCCTCGCCTTCATAGGTGTCAAACAGGTCGGCCAGGATCTGTGCGGGGGTCATCTTGGCATAGCCGTCAGGGTCGGAGATCACGCCGTTCTCCAGATCCCAGCTGAACTTACCGGCAGTGTCACCATAAACCTTGGTGTAGCTGTCGAAGGACAGGCACAGGACCTGGTCGCCGTAGCGATCGCTCCACTCGGGGTAGTACTTCTTCATGTACTCGGAGGCCAGCTGATAGGCTTCGCAGGTCTTGTCAGGTCCCAGAGCACTGATCTGAACGCCGGCGCCGTTGGTGGTATTGGGAGTGGAGTGCATAAACACAATGGAGCCATCGCTGCAGGTGCCCAGGGAGATCCAGACGTGGCCGTTCATGGAGAAGATGTCGCCGGGCTTGAACTCGTGGCCCTCATAGACGCGGCGGCCATCTCCGTCCTCATCGACCCAGGGCTTGCCGGTGGCTTCGTCCATCAGCACATCGCCCATGTCCATGGTGCCCCAGCCATTTTCAGCAAAAGCCCCAGCCTGCTTGGTGGCGGACATAACGTAGCCCTTACTGTCGGCAACGGTGCTGTCCTCAGTGTTCATCAGGTTATAGACGGCCCAGCCCACATAGCCGGAGCAGTCAATACCAGCGTAGTAGTACTGGTTCCAGGCCTGATGGGGGTAGTAGCTCTCAGAGGGGGTGGGATTCTTGTAGTGGTAGGTCTTGTCCTGGCTCTGGAAGAAGTCGATCCAGCTCTGAGACAGGCCGATGGTCATGGACTGGTTGGAGGAGTTCACATCCTGCCAATCCCAGGTGCCGCCATAGACGTACAGGGCAGTGCCCACAGGCTCCATAGCGGTAGCCAGGAAGTTCTTCAGGGTCAGCTTGCCGGGCACGCCGCTGACAGGGGCGGTGTAGTCCTTGGCAATAAACATCCGGAACAGCTTGGTTACATGGTCATCAGAGTCTACTACGATGCGGACGGTCTCATCCTTCTTAAGGTCATCAAACTTGATGTCCTGAACAGTGGCCCCGCCGGCCTTGGAGGTGATGTCATAGAGCTCAGCATCCTTGTTGATCGTAAAGGACTCATTGTCCACCTTGATCCGCCAGTCGCCGTCATCATCGGTCCACACGCTGGTCAGGACACCGGCCACATCGCCCTCTTCCATCTCGGCGGCGGTAATCTGACCGTCGGCAATGGTGACGTCGTAGATATAGCCCTCCTGGAGCTTGTTCTGGATCTCGAACTTGCCGCCGTCAGCGGGGATGGTGAACTCTTCTTCCTTGCCGTCCACAAAGAAGCGGTGAACAAAGTTTTCTTTGTCCTTGCTGCTGACGGTGCCGTAGCCCTTAACTCCCAGGTAGACAACATCCTCACCATCTGTCTGCGGGGGGGGGCATTTGTCTCCGACGCGTCAACAGCAAAGGCCGGTACTGCCAGGGACGACAGCATGGACGCGGAGAGAAGCAGGGAGCAAAGTTTGTTTCTCATTCGTGGTACATTCCTTTCCTAATTGTTGAATTGCAGAGCATGAACTTACAGCTCGGTATATTCCAGGACCTCCTTGGTCCTTAGGAATTCCTCATAGCGCAGGCCGCGGTCCTCGGTCTCCATCTCGCCCACCTGGTTGTCATACGGGTCGGCGCGCCAGTGGTCCTTGGGGACATCAAAGTCGCCCTGGAACTGGGTGTTGGCCACCATGCGGAAGGTATCCAGATTGCCGAAGTAGTGGAGACGGCGCTCTTCGTTGTTCTCCCGGACAGCACCGACTCCGAAGGAGGGGTCGGCGTACAGCCAGCCGTAGGGTGCAGCGTAGAACTGGGCCCAGTCGTGGGCGCCGCAGAAGCCGGGCTCCACCTTCCAGCCGCTCTGCCACCGGGCGGGCACCCCAGCACAGCGGCACAGGGTGATGAACAGCAGGGCAAACACGCCGCAGTCACCGGTGCGGCTCCGGGCGCAGTTCTCCGCAATGTTCTCCAGGCTGAAATAGGCCGGCATGAAGTTATAGGAGGCGTTTTGGGTGATGAAGTCATAGATCCGGCGGGCTTTTTCCAAATTGGTGTCCGCGCCCTGGGTCAGGGTGCGGGCCAGCTCCCGGAGATACGGAGTGAAGAGGATATGGGGGGCCTCCTCACCCAGCCAGCGCTGGGCGTCCTCGGGCAGCTCGGGTGCGCCGGGAGCGGTTTCCGGCCGGGCCAGATCGTGGTAGTGAAGGGTCTGGGTGAAGGAAAACTCCACCTCAAAGGGGTGGTTCTCTTCCATAACTTCCTCCCAGAAGATGATCCGCTGGGGAGCGTCCTCAGGGGAGATGTGGGTGGGCTCAGGGGAGACCCGCTCAATGCGGATGTCACTCTGGGCATCGCACGCACAGGGCAGAGGCAGATAGGCCCGCACCCGGCGGCCCGGCTCAAAGAGCTCATCCTTCATTTGGACAGCAGCCCGGCAGCGCACCCGGCTGGCGGCGGTTCCCTCTGTGCGGAGCTGGTTGGCGACCCGGTCCAGGCGGCCTTCGGGGTCCTGGCCATCTGCTCCGGCTGCCCGGACTCCGGCACGGGCGGCAAAGGACGCGTTTGTCTTGCACAGGGTTTCAAAGAAACGGTTGAAATAGTGGGGGACACCGTGGTCATAGATCCAGTCGATCTTCCATTCGTCCTCCAGGGCATCGAACTCCGCCTCAGTAAAATCAGGGATATGTTCCCGTACCAGGGCCAGAGCCTCCTCTTTGGAATAGGGGTAGTCCAGGGGCAGACGGAGGATGAGCTCACGCTGAACCGTCAGGCAGCGCTTGAGCGCCTCAGGAGTAGTGGGGGAAGCCAGGTGGCGGTCAATGGCGGCCACAGCTCCCTCAAAGTCTCCGTGGAGTTTCCGGCGCAGGACGTCGTTGGGCAGTCCGATGTGGAGATAACGGAAATTTTCGTTGATGTTCATGGTTCTCCTTTCCATTTTTTTCAGTGGTCAGGTGAAAAAGGGTAAAAAGGTGCGCCGGACCTCCCGGGCCCGGCGCACCGGTGTCGCATCAGATGAACATATGAAGGATGGCGCCCATGCCCAAACCGAGCAGGTTGCCGATGGCCGCGCCCAGCACGCCCATCAGAACGCCGATGCCGGCGAAGGACGCGTCATAGGCGGTAGCCACAATGGGGGCCGATGCACTGCCGCCGATGTTAGCCAGAGAGGCAGTGGAGACCATGCACAGATCCCAGTGGAAGATCTTGGACAGGATGAACATGACGACCACGTGCAGCACCAGGACCAGCATACCGTAAACGACCCACATGGGGGCGGACAGCAGATCGGTGACGGAGGCGGTGGAGGCCAGCAGAGAGACGACAGCGTACAGGTAGATGTTGGACATCTCCTCCACGGCGGGCAGCTTGCCCAGAGGAGTCATGGCGCAGATCAGGCCCAGCACGGTGACGAACACGGTGGTGCAGGTGCCCTTGTCGAACATATCCAGACCCATGTTGGCCAGACCGGCGTTCATGGCGGCGCCCACGGACTGGGAGATGGCGGAAACCAGCAGGGACAGACCGATCAGGAAGATCCAGTCGCCGGAGGTAGCCTTGCGGGCCTTATCCTTCTCCACCTCCGCGTTGGCGGCGGCGGCGATGGCGTCCAGGCCGGAGGTGTTGGCCTTAGTGGCCTTGTTCCACTTGTTGGCATAGCGGACGGCCAGCAGCAGCAGGGCGATCCACACGGAGTAGCACACGGTGTCCAGAGCCAGGGCGCAGCTGTAAGCGCCGCTGTCTACGGGAAGGGCGTCCTGCATGGCGGCCATATTGGCGGAGCCGCCGACCCAGGAGGCGTACAGAGCGGCCACGGCAGCCCAGGTCTTCTCACCGCCGCCCAGGGGGCCCATTAAGATGGGATAGAACACCAAGAAGCCCAGACCAAGGGTCAGGGAGCAGCCCAGGAAGATGGCGATCATCCGGCCGCCCAGCTTGGCCAGCTTGCGGAAGTCGCACCGCAGCAGCATGACGAAGATCATGGCGTACAGCAGGTTGTTCTTCAAGGCGGAGTAGACCGCGGAGCAGGCGTCCGAGGCGTACAGGCCCATGGTGCAGAAGATCATGTTCAGCACATAGATCCACACCAAGGGGGGTACCACATTAAAGACCTTCCACTTGGTGTACTTCTCCAGAGCCAGCAGACCGCCGGCCAGGAACATCAGAAATGCGATGTAAGTAAAGCCGTTTGTGATGGTAAACATAGTTTTGTTTCCTCCCTGTTTCTAGTGATTGGGGATCTGCCTCCCGGCGCACGACCCGGGGGACAGGGGGAAGCGGGGCTTCCCGGTTTTGACACACCTCTCTCTCCTTGAATTGGGGCGCTGCGCGCTTTCCTCCTTCCAGTTGGTTTTGCATACAAAAAAACCAGCAAAAACAAGAAGCACGTAAAGACGTACCTTTATTTCTGCTGGATTTTATCTGTGGTGACGGGACGGAAAGGACCCCTCAGACAGCTAAAGCAGCGATTCACTTGATAATAAACATTATAGCAATTTCAACGAAAAAGTCAAGTGACTTTTGCGTTAGGATGTGGAAAAAGATAATTGATGATGAAAAACCCCCTTCTTTATGGGGATTTAGGCCCTGTCGTAACGAAAAAAGTGTGGTGGACAGGCCGACGGGAACCGACAGGAAGTGTGTGGAGACGGTTTGGACTGTCAATTTGCACAAACGATTGATAAGATGAATATTCTTTCATTCTGCTTGACGGGTGGACGGACTGCACCGTATAATGGAACCCACAGAAATGGAGCGGAGCGGCCCAGCCGTGCGCTCCGAAGCAGAAGGAGGGAGGAGCAGGATATGGGACAAAAGGCGCTCCTGATGGCGGGTCTGCTGACTGTGGCTCTGTCCGCCTGCGGCGGTCCGCTTTCTATGGAGGAGCCTGCGGGAGGAGAGGGCGCGCGCTCCGGCTCACAGGCGCTGCAGAGTGAAGACGGATCAGACCGCTCCGTGGAGCGGTCCTGTGCGGTGCTGTATATCGGCGTCGGGAACCAGTTTGCGGAGTATCCGGTGGAGTACACCGGCGAGTTGGATGAGAACGGACAGATTCCACCAGAGGAGGTATTGGCGGCGATGGCCAGTCTCACCGGCTGGAACTTGGATCTGGCAGAGCCGATCTTCTCTGGAAAGGGCGGGATTACGGTCTCCTTCGCGGATACCTCCGCCCTGTTTGCCGGCCCTCCGGAGGAACAGAGGGAGGAGTTCCATGTTTATGACGCCCTCCAGTTGGACCAGACGATTCTGGACAGCCTGAAGAAAACCCTCCAGTGCTGGGCGGTGGACCCGGAGCTGGGGGACCCAGACCAGGTGGAGGTCTGGTTCTGCGGGGCGGATGGCGGTGACCTGGCCCTCCCCGGCACAGGGGTGACCATCCCAGCAGCTCAGCCCTATGAGCAGTTCCCACAGCCCGGGGAGGGGGCGGCGCCGTAGACCGGCGCGCCCCAGCTGGGATATGACAAGACGGCAAGAGGCCCCGGCGATCCGCCGGGGCCTCTTGCCTGTGTGTGTTGTAAAAGGAGAGGGAGAAATGGGAGAAATTTTAAGACTTCGTGTTTACACTCATATCCTAACCCAT
This sequence comes from Clostridiales bacterium, assembly GCA_902363045.1. Classification (GTDB taxonomy): domain Bacteria; phylum Bacillota; class Clostridia; order Oscillospirales; family Oscillospiraceae; genus Lawsonibacter. The sequence goes on from CABIYX010000001.1 coordinate 213,089, forward strand.
AATTAAGGCAAAACCGTGACGGTGATATGAACAGTTTGTAAACAGTTTTGGGGAAAAACGCCGGTTTTCTTTCTGAAATATGCGGAACTGCCCAAGATGGCGTCGGGAGCTGCCCCGGCCTCCGTCTTGACGGAACAACAGGCGGCGTGAGATAATAAACTGATAAAGGAAGAGATCCGCCGGGGCTGAGGCTCCCGGCGGGGCAAGGAGGCAATTTACATTGATCGAGGCATTGACCCGGCGCTGTCTGGGCGGAGCGGACCCCACCGCTCCGGAGGTCCGCCAGCGGTGCGGAACACTGGCGGGAGGCGTGGGCATCCTGCTGAATACCCTGCTGTGTCTGGGGAAGCTGGGGGCGGGGCTGCTCACCGGCTCTATCGCCGTGGTGGCGGACGGATTGAACAACCTGTCGGACGCCGCCTCATCGGTGATCACGCTGATCGGCTTCCGGCTGGCGGGACAGGCGGCGGACGAGGAGCACCCCTTCGGACATGGACGGATCGAGTACCTCAGCGGCCTGCTGGTGGCCATGGCCATCCTGCTGATGGGCTTTGAGCTGGGGCGGAGCTCCCTGGAGAAGCTGCTCCACCCGGAGGAGCTGTCCTTCTCCTGGCTGGCCGTCGCCATCCTGGCGGTGTCCATCGGGATGAAGCTCTGGATGTTCCGCTTTAACCGCGTCCTGGGGGAGGCCATCTCCTCCCAGGCCATGAAGGCCACGGCGGCCGACTCCCTCTCTGACGCGGCGGCCACCGCCGTGGTGCTGGCCGCCACCCTGGTGGACCACTTCCTGGACCTTCAGGTGGACGGCCTGGCCGGTCTGCTGGTGGCCGCGTTTATCCTGAAAACGGGCTGGGAGGCGGCCAAGGACACGCTGGACCCCCTGCTGGGCCGGGCCATGGACCCGGAGCTGGCGGCGGACATCGACAAGCTTGTGCTGTCCCACCCCAATATTCTGGGCATCCACGACCTGGTCTATCACGACTACGGCCCGGGCCGGGCCATGATGTCCTTTCACGCGGAGGTCCCGGCGGACGCCGACCTGCTGGAGATGCACGACATCATTGACCACATCGAGCGGGAGCTGAAGACCAAGCACCACATTGAAACGGTGATCCACATAGATCCGGTGGTCAACGATGAGCGCACCAACGCCCTGCGGGAGCAAGTGGAGGCGGCGGCCCGGGCGCTGGACCCGGTCCTGTCCGTCCACGACCTGCGAATCACTGCCGGCCCCTATCACACCAATGTGCTTTTTGATGTGATGGTGCCCTACGGCTTCCGCCTGACCGACGCCCAGGTGACCCGGGAGCTGCGGCAGGCGGTGGAGGCCCTGTCGGAGAAGTATTCCGCAGTGATCCAGGTGGACCACTCCTATGTGGAGCGGCGGGAGGACGTCTGACGGGGGATATTTACAAATTATTCACCCCAAAAACGGAGATCCCGTTTATAATAAAGGAGAAAGCCTGGGTGGGAGGGGCAGAACGCGCCCACCTGGGAAACCAACAAAAAATGGAGGGTTTCGCCATGTCCCAGAAGGTGCTTATCGTAGAGGACGACAGCAATATCGCAGAGCTGCTCCATCTCTATCTGGAGAAGGAGGGGTTCGAGACCAAGGTAGCCAAGGACGGTGGAAAGGGTGTGGAGTATTTCCGCTCCTTCCAGCCGAACCTGGTGCTGCTGGACATTATGCTGCCCATTATGGACGGCTGGACTGTGCTGAAAAAGATCCGGGAGGACTCCGCCGCCCCGGTCATCATGCTCACTGCCAAGGGGGAGACGGAGGACAAGGTCACCGGCCTGGAGGGGGGAGCGGACGACTATATCGTCAAGCCCTTTGAGATGAAGGAGGTCCTGGCCCGCATCCACGCGGTGCTCCGCCGGACCGGCCAGGAGGAGGAGCAGGGGGATCGGAAGCTGTCCTTTGACAAGCTGGTCATCAACCTGGACTCCTATGAGCTGCTGGTGGACGGCAAGCGGGTGGATACGCCCCCCAAGGAGCTGGAGCTGCTGTACCATCTGGCCTCCGCGCCCAATCGGGTGTTCACCCGGAACCAGCTGCTGGACGAGGTGTGGGGCTTCGACTACTTCGGCGACTCCCGGACGGTGGACGTCCACATCAAGCGCCTGCGGGAGAAGCTGGAGGGGGTCAGCGACCAGTGGCGGCTCAAGACCGTGTGGGGCGTGGGTTATAAATTTGAGGTGGCCCCCGCCAACGGGGCCGGCTGAACATAAAGAGGGGGGATTCCCTTGAAAAGCCTGTACAAGCGGGAATTGACCATGATGGTGGGCATCGTCGCCCTGTCCTTTACCCTGTTGTCCACCGCGTTCATGCTGCTGTCCTACCGGTATATCATCTCAGAGACCCGGGACCGGCTGGAGCGGAACGCGGGCTATATCGCCGCGGCCACCAGCGACTATTTGCAGAATGTGGACAGCCTCAGCCTGCTGGACGGGATCAAATGGACGCTGTACCAGAGCACGATGGAGACGGTCTCCGCGGTCTCGGAGGCGTCGGTGATCGTCACCGACACCCAGGGGGAGATCCTGTACGCCACAGACAGCGGCCTCTACCACAGGCAGATCCCGGACCGGGTGGTCCAGCAGATCCTCCAGCAGGGGCACTACAACGGCATCACCAATCTGGGGGGGATCTATGAGGCCAACCGCTATATCGCGGGGCTGCCGGTGCAGACCAAGCTGACCCCTGCCCTGTCTGCCAACCTGGGGCTTGTCCTGGTGTCGGGGGACACCAGCGGCCTGTCCGAGATGTGGCGGGCCACAGCCACCATCTTCTTCTTCGCGGCGGTGGTGGTCCTGCTCATCGCGGTGATCGCCAGCTCCATCACCTCGGCCCACCAGACCCGCCCCCTCACCGAGATGGCGGAGGCGGCCCGAAAGTTCGGGCGGGGCGAATTTGACGTGCGGGTCAACAGCTACAAGGACCGCTGTGACGAGATCGGAGAGCTGGCGGAGGCGTTCAACTCCATGGCCAACTCCCTGGAGAAGGTGGAGAGCCAGCGGGCCGACTTCATCGCCAACGTCTCTCACGAGCTCAAGACCCCCATGACCACCATCGCTGGCTTTGCCGAGGGGATCCTGGACGGCACGATCCCGCCGGAGAAGGAGCGGGAGGCGCTGAATGTGGTGGTGTCTGAGACCCGTCGGCTGTCCCGCCTGGTCCGGCGGATGCTGGACCTGTCCCGGCTCAACGCCCTGACGGAGACAGTTACCGCCCAGGAGCAGTTTGACATCACAGAGATCATGTCCCGGGTGCTGGTCAGCCTGGAGGGGCGGATCACTGGCCGGGGCCTGGACGTGGATGCCCAGTTCCCGGAGGACCCAGTCATGGTATGGGGCGACCCGGACGCGGTGACTCAGGTGTGCTATAATCTGCTGGACAATGCGGCTAAGTTTGCTGCTCAAGGGACGGACATCACGGTCCAGATCACCAAAAAGGACGGAAAGGCCCTCATCACGGTGCGCAATCTGGGGGCGACCATCCCGCCGGACGAGCTGCCCCTCCTCTTCGAGCGGTTCCACAAGGCGGACTACTCCCGCAGTGTGGACCGGGAGGGTGTGGGCCTGGGCCTGTATATCGTCAAGACCATTTTGGGCAATTTGAAGGAAAATATCACCGCCACCAGTGAGGATGGGGTGACCCAGTTCACCTTTACCCTGACACTGGCATAATGGCCGACTGAGGCCGGAGAGAGGGGAAGTGCCGCTATGATGGAACAGCCGAACGACCTCTGGAGAGGAGGCCCCTGGGAGCAGCCCTCCCCCTCCTTTCCCACCCCGCCGCCGGTGGCGGTCCCCCCACGGCGTCCGCCGGTCCTCCGGGTCCGGCGCCGCCGCCGTGCCCTGCTGCCCTTTCTGGCGCTGTTCCTGCTGGTGGTGGGACTGTCCCTGGGGACGGTGGCGGTGCGCTGGCTGCTCCCCTGGGAAGAGGAGCCTCTGACACCATATTTGTCCAAGCAGGAGGAGCGGGATCCCTTTGCCGCTCTGGAGCGGGCGGAGACGGGGACCGGCGTTCAGGTGCAGATCTCCCAGCGGGAGGGAGAGGCGATGGACGCAGTGGAGATCTATGAAAAGTGCGTCCCCTCCGTCGTTTCCATCCAGGCTGACGGGGAGGAGGAGTACAGCACCGGGACGGGCGTGGTGATGAGCCAGGACGGGTACATCCTCACCAACGCCCATGTGGTGGCGGACAGCCTGCGGATGTCGGTGCTCCTGTCTGACGGTCGGGTGATGGAGGCCCGTCTGGTGGGGGCGGATGCCGGGGAGGACCTGGCGGTCCTGAAGGTGGAGGCCAGCGGCCTGACGCCGGCGGAATTCGGCGACTCGGACCGGCTGCGCTGCGGCGAGATGGTGGTGGCCATCGGGGACCCCCTGGGCTACCGCACTTCTATTACACAGGGAATTATTTCTGCCCTCAACCGCACGGTGCCCGTGGACGGCGTGGAGCTCCAGGTCATCCAGACCAGCGCACCTATCAACTTTGGAAATTCCGGCGGGGCTCTCATCAATGACCGGGGGCAGGTGGTGGGCATCACGACCTTGAAGGTGATGGCCCAGGACAGCACTGTGGAGGGGCTGGGCTTTGCCATTCCCATACAGAAGGTGAAGGAGGTGGCGGACTGGCTCATCGCGGGGCGGCCCGCCATGGGCTTCACAGTGGATTTCAGCGGCGGCAGCCTTCGGGTAGCCGCCCTGGAGGAGAACAGCAGCGCCGGCCATGCCGGATTGCAGGTGGACGATGTGCTCCTGGCCCTCGATGGGACGCCTCTGCCTACCATCCAGGAGCTGCGCCAGGTGAAAAACACCCTGGTCCCCGGGGAGTCCGCCACCCTGACGGTGCGCCGGGGCGGGGAAGAACGGAGCATCTCCTTCTCTGTGCAGTGTGAGGATGATTTCCCGGAGCGGGCAGCATAAAAGGAACAAAATGCGCCGCGCCGCAGGAAGGTTTCCTGCGGCGCGGCGCGTTTCAGCTTGTCGAAGAGGTCTTCTTGACAGTCTGTTGCAGTATTCTCTCAGAGTTGGCCGCCGTTTTGCTGAAGCTTCAAAGAGAGGCTGATCTTCTTTCGGGCGTTTTCCAGATGGGAGTTCAGCAGATGACGGACCTGGTCCACATTGCCCGCCTTCATGGATTCATAGATCGCGCGGTGCTCCAGGATGCCGTTGATGGTTTGGATCCGCGGCTGTTTCCCGAAGAGATAGGTCGCGTAGGCGTGGGAATTCAGGTTTTTATAGACCCGGATGGCCGTGCGGTTCCCGCTGGCGAGGACAATGAGCTCGTGGAACTGCTGGTCGATCTCATAGGTCTCAAAATACTCCTCGGCAGTGTCGTAGTGCTGGACCAGCTCCATGTTTTTTTGGAGGTTGTCCTCAAAGCGATTCTGGAACTGGGGGGTGTTTTGGACCGCCACAGTGGCTTGGGGCGCGAAGCTGACCTCCATGATCAGACGCAGCTCAAATATCTCGTCCAGCTCGGACCAGTTGAAGGGCCGCACCCGGCAGCCCTTGCGGGGGATGTTCTCCACAAGCCCCTCTGCCATCAAGCGGTTAAGGGCCTGCTTGATCGGCGTGGGGCTGACGCCGTACCGGGCACAGAGATCGCTGAGGTTGATCTTTTGTCCGGCGGGCAGATATTCCTCGATAATATCTTTTCGGATCTTGTGATAAGCCACATCCACCAGCGTATCGCTGGAGACGAGATGCGTACCGCTGTTCATGGCTGATTTCCCCCCTGTTTCAAATGGCTGACTCCGCCCTGACCGCCTGGGCCGGGAGACGCCCTGATCCCCGCGCGAAAGAGGGCGGGAGGGAAATGGATGAACCATTTGATCGCGGTCCGGTGGGCAGTATGGGACATTTTGACTTGACTCTATTATAGGTGGTGTCTGTCCCAAAAGCAAGGGGCAGTTACCAATTGTGGTGGAAGCTCCCATCCCGGTCAATCCGGCGGAAGGTGTGGGCGCCGAAGCAGTCCCGCTGGGCCTGAAGGAGGTTCAGCGGGCCTGCGGGGTCGCACAGCCCGTCGTAGTAGCTCAGGCTGGCGGAGAAGGCGGGGACGGCCACGCCGCACTGGGCGGCGGTGGCTACCACATCCCGCCAGTCCGACTGATACTGGGCCAGGACCGGCGCGAAATCGCTGGAAAGCAGCAGGTTTTCCAGGGCGGGACCGGCGCGGTAGGCCTGCGCCAGCCGGTCCAGGAAGGCGGCGCGGATGATGCAGCCTCCACGGAAGAGCAGGGCGATGCCCCCCAGGTCCAGATCCCAGTGGTAGTGCTGGCTGGCCTGGTGGAGAAGCTCAAAGCCCTGGGCATAGGAGCAGAGCTTGGAGGCGTACAGGGCGCGGCGGATCTTCTCCGCGAAGGCCTCCTGATCCAGCGTGGGGAGCGGGTGGGCGGCCGCCTGCCGGGACATGGCCGCGCGCACTTGGCCGCGGCAGGAGAGATCCCTGGCAAAGACGGCCTGTGCGATGGTGGGAAGGGGGACGCCCAGGGAGAGGGCCTCCTGCACCGTCCACATCCCGGTGCCCTTGCTGCCGGCCTCTCCCAGGATCCGGTCCACGAGGGGCGCGCCGGTCTCAGGGTCAGGGACAGTCAAAATGTGGGCCGAGATCTCCATCAGATAGCTGGACAGCTCTCCCAGGTTCCAGCGGCGGAAGTGGTCCGCGATCTGGTCCGGAGAGAGGTGGAGAAGCTGCTTCATTAAATAATATGCCTCGCAGATGAGCTGCATATCACCGTACTCAATGCCGTTGTGCACCATTTTGACATAGTGGCCTGCGCCCTCCGGGCCGATGTAGGCGCAGCAGGGATCCTGGCCCACATGGGCGGCAATGGCGGTCAGGAAGGGGGCGGCAAGGCGGTAGGCCTCCGGATCTCCGCCGGGCATCAGGGCGGGGCCGTGGCGGGCGCCCTCCTCGCCGCCGGAGACGCCCATGCCCAGGAAATGGACGCCGGACTGCCGGCAGCGGAGCTGGCGGGCCTGGGTCTCAGGATAATGGGAGTTTCCGCCGTCGATCACGATGTCTCTTGCCTCTAAATGGGGGAGAAGGCCGTCCAGCACATAGTCCACCGGCTTGCCGGCCTTGACCATGATCAGGATCTTGCGGGGCTTTTCCAGAACGGAGCACAGGGCCTCATAGGAGGGACAGCCGGTGACAGAGAAGCCCAGCCTCTGGCCCTCGGCGGTAAAAGCGGCGGTCAGCTCCGGCTCCAGATTGTACCCCGCCACGGAAAAGCCGTGCTCCGCCAGGTTCAGGGCCAGGCCGCGGCCCATGACAGCCAGACCAACGACACCGAATTGGTACTGTGACATAACATACACTTCCCTATCGACTCAATATAAAATAAGAATTACACCAGGAAACGGCACTCTCTGCCGGAAAGCACGTCCAGCACATTCTGGGCGGCCAGCATCCCCATATTATAACCAGCTTCATAGGTGGCGGCTCCGGCATGGGGGGTGAGAATACAGTTGGGCAGAGAGGCCAGGGGGCTGCCGCAGGCGGGCTCCACTACGGTGGCGTCCAGGGCGGCCGCGCCGATCTGTCCCTCCTTCAGCGCCTGATACAGGGCGTCCTCGTCCACGATCCCACCGCGGGCGGTGTTGACCAGAACGGCCCGGGGCTTCATCTCCGCCAGGCGGCGGGCGTCCACCATGTTCCGGGTCTCTTCGGTGAGGGGGGCGTGGAGGGTGATGAAGTCAGACTCGCGGAACAGGGTGTCCAGGTCCACATATTTGCCGTTGTGGGCCTCCACAAAGGCGGGGTCGGGATAGGCGTCGTTGGCCAGGACCTTCATCTGGAAGCCGGAAGCACGCTGGATGACCCCTTTGCCGATCCGGCCGGTGCCCACCACGCCCAGCGTCTTGTTCCACATCTCAACGCCGGTGATGGGCTTGTCATGTCCGCCGGCCCGGATGGCGGCGTCCATGGGACACACATTTCGGGCGGCGGCGAGCATCAGGGTCATGGCCAGATCGGCCACCGAGTCGCTGTTGGCTCCGGGGGTGATGGAGACCTTGATCCCCAGGGCGCGGGCGGCGTCCAGATCTACCTTATCATATCCAACGCCGTAGCGGGAGATGATCTTCAGCTTTTTGGCCGACTCCAGCATGGAGCGGGTGTAGGGCTCCAGACCGGCGATGACGGCGTCCGCCTGGGGGAGATGCTCCAGCAACTGGGTCTGGAGATCCCCGCCGTTCATGGGGAGGCGGATCACAGTGCAGCCCTGCTCCTCCAGCAGGCGAATGGGGGCATCGTCGTTCTTGGCAAAGGAACGTGGGGTGGCCAGTACGGTAAATGACATCGTTAAAACCTCCTGATTGATCCGTCCGGCCGGTGGCCGGCTCTGAGTGAATTGAATTTTAGCGAAGTAAAGAATTGAATTTTAAATTTTGTTACAAAACTATTCTATCACCGCAGAGAGGAAAGTCAATTCTATTTCGTATGCCAACCGAAATCTTGTTGGAATAGCAAAAAGAACAGGCCCTTTTTTGGAGAAAGCGTAAAAATATGTGACACTTGTACAGAACGGGGCGGGACGGGAAGCTTGGCGGCGCGGTGTGAGGGGGCTGGAGAGGACTCCATCTGGACTTGGTTGTTTTGACTAAAAAACACCCCGCTTTATTGGGAGAAGAAACAAAAAGCGTGTTTTTGTGAATGAAGAATAATTTGCGATGCGGTAAAATGCAGATAAACAAAATAAAATGATTCAGTTAATAGAAAATAGAACGAAAATAATTTATTAATAATTTACTAAATGAAAAATATAAAAAGAAAATGAAGGAAAATAACATGATAATCCGTTATAAAATAAAATAAGATTAAAATAAATGTCGATGAAGGCCGTTTCGTGCAAAATTCAAGGCGGTATTGACAAGGTGAGAGAGTAGCTTTAAAATATAGCCAAGTTGTGAATTTAAAATTCGATATAAAAAATCAAATTAAACAGTTAAAAAATATTTGTACCCCACAGGAGCGGCGCGAACAGAACGCGCACCCGGGCGGGGCGGATTTTGGAGAGGAGCGGATTCCATTATGAAAGCTTTGATTTACGCGGGACCCAAGCAGGCGGTTTTAAAGGATGTGCCCGCGCCCGCGGCCCGGGAGGGCGCGGTGAAGGTGGACGTCAAGTACTGCGGCGTGTGCGGCTCTGACATCGGGATCTATCTGGGGACCCATCCCCGCGCCAAGGCTCCTTTGGTATTTGGCCACGAGTTTTTGGGCGTGGTGGCCGAGGACGGGAAGAAGTTCAAGAAGGGCGACCGGGTCGTGGCCTATCCTCTCCTCTCCTGCGGACACTGCCGCGCCTGCCGCACCGGCAGCGCCCATGTGTGCAACACCCTGGGCCTGATCGGCATTGATGTGGACGGCGGGATGTGCGAGGAGCTGTATGTGGACGAGGACGTCCTCTTCAAAGTGCCTGACGGCGTGAGCGACCGGGCCGCGGTGGTCACAGAGCCCCTGGCCGTGATCCTGCGGGCCGTCCATCAGGCGGAGTTCAAGGCCCGGGATGTGGCCGTGGTCATCGGAGCCGGCCCCATTGGGATGCTCACCGGCATCGTGCTGAAAAACATCGGCGCGGCGAAGGTGTTCATCTCCGACGTGGCGGAGAAGCGCCTGGCCATTGCGGAGGAGCTGGGGCTCACTCCGGTGAATGTGGCTAAGGAGGACCTGAACGAGGTGGTGAAGGCTGCCACCGGCGGCGAGGGCTGCGATGTGCTCTTTGAGTGCAGCGGCTCTGCCCAGGGCGCTATGGACATGACGGAGATCACCCGGGTCAGCGGCACCATCTGCATGGTATCCGTCCACAAGAAGCCCCACGAGGTCAACCTCCAGCAGCTCAATTTCAAGGAGCAGTGGATGATCGGCACCCGGGTCTATACTAAGGAGGAGTTTGGCCAGGCTGTGGAGTACACCAAGGACCTCCAGGAGCAACTGGAGAAGATCGTGACCCACATTGTCCCCATGAAGGATGCGGAGCGCGTCTTTGACATGATCGCCGATGTGAACGAGGGGACCGTGAAGGTGGTCGTGGACTGCAAGGATTTTTGACAGCGTTCGCCGAAGCGGGGCCGCTTGGCGGCGCTTTGGAGAAATAGGACGTCAGGAGGCGGAAAGCATGGAAATCCTGGTACTGGAGGCAAGTACCACTTCTGCGAAGGCGATGCTGTACCACACGGAGGACCGGAGCTTTGAGGTCAAGGTCCGGGCCTATACCGGAAATTATGAGGACGTTACCATCCACAACGCGGAAAACGTCTATTTGGACATGGTGGCTGTGGGACGGGAGCTGCTGGATGGCCGGCAGGTGGATATGATCGCCCTGAGCGGTACCTGGCACAGCCTGGTGCTGTGCGACGGGGCGGTGAAGCCGGTCACGCCGGTCTATCCCTGGTCCTATACCGGAGCCGCGCCGGTGTGCAAGCGGCTGCGCCGCGATGAGGACTACGTCAGCCGCTACTATCAAAAGACGGGCTGCATGGTCAACGCCATTTACCCCTTCTTCAAGCTGATGATGCTGCGGGAGCAGGGGTATGACCTGAGCAAATACATCATCATGGGCCAGGGCACCTATAACAACTTCCGGCTGACCGGGCAGCGGGTGATCACCCCGTGTCTGGCCTCCGGAAGCGGGCTGCTGAACACCTGGACGAAGCGCTTTGATCCGGAACTCATGGCGGAGCTGGGGATCCGGGAGGAGCAGCTGAGCCGGCTGGTCGCTTACGACCAGACCTTCCCCCTGACGGAGGAGGCCGCCCAGGCCCTGGGAGTGCGGGCTGGGATCCCGGTGATCCCCACCAACTCCGACGGCGGCCTGAATCAGGTGGGCGCCGGCGCTGTGGCGGACGGAGTGATGACCTTCTCGGTGGGGACCAGCGGAGCGATCCGTCTGACGACCAGCAAGCCGGTACTGCCCAAGGAGCCCAGCACCTGGTGCTATATGTCGCCGAAAAACTGGCTGTCCGGCGCGGCGACCAACGGCTGCTGCAACTGCCTGGATTGGTTCAAGGAGCAGGTGGGTATGTCCCGGCTCTCCTACGGAGAGTTGGAGCAGGGGATCAGCGACTGGGAGAACAACCCGGTGTTCCTCCCCTTCCTGTTCGGAGAGCGCTGCCCCGGCTGGAATGACGAGCGGGAGGGTGGCTTTGTCCGGATCCTGCCCCGGCATAAGCTGCCGGACCTGTATCTGGCGGTGCAGGAGGGGATCCTGTTCAACCTGTACCACTGCTATCGGATCCTGTCCGAGGTGAACGGCTGTCCCACCCATATCCGGTTCTCCGGCGGCATCCTCCACTCGGAGCAGTGGACCCAGATGTGTGCGGACATCTTCCAGCGGGAGCTGGAGGTCAACCGGAATGAGCATGGCTCTCTTCTGGGCGGCGCGGTCCTGGCGATGGAGCTGCTGGGCGTGATCGATGACGCCTGCACCTATCAGCCCGAGGTGAGCCGCATCATCCGGCCCGACCCCGCGAAGGCGGAGTTTTATCAGAGAAAGTTCCAGAGGTATCTGGAGTGCTATCAAAAGGGAAATTGAGGAAGGAGCGCGAACCCCATGAAGCTGTTTGATTTGACTGGGCGGAAGGCCATTGTGACCGGCGCCACCCGCGGCCTGGGCCGCGGAATGGCGGAGGGTCTGATGGAGGCCGGCTGCGAGGTCGTGGTGGTGGGCTCCAGCGCCAGCGCCCTGAGCGTGGCGGAGGAGTTCCGGAGCAAGGGCTTTGCCTGCCACGGCCTGGCGGTGGATCTGAGCCAGCGGGAGCAGAGAAGAGCGGGCTTTGCCCAGGCGGTGGAGCTGCTGGGCGGTCACCTGGACATCCTGGTGAACGGGGCCGGCATCCAGCGCCGCCACTTCTGTGAGGAGTTCCCCATTGAGGATTGGGACGCCGTGCTGGAGGTCAACCTGACCGCGACCTTCGATCTGTGCCAGATGGCCGGGCAGCAGTTCATCCGCCAGAACTCCAAGGGCAAGATCATCAATATTGCCTCCATGCTGAGCTTCTTCGGCGGCTATACTGTGCCCGCCTACGCAGCCAGCAAGGGCGGCGTGGCCCAGCTGACCAAGGCCCTGTCCAACGAGTGGACCGGGAAGGGGATCAATGTGAACGCCATCGCCCCCGGCTATATGGCCACCGAGATGAATACCGCCCTGCTGAACGATGAGGGGCGCAACACCGAGATCCTGGGCCGTATCCCGGCCCACCGCTGGGGCACCCCGGACGATATGAAGGGGCTGTGCATTTTCCTGGCCTCGGACGCCTCGGACTACATTGCCGGCGCGGTGATCCCCTGCGACGGAGGCTATCTCTGCAAGTGATCCGCGGGCGCGCGGAGATCAACTGGTTATTGTGCGGCTCGCGCCGCATAAATAATAAAAAACAGGAGGAAAGAATGTTATGAAAAAGAGAGTTTTGGCGCTGCTGCTGGCAGGCGCCGCCGTGGCTTCCCTGGCCGCCTGCGGCTCCAGCGATTCCGGTGCGTCCGGAAGCGGTTCCGCTGCCGGAGGAGACGGCGAGGTCGTGGAGCTGGTCATGGGCAACGTGACCTCCTCCAGCGCGAAGGACGCTGTGACCGAGATCCTGATCCCCAAGGTGGAGGAGTACTCCAACGGGACCCTCAAGATCGTCCACTTCCCCGACAACCAGTTGGGCAACGATGAGCAGTCCTTTGCCATGGCCCAGACCGGCGAGTGCGACATCGCCGTGGGCTCCACCTCTTCCGTGGCTACCACCTACAACGACCTGTATGTCTACGACGTCCCCTATCTGTTCCTGAACAAGCAGGAGGTCTATGACGTGGGCTTCAACGGCGAGACCGGCAAGGCCATCCTGGACGGCTTCTCCGAGTACGGCCTGAAGGGCCTGGCCTTCTGGGAGAACGGCTTCCGCAACATCACCACCACCGATAAGGACATCGCCACTGTGGCCGACCTGAGCGGCCTGAAGATCCGCACCATGGCCAATGAGATCCACCTGGAGGCCTGGAAGGCCATGGGCGCCAACCCCACTCCCATGGCGTTCGGCGAGCTGTTCACCGGCCTGCAGCAGGGCACGGTTGACGGCCAGGAGAACCCCCTGGGCATCATCACCGGCAACAAGTTCGAGGAGGTCCAGTCCTACTGCACCCTGACCGAGCATGTGTACACCCCCTACTATGTGGTCATGAACCAGGCCAAGTGGGACTCCCTGACTGCCGAGCAGCAGGAGGCTCTGACCAAGGCCATCGAGGAGACCACCCAGCGCCAGTATGAGCTGTCCCAGCAGTATGAGGACGAGGCCATCGAGGTCATGGAGGGCGCCGGCTGCGCGGTCCGCACCCTGACCGATGAGGAGAAGCTGGGCTTCAAGGAGGCCGCCGACAAGGCCAACAGCCTGGAGGCCGCCAAGAAGATCATGTACAAGCCTGAGCTGGCCGATCAGATGGCCGCTGAGCTGGACGCTTACCGCAACAAGTAATCGAGACAAAGCAAAGCAAGGGGTCCCCTTCGGGGGACCCCGCCCAGAAATTACAGGAGAGAGCAGAGGAGGAAGTCGTCTTGAAAAAGATCCTGAAATGGCTGGATGACAATATAGAGCTCTATATTTGTGTATTCCTCATGTCCTTTATGACCCTGCTGGTATTCGTGCAGGTGGTCATGCGCTATGTATTCAACAATTCCCTGTCCTGGTCGGAGGAGCTGGCCAGATACACCTTTATTTGGCTGATCTATATTGGCATCAGCTACGGCTGCAAGCTGAGAAAGCACATCAAGATCGATGCGGCGCTCTACCTTTTCCCCAAGAAGGCGCGTCCCTATGTGGTCCTGCTGGGCGACATCCTCTTCATCGCGTTTGCAGTTTACATCACCTACACGGGCTTTTTCTACTCCATGGAGCAGATCCAGTTTGATATGCGTTCCGCGGCCCTGAAGATCCCCTATCAGTACATCTATATGTCCACTGTGGTTGGCTTTGGTTTGGCGACGATCCGTGAGATCCAAACCATCATTTATCGGGTCAAGTGCCTGAAGAATGGGGAGGAGTATGACGGATGACTGGCATTGTTTTGTTTGTGACCCTTTTGGTCTTTCTGGTATTGAATGTTCCGGTCGGTATTGCTATCGGCCTTGCTTCTCTGGCGGCGATCACGACGAACCCCCGTATGACGGACAGCTTCATCGTCAGCCAGCTGATCAGCGGAAGCGACTCCTTCCCGCTGATGGCGATCCCTCTGTTCATCCTGGCCGGCGAGCTGATGGCGGCCGGCGGCGTGTCCAAGCGGATCCTGAACGTCTGTAACGTGTTCCTGGGCCGGGTGACCGGCGGTTTGGCCATCGTCACCGTGGTGGTCTGTATGTTCTTTGCCGCTGTCTCCGGCTCCGGCCCGGCCACCGTGGCCGCGGTGGGCAGCATGGTGGTCCCCACCATGCTGGAAAAGGGGTACAGCAAGAGCTTCACCCTGGCCTGCGTGGCCTGCGCCGGCTGCATCGGCGTCATTATCCCCCCCAGCATCCCCATGGTCATCTACGGTACCTCCACCGGTACCTCCGTGTCCACCATGTTCATGGCCGGCTTCCTGCCCGGCATCATGATCGGTCTGGCGCTGTGCGCCCTGTGCTACTTCTATTGTAAGAAGATGGGGTGGAAGGGCGACACCACCAAGTATACCGCGAAGGAGAAGATCGCCACTGTGGTGGACGCGCTCCCCGCGCTGATCGACCCCATCATCATCCTGGGCGGTATCTACGGCGGCTTCTTCACTCCCACCGAGGCGGCGGCTGTGGCCGCGGTCTACGCGCTGGTCTGCGGCCTGTTCATCTACCGCGAGATCAATCTGAAGAATCTGTTCTCTACCATTGCCAACGCCTGCTCCACCAACGGTACCACCATGGTCATCATCGGCTGCGCCACCGCGTTTACCCGTATCCTGACCCTGGAGCAGATCCCCGCTCTGGTGAGCAACGCCCTGATCGGCATTTCTGACAATCCCATCGTCATCCTGCTGCTCATCAACCTGCTGCTGCTGTTTGTAGGCTGCTTCATGGATACGACTCCGGCCATGATGGTGCTCTCCCCCATCCTGCTGCCTGTGGCCCTGGAGATGGGTCTGTCCGCCGTTCACTTTGGTATCATCATGGTGGTCAACCTGGCCATCGGCTTCATTACCCCGCCTCTGGGCATCAACCTGTTTGTGGCCGCCCGGGTGGGCAACACCTCCCTGGAGGTGGTGTGTAAGGGCATCGTGCGGTTCATCCTGGTGATGATCGTCTGCCTGCTGCTGATCACCTATATCCCTGCGATTTCTGAAGTTCTGCCGCGTATGACAGGTATGCTGAAATAATTGCTCCCTCTTCTGCCGGGCGGGCCGTTCCAGGCCTCCCGCCCGGCCTGTTTGTTGATGTGGGTGTGTTCTGAGAAGCGGCAAGAGGTTTGGCACGTGCGTTGGAAGGAGTCCGAGCGATGGTTTACACACTGTTCAGCCTGATGTTCAAGGTATTCTTTGTGGCGGCCGCGGCCTATCTTCTGCGCCGGAGGGGAGCGCTGACGGAGCAGGACCAGAAGAGCGTCACCAATGTGCTCATGCGCTTTGTGGTGTATTTTACCGTGATTATGTCCTCTCAGCAGGACTTTTCCCTGGAGGCGGCCAAGGCGATCCTGGTCACGGCCATCTATGCGGTCCTGTTCTTCGCGGTCTTTATCCCGGCGTCCATCTTTCTCAGCCGCTGGCTGAAGCTGGAGGAGGCGAAGCGGAGGGTTTTTGTCTGTTCCCTGGTGTTCTGCAACATCACCTTCATCGGCTATCCGATTTTGCAGGAGTTATACGGGAATATCGGCCTGCTGTGCGCCATTGTGTTCAGCATGATCTATAACGTGGTGTTCTACTCCTGGGGGATGTTCTATTTGGGAGACCGGGGGCGCGGGAGCCTCCGCTCCATTCTGAGCAACAAGATCGCCCTGGCGTCTGTGCTGGCGCTGGTTATGTACTTCCTGCAAATCAAGATCCCGGAGCCACTGTACAGCACCTTCAGCGGGATCGGAGCGCTGACCATGCCGCTGTCCATGATCATCATAGGATGCAGCCTGGCGGACTCCGGGATCTGTAAGATCCTGCGGGACCGCACGCTCTATCTTCCCACGGCGCTGCGGATGGCGGTCATGCCGGCCGTCATCTGCCTGGTGATGCGGGCATTGGGAGTGGATCCGACGATCATCCGCATCAGTACGATCATTGCGGCTCTGCCTGCCGGGACGATGACCAGCATCGTGGCGGCGGACTACGGCTGTGCGCCGGACTATGCGGCGAATATTATGGTGCAGACCATGCTGGCCATGCTGGCCGCTCTGCCCGCCTGGGTCTTCCTGGTGGGAATGTAGGATCAAGACATGAAGCGCGGGCTTCCATGGCCCGCTGGAAAAATTAAAGGAGGGTATCACAACATGGTGATCACAAATGTAACGACGTATCTGGTCCGTCCCCGCTGGGGATTTGTCAAGATCGAGACGGACGGCGGACTCACCGGCTGGGGCGAGGCGGTGATCGAGGGCAAGGCGGCCACCGTCCTGGCCTGTGTGGAGGAGATGAAGGACTATCTGCTGGGGGCCGACCCCATGCGGATCGAGGACCTTTGGAATGTGCTCTACCGGGCGGGCTTCTACCGGGGCGGCCCCATTTTGATGAGCGCCATGGCCGGGATCGACCAGGCGCTCTGGGACATCAAGGGAAAGTATTTCAACGCCCCTGTCTATCAGCTGATGGGCGGTCCCTGCCGGGACCGGATGCGGGTGTACTCCTGGATCGGCGGAGACCGGCCCAGCGATGTGGCCAAGGCCGCCAAGGAGAAGCAGGAGGCCGGCTTCACTGCCATCAAGATGAACGGCACTGAGGAGCTCCAGATGGTGGACAGCTATGAGAAGATCGACGCGGTGCTGGAGCGGGTGGCCTCCATCCGGGAGGCGACCGGAAAATACTTCGGGATCGCGGTGGACTTCCATGGCCGGGTCCACAAGCCCATGGCCAAGATCCTGGCCAAAAAGCTGGAGGAATTCGATCCCATGTTCATTGAGGAGCCTGTCCTCTGTGAGCAGATGGAGGATTTCAAGGAGATCGCGGCGGCCTGTAATGTGCCCATCGCCACGGGGGAGCGGCTGTTTTCCCGCTATGATTTCAAGCGCCTGCTTCAGGCCGGAGGAGTGGACATCATCCAGCCAGACCTGTCCCATGCAGGCGGCATCACGGAAGTGAAAAAGATCGCCTCTATGGCGGAGGCCTATGACGTTGCGCTGGCGCCCCACTGCCCCCTGGGCCCCATTGCCTTGAGCGCCTGCCTCCAGGTAGACGCCACCTGCTATAACGCCTTCATTCAGGAGCAGAGCATGGGCATCCACTACAACGCCTATCACGAGCCGCTGGACTATATCCTCAACAAGGAGGATCTGGCCTTCCACGATGGCCATGTGGAGCTTCCCAAGCGGCCCGGCCTGGGCGTGGAGGTCAACGAGGCGCTGGTGCTGGAGGAGGCCCAGACGCCGCACAGCTGGAAAAACCCGGTCTGGCGGCACAAGGACGGCTCGGTCGCGGAGTGGTGAGTATGATGGAACAAGCTGTGATCCGGATCCATCCCCGGGATAATGTGGCGGTGGCGCTGCGGCCCTTGTCCGCGGGGGAGGCCGTGTCTGTGGACGGACAGGCTGTGCACCTCCAGGAGGAGATCCCCTTTGGCCACAAGGTGGCTCTGACCGATCTGGCGGAGGGGGAGATGGTGGTCAAGTACGGGGCCTCAATTGGCCATGCCACCCAGGCCGTGCGGTCCGGCGCGTGGCTGCACAGCCACAATCTCAAGACCAATCTGGAGGGGCTGCTGGACTATCAGTATGCCCCGGCGCCGCCGCGGCAGCCGGAGCCCGCGGATGGAGCGGACACCTTCCTGGGCTACCGCCGTC
Organism: Clostridiales bacterium; assembly: GCA_902363045.1. GTDB lineage: Bacteria > Bacillota > Clostridia > Oscillospirales > Oscillospiraceae > Lawsonibacter. Next base: position 231,020 of record CABIYX010000001.1, read on the forward strand.
CGGACGGACGGGTGGGGACGCGCAACGAATTGTGGATCATTCCCACAGTCTCCTGCGTGAACCGGACGGTGAACCGCATGGCGGAGGAGGCCAGACGCCAGGGGCTCCAGGCGGGGGACGGGATCTTTGCCTTTCCCCATAACGCCGGCTGCTCCCAGCTGGGGGATGACTTTGAGACGACCCAGAAGCTGCTGCGCAATCTGGTGAAGCACCCCAATGCCGGCGGCGTGCTGCTGGTGAGCCTGGGCTGTGAGAACAACGATCTGGACCACTTCCTGCCTGTGCTGGGGGACTATGACCGCCGCCGGATCCGGACCCTGGTGACCCAGGACGCGGAGGGGGACGAGATCGAGGCCGGCCTGTCCCTGATGCGGGAGATCGCAGCTGTGATGGCAGAGGACCGCCGGGAGGAGTGTCCTGTCAGCCGGCTGGTGCTGGGCTTCAAGTGCGGAGGCTCTGACGCATTCTCCGGCATCACCGCCAATCCTCTGTGCGGGCGGATCGCGGAACGTGTGACCGATCTGGGCGGGACGGCAGTGCTGACCGAGGTGCCGGAGATGTTCGGGGCGGAGACCCAGCTGATGAACCGGGCAGATTCGGCGGATACCTTCCAAAAGATCGTCCACATGATCAACTCCTTTAAGGAGTACTATATCCGCTATGACCAGCCGATCTATGAAAATCCCTCTCCGGGCAACAAGCGGGGCGGGATCACGACGCTGGAGGAGAAATCCCTGGGATGTATTCAAAAGGGCGGCCATGCGGTGGTGACCGATACTCTGGAGATGGGGCAGGTGTGCTGTAAGCCCGGCCTGAACCTGATGACTGGGCCGGGAAATGACAGCGTCTCCATCACCAATCTGCTGGCCAGCCAGGCACAGGTGCTTCTGTTTACCACCGGGCGGGGCAACCCGCTGGGCACCGCGGTCCCGACCATCAAGATCGCCTCCAACAGCGCTCTGTTCCACCGGAAGCCGAATTGGATGGACTTCAATGCCGGGGCGGTGCTGGAGCGGGGGTCGATGGACGAGCCGGCCCGGGAGCTGTGGCGGCTGGTGCTGGATGTGGCCTCCGGCCTGGTCAGCACCCGAAACGAAGAAAACAATGATCGGGAGATCATGCTGTTTAAAGACGGCGTGATCCTGTGATGAGGTGAAAAGAGTATGGCGCTGAGTACGAAGAAAGAGGGAAATGTTGTGACCCAGCTGGCCTCCGCGACGGAGCTGCCCAGAATGGTGCGGGTCCGCCAGAAGCTGGATCACAGCCATATTGAGCCGGAGGAGATCCCGGCTCTGGTACAGCGGGAGCTGGAGCCGATGCGGTCCCGGATCCGAACGGGGATGCGGGTGGCCATCACCTGCGGGAGCCGGGGGGTGGCCAATATCGCCATCATCACCCGGGCCATTGTGGATTTTGTGAAGTCCTGCGGGGGAGAGCCCTTTGTGTTCCCGGCCATGGGCAGCCACGGGGGAGCCACTGCGGAGGGCCAGCTGGAGATCCTCCGCGGCTATGGGGTGACAGAGGAATTTCTGGGCTGTCCCATCCTCTCCTCCATGGAGGTGGTCCAGGTGGGCGAGACCGAGGAGGGAATGCCCGTCTTTGTGGACCACTACGCATACCAGGCGGATGGGGTCATCCTGTGCGGCCGTGTGAAGGCCCATACCGCCTTCCGGGGCCCCTATGAGAGCGGGATCCTGAAAATGGCGGTCATCGGAATGGGCAAGCAGCACGGGGCGGAGCACGTCCATCAGGACGGCTTCTCCGACCTGGGGCGGCTGCTTCCCATGATCGCCCGGGTGATCTTTGACAAGGTGAACATCCTGGGGGCGGTGGCCGTGGCGGAGAACGCCTTCGACCAGACCTGCATTTTGGAGGGCCTTCTGAAGGAGGAGATCTTTGAGAAGGAGCCTGATATTCTGCGCCGTTCCAAGGAGCGGCTGGGCAAGATCTTCTTCAATGACATCGACGTGCTGGTGGTGGACCGGCTGGGCAAGGACATCAGCGGCGACGGTATGGACCCCAATATCACAGGCCGCTACGCGGTGCCCTATATGCAGAGCGATAAAAAGATCCAGCACATTGCGGTGCTGGACCTGACGGAGGAGACCCATGGAAACTGCAACGGGCTGGGTCTGGCCGATGTGACCACGCGCCGGGTGGTGGAGAAGATCGACGTGGACTGCACCTATCCCAATGTGGTGACCTCCACGGTGCTGTGCACCCCCAAGATCCCCCTGTTCACCCACACGGACCGGGCGTGCATCCAGATCGCGCTGAAGACCTGTAACTACATCGACCGGGTGAAGCCCCGGATCGTCCATATCCGGGATACCATGCGCTTGGAGGAGATCGAGATCTCTGAGGGGATGCTGGAGGAGGCCCGGGCCAACCCCATGATCGAGATCCTGGACAAGCCCCGGGAGTGGCCCTTTGACGCGGAAGGGAACCTCTGGTAACGGACGGGAAAAAGTCAGGTCCGAAGCCGGCGGCTTCGGACCTGACTGCGTTGGGGCCCCTGGGTCCTGTTATAAAATGTTGTCGATCTTGAGGATGGAAATGATGACGCGCTTGGAATTGGCCAGGTGGGTGGTCAGGGCCTGGCGGGCCCCCTCCTCGTTTCCGTTGAGCAGATGCTCCATGATCTCCTGGTGCTCCTGGATGCCGGTGAGCAGCCGCTCCTTAGACTGCTTGTTGTAGACATAGTTGATATAGAGGAACGGGTTGAGGAACTGGTAGAGGTCCATCAGCAGCTTGTTGCCGGAGCACTTGATGAGCAGATGGTGAAAGCCGATGTCGTATTCATAGTTGACCAGATAGTCGTCAAGCGGAGAGTCCGGGGTCAGGCGGTGTACGATCTCCAGGTTGTCCTCCACGTTGCGGCGCAGCGCCAGGCGCATGGCCTCGTTGGTGTTCAGCGTCATAATGACATTGGAGAGATAATAGCTCTCCAGCATGAGCCGCAGGTCGAAGGTCTCCTCGCACAGGTTGATGTTCAGCGACTTGACCCGCATCCCCTGGCGGGGGAAATGCTCGATGATATTCTCAGAGGCCAGGCGGTTGAGCGCCAGGCGGATGGGCGTCTCACTGGCTTCATATCGGGCGGACAGCTCCCGGATGTTGATTTTTTCCCCCGGCTTGAGCTGGTTGGTGATGATGTCCCGACGGATGCGCTCATAGACGCTTTCCGCTAGGGTGATTTTGGATGTGGGTCGTTCCATCGTACAGTCTCCTCCTGCTGTTGCATTTTTTCATGTCACAAGCATAGCAGAAAAATAGAGATACGACAAGTGAATGCGGAAAAAATATTTTTTTCATTGACAATTTAATTTTTTAGATGTAAATTAAAATAAAGATAGGACATAGATTCAATCAAAAATTTTTGGAAAGAAGGATGCATGATGTCTCAGGCGGTATTGGAGAAGATTTTGGAGGGCAAGATCATTGCAATCGTGCGCGGGATCCCCAGCACAAAGATCGTGGGCCTGGCCCAGGCGCTGGAGAAGGGCGGCGTCAACTGTATCGAGGTGACCTTTGACCAGACCAGTGAGGAGAAGGTGAAGGATACTCTGGCGGCCATCCGGGCCATCAAGGATGCGCTGGGGGACAAGGTCTGTGTGGGCGCCGGGACCGTGATGAGCGTAGAGCAGGTGCACCAGGCCGTGGAGGCCGGCGCGGAGTATATGATCTCTCCCAATGTAAATGAAGCGGTCATCCGCGAGACCAAGAAGCTGGACAAGGTTTCCATCCCCGGTGCCATGACGCCCACGGAGGCGGCCTTTGCGTATGAGTGCGGCGCGGACATTGTGAAGCTGTTCCCCGCCGGCCTGCTGGGCGCCGCCTATGTCAAGGCAGTGAAGGCCCCCCTGAAGCACATTCCGGTGACTGCAGTGGGCAATGTAAATGTGGAAAACTGTGCGGAGTTCCTGAAGGCCGGCGCCGTGGGCGTGGGCGTGGGCGGAAGCCTGGTCAGCGCCAAGCTGGTGGATGAGGGCCGCTTTGATGAGATCACTGCCACTGCCAAGGCGTATGTGGAAGCTCTGGCCCGCTGAACGGACTGGGAGTGTGGGAAGTGAAAAAGAATTATATTCTGTATTTTGACTCCGGCACCTCCAATACCCGGGCTTATCTTCTGGACCGGGACTTTCGGATCTGTGATTCAGCCAAGCGGACGGTGGGCTCAAAGGACTCCGCCATTGCAGGAAGCAACCGTGTGCTCATTGAGGGGATGAAGATCCTCTATGACCAGGTGCTGGAGGCAAATTCCCTTTCAGATGGGGATGTGGAGGCAATTTATGCCTCCGGCATGGTGACCTCGCCGTATGGGCTGAAGGAGATTCCTCATCTGGTGCTGCCGATGACGGTGCAGGATTTTGCGGACAGCCTGTATCCTTTCCATGAGGATACCTGTTTCCATCGGGACATTTTCCTGGTCCCCGGCTTAAAGACCCTCAGCGATGACTTCTCCTTTGTGAATAATCTGAGAGGAGAGGAGATCGAGATCATCGGTGCGCTGGAGGAGCTGAAGGCGGAGCGGGATGTGGAAAATGTCGTGATGCTTATGCCTGGCTCCCACACCCATGGGATCTATATTCAGGGAGACCAGATCACAGGAATCATCTCCAACTTCACAGGGGAACTGTTTTATGCCCTGAAGCAGGATACCATCCTCTCGCCGGTGCTCACCTCGGACAGTCTGGAGCTGGATGAGGCGATGGTGCGCAAGGGGATCGAAAATCTGGAGCGCTTCGGCTTCAACCGGGCCCTCTACATCTGCCACGCCATGCGGATCTTTGAGCATGGAACTCCCCAGCAGCGTCTCTCCTACGGCGAGAGCGTCATCATGGGCGGGGTGCGCCAGTCCCTGGAGTACTACTGTGAGCACTTCTGGAAGGAGTGCCGGACGGTGGCCCTGGTGTCCGATGAGTTTATGTACCGCCTGTTCTCCATGATCCTGGAGGGCAGCCGGTATATCGACCGGATCATCTGGATGCCTATTTCGGACGGAAAGAGCTATGGGGTCAGTGGACTGAAAAAAATCGTGAGCTTAAAAGGAGAACGCCATGAGTAAGAAAGTTTTGATTACCTCCCGGTCCTTTGGCAAGATCAGCAATGAGCCGCTGGACATCCTCACCAAGGCCGGATTTGAAGTTACCATGAAGGGCAAGGACTTTGACCAGGCGGAGTTTGAGGCCATGATCCCCGACTACGACGCCCTCATCATCGGCGCGCATGAGTTTCCGGAGGCGGTCATGGAGCGCTGCCCCAAGTTGAAGATCATCTGCAAGCACGGAGCGGGCCTGGATAATATCCATCTGGAGAAGGCCAAGGAATTGGGGATCGCCGTGTGCAACGTCCCGGGGACCAACTCCAATGCGGTGGCGGACCTGACCTTCGGTCTGATGCTGGCGGTGGCCCGGAACATCGTCAGCACCAACCGCTGGGTCCATGAGGGCCGCTGGCAGACCGCCATCGGTGTGGATGTGTGCGGGAAGACCCTGGGCCTGATGGGCTTTGGGGCCATCGCCAAGAATGTGGCCCGCCGTGCCAGCGGCTTTGGCATGAAGGTGCTGGCCTATGATCCCTATGTGAAAGAGCTGCCGGAGGAATTTCAGAGCTATGTCACCCTGTGCGGTGAGAACGAGGTCATCAGCGGCTGTGATTTCCTGTCCCTGCACCTTCCTTTGAATGATGAGACCCGGAATATGATCTCCGCGCCCCAGCTGGCCAGCATGAAGGCGGGCGCCTATGTGATCAACGCAGCCCGGGGCGGGATCGTCAATGAGAAGGACCTGTATGAGGCCCTGGTCTCCGGCCATATTGCCGGCGCGGCTATGGATGTGTCTGAGGTGGAGCCCATGGCGGAGGAAAATCCTCTGCGGACCCTGGACAATGTGATCATTACGCCGCACATTGGGATGTATTCCAAGGAGGCCATCGGCGCGGTGAGCCTGATCTGCGCCCAGAACGTCGCCGCCTGCGCGGCGGGGGCGGAGCTGAAGTTCCGGGTGGTGTGATCCGGGCGGAGGAGCCTGCGGTTTTATCGCTGTAAAATGTCCCCGGGCGGTCCAAATCGGCCGCCCGGGGACATTTTGGTAAAAATAGACGGAGCGGGAGGGGGACAGACCCTCTGGCTTTTTCTCCGCTGATACGTTATAATGGCCTTAAAATGTTCCGGCTGCCGCGCCGCTGCGGCGGGCGGCGACATGGACACGCGCCGGGGCGGACCCCGGCGGTAACGGAAGGGACCATTCTGAGAAAGGCAGAGAACATGATCGATCTGATTTTATTGGCGGCGGGCCCTGCCCGCCGGTTTGGACAGGAGCGGCTGCTGGGCGAGGCGGGGGGCGCGCCCCTGTACCGCCGCGCCTTTGAGGCGGCCCGCCAGGCGGCGGACGCCATGATGGGCCTGCGGGTGCTGGTGGTGACGGCGAAGGGGGTGCTGGACGCCCCCGTCCGGGAGTTTGGCTTCAACAAGGTGGTGGTGCCGGAGAACCGGCCCCTCAGCGCCTCGGTGGCGGCGGGAGCCCGGGCGGCCCGGTCCGGGGCCAGCCGGTGCTTCCTGCCCTGTGACCACGCGGGCTTCAACGGGGAGCTGCTCACCGGCTTTTTGCAGGGGTACATCCTCAGCGGCCGCACCCTGGGGCGGGCCCGCTGCGGCGAACAGGAGGGGCAGCCCACCGTGTTCGCCCCCTTCCTGCTGCCCGGACTGCTGGCCCTGGAGGGGGAGGCGGACGGCTCCGCCCTGTTCCGGGGGCGGGAGAACCTGACCTTCTACTATGACGTCCCCGCCGAGGCCCTGCGGGAGGGCTTTGTTGGGCAGGGGGAGGCATCCGGTGAAGATCATTGACGCCCACCTGCACCTCTTTCCGCCGGAGCCCCGCACCAACGCCATGGCGGAGGCGGTGGGGCACCAAAACTCTGTGGAGCATCTGAGGCAGGCCTATGGAGAGCTGGGGATGGTCCACGGAGTGGTCATGGGCAACCGCACCCTGGAGACGGAGCGGCACTGCTATCCGGAGGACCTGTTCCACTACTGCGTGGGGCTGGACAGTCTGGTGCTGGACCGGGGGCGTTCCATCCCGAAGGACCTGCCCGACCAGGTGGAGGAGCACCTGAAGCGGCCCTCCTGCTGTGGGGTGAAGCTGTATCCGGGGTACAACCGCCTGTGGCTGACCGACCCGGTGTACGACCCCATCTACCGCCTGGCGGAGCGCTATGACAAGCCTGTGGCCGTCCACACCGGCCTGACGGCCTATGCCCGGGCCCATTTGAAGTACAGCCACCCCCTGGCCCTGGACGAGGCGGCGGCGGACCACCCCCGCACCCGGTTCGTCATGTGCCACTTCGGGAACCCCTTCCTCCAGGAGGCGGCCGCCGTTTTGGGGAAGAACCCCAACGTCTGCGCGGACCTGTCCGGCCTGCTGGAGGGCCGGGTGGAGCTGGACCGCTATTTTGAAGAGCAGGCGGGCTATGCCGGACTGCTGAAAAGCTGGCTGGCCAGCACCTGCGCCTGGGACCGGATCCTGTACGGGACGGACTGGCCCATTGTCAACCTGGGGGAGTATATCGGCTTCATTCAGCGCCTGGCGCCGGAACGGCACTGGGAGGCGGTGTTCTTTGAAAACGCGAACCGGGTCTACGGCCTGGGACTGTGACCGGAGGAAGGGAAGAATGTGCCGCCCAGGGACTCTGTGCTCCCGCTGAGTGGTGTGAATGGGAAGCTGCCTGGGAGTTTGCCCGTATTTCCATACAAAATTTAATTCAGAGCAGCAAAGATCAGTTTTGACTGTCAGACATTGAACCAGTTTAGAATTAGTATCTCAAGCAGCCAAATGACAATGCAAAGAAAATCATACTGTGTCCGTCTTGTTTTCTCCTCTGCCGCGCGGAGCCCAAAAAATATGAGTCCCACAACGGGAAGTACAAAACTCCAGGTTCCATCTGAACGGGGAAAGAATGGGGTTAGAATCAGGAGCAGTATGAGAGCCAGCGAGCTTTGAACAAAGTGGGATTGATCCGTGTTTAGGAAAGACCGCCATTTTAGATAATACTGTTTGATTTGTTCCATAAGTCTTTCGTCAACCCTTCATAGGAGATATTATGTATTAGGGAGAAGCGCCATAATTATAAATGTTATTACCCCACAACATATACTTGACATCACAATATATTTTTGCTCCCCACCATTTTCTTTCAAGATTTCTCTGATTGCCTTTGTTAAAAAAACAGGGAACATGAACCCTAAAAAAGACGCTAATAATTTATAAAAAGCAATCATGTTCGTTTCCTCCTATAAAACGGGCGGTTAAAGCAGTGGATCACGCCGAAAGGATCGGAGTGATCCACCTTTTTTACGCCGTCCAGGTATAGCGATCGTAGTAATGGAACGTATGATTTCCTTCTGCCATCATTTCTTGTGATACATCAGGGCTTAATGAAAAAGAAATTGATGAATCGGCAATGTCTACTCCAAGGGAAATATCCCACGAAATATCAACTGTCATCGTTGTATGTGCATAAGCCACAAACACCTGAATAGTGTCCATATTATAGGAATCGGACTGTGTGCTTACCTCAGTAATTCCACTGATATGTTTTCCATAATTATAATCATGCATTAAATCTGGGTTTCCAACAACAGCTCTATTGCTAAAAGTATCCATATCAACATCTTTGAGGAGGGAACGAATGTGCGCCCAGGGCCGCTGTGCTCCCGCTGAGTGGTATGAATGGGAAACTGCGGGACGGCCGCGGCGGGCTGGAAGAGCTGTGCGCCGTTCTGATCCATATCTCTGTTCTATGCTGATTTGGAGGGTTTGATATATTTTAAAATAACACTGAATAACGGTTTACCCGTTTATGCATAGTGTAACGGGTAAACTGTAAAAAACGGGGAAAGACATTTATTATACCTCTCCCCGTTTACTTATAGACTCACATCTCTAATTTTTTCTTAACGTCTCCAACCACCCGTTCCCGAAGACGAGGACTCGCAAGGATCCACATCAATCCCACCGACAGAAATAGGTAGCTTCTGCTTAATGTTCCATTGAGTATAAGAACTAGATCCCTGCCAAGCAGTTGCATTAGCTAGCATTGTATACACGGAAGATTTATTTTTTTCAACGCTAGAGCAAACAAGGCCAGATCCATAAACTCCCATCCTATATCCTTCTGGATTTCCTTCTTTATCAATAATAGCCTGATAAACAGCATCGAAATAAGGGAGAATATTACTTCTCACAACACTTTCCAATGGATCAAAGTCTACACAAAAGTAGATTGCAGTATTTTTAGGCTGTCTCAAATATCGCGCAAGTTCCAATGCCTCAATTACATCGCTTTTCCCTTGTGAGGCAGAATAGTGGGTACTCGAATTCATCCCTTTTGGCTGATAAAGTGAGACGATTTCAAGTCCAGCATTACAAATAAGCCCTACTTCCTTTTCCGTTAAATCATTATGAGCGCCTTTCAGGTAATCAATGTATCTTCCAACAAAAGAATACCCTTTTCCCACAAGAGCATCAACCCTTGAATCTGTTAAATAAGCCGCAGTGTCACAGCCTTTTGCCATATAAATCCTTCTTTCTCTATACGATTTATGGTATGCTTTTTTTCTGATTTTCTATTGTATTAAAAGTAGAGAGTATCGCTTGACCAATTCCATTCTTTGAAGTCGGTGCTACTCATATATAACTGGTAATGATTTTCTTCTTCTCCAATGAGACAAATTGGAAAACAAACGCTTTTAGAGGTAATAATGGGTGACATTGCTGTAACTGTAATTGGAGTTCCATATTCTTCTGGTACACAAACCTCTAACCGTTTCCATGACACACCTCCGTCCTTTGTTTCATAGATTTCAGGGCCTTGGCAGATAGTTTGACGAAAACAAATAAATCCGTGTTCCGAAGAAATAAACCCCACGCCAGTTATAGCAAAAGAAGGTAATCCTTTTTCGCACACATTTGAGCTGATTACAACCGGAGTCCATGTGCGTCCTTTATCAGATGATAAAAACACATTATATGGCGTCCAGTTAGCAGAAGATCTGCCGCAAATAATAACCCATTGTACGCCTTTGCTTGACCATCCATAAAATGCTGATACTTCATCCGTCACCTTGATCTCATTCTCTACAGCAGGAAATCCTTGTAAAGCCATGTCAATTGGAAGTTTGACTGCAAGTTCTCCTGAAGGATATTGTAATATGAGATCTTCTCTGTTTGAATAAGTCTGAAGTTGTACTGTGGTCGAAAAGGGGACATTACCCATATTCAAACTACTACAAGATAGACAACACAACGAAATCAATACTGTATAAAAAATAACTATTACTTTTTTCAATGTTTCCACCTTATTTAGTAATTTACATACCCAGAAACAGAAATGACCGAAGACGAATTGTTTCTCACCGCCAGATAGTAATGACCTCTTTGTGTGACCTCGATAGACCGGTCAAAACTCCCTGTTGTCGTATTCAGGCCGTAGAACAGGCCGTCTGGCGCGATCAGCCCAAAGTCTACACTTGCGGAAAACGGAGAGTACGTTGCCTTGATCGTTACGACCTCACCAACCTCCAGGGGGAAGCTGCTGCCGGCCTTTACGGTACGATTGGCTCGCACTTCCATATCAAACTTGCCCGTTGCGCGCACCACAGAAATGGTCTCCTCCGCGTCCAGACATTCTTCTGCGGCAGATACATTTACTCCAAAACAGGACAGCATCATGACCAGTGCCAGTGCGACAGTCAAGCATTGGTTCTTCTTCATCTTTTTCACCCCCTTCCGTTTGCGGCTACCATTCCAGGTCAAATGTTTCTTCGACTTCTACCTCACTCCCCTCTATGTTATTCATTGAAACAGGATTCTCGTTCCTGTCCTGAAAAAACGTGGAACAGAGGATTACTGCCATGATCCCGATCCCGACCAGCATCAGTGCGAACCATTTTGGCTTTTTGTGATGCCCCACTTCTGTATTTTCCCCGGTTCTCCGTTCCACATGGGCGGGTCCTGGATCGTCCTCATTCAGCAAATATTCCAGAGGAACATCATATAGGGCCGCTAAAGTTTTCAAATTTTCCGTGGACGGTTTTGAGGCGCCCGCTTCCCACTTTGAGATTGCCTGCCGGGAGACTCCCATTTTTTCCGCCAGCTTTAATTGGGACAGCCCATTTGCTTTGCGCAGGGAAATCAGCTTTTCTTCCAATTTCATCTTCTACACCCCTAACATACAAAAAGATTTGACAAAAGCAAACCAACTTGGGTTTACATTTTAGGCAACTGCTGGTTGCATTTTGTGTTTTTCATATTTTTTCTGAAACCTGCGGCCCTATTCCCGGGTGGGCTGGCCGCCCGCTGTCTCTGTTGTCATTTTCTGTATTGTATAATGCGGCCAGTTGTTTAGCAAGTACTTCCGCTTGTTTTTGTGATAGTGGTACAAAAGAGCGGGAAAACAGCCCGCCGGGAAAGCCGGACTGGGATCGGGCTTTTTCGGCGGGCTTCCGGAGGTTTGGGCTCAGCCGGTCAGCGGTCGGCCTCTCGCAGGGCGGCCAGCAGCTGGGGATGGACCGGGGCGGTGGCGGCGGCGATCTCGCTGCCTTGGGAGAGGGAGGGCTCGCCGCCCTCAGGGGTGGTGACCACGCCGCCCGCCTCCCGGACCAGGAGCATCCCGGCGGCGTAGTCCCAGGGCTTGAGCCCGTGCTCCACAAAGCAGTCCAGGCGGCCCGCGGCCAGGTAGCTCAGCTCCAGAGAGGCCGCGCCGATCCGGCGGATGTCGTGGCAGCGGTCATAGAGCAGGCGCATCCGCCGGAAGGTCCGGTCGGCCAGCTCCCGGCAGCTGGGGTTGGTGCCCGTGGAGCAGAGGCACTCCCCCAGGGCGGCGGCGGAGCTGACATGGATGGGCCGCCCGCAGCAGAAGGCGCCCTGCCCCCTGCGGGCAGTGAACAGCTCGCCGGAGTAGGGGTCGTAGACGACGCCCAGAAGGACGCGTCCCTTCTCCGCCAGAGCCAGGGAGACGGCGCTGTGGCGCAGGTCGTGGAGCAGATTGGTGGTGCCGTCCACCGGGTCCAGGATCCAAACTGGGCCGGAGAAGTCCACGCCGGAGTTGTCCTGCTCCTCCCCCATGAACTGGACCTCCGGGGCCAGGGCGGCCAGATGGCGCTTCAGCTGGTCCTGCACCGCGGTGTCCACGGCGGTGACGAAGTCGGTGGGCCCCTTGCGGCGGGCCTGGGACGCCAGCTCCCGGCGGGAGAAGAGCGCGCCGGCCTCACGGACGGCGGCACAGAGCTGATCGAACAGCAGATCGGACAGTTGGAACATAGAAAAGCCCCCATTGATGTGATGCCGCTCCGGCGGGCGGAGCGGTCTGACTGGAGGATACCACTCCGACGGGGAAATATCAACCGGACGTGGTGGAAAAAAGCGTGGAGTTGCCTGCCGCCTCTTGCTTTTTTGCCGCCCCCCCACTATAATAACCAGTATAATCAGAGCAGTGCGCCCAAGAGCGCATTTGCGTCCCTTCGGCGGTCCGGCCAGAGGGAAGAACGGGCTTCCCGGCCCGATCTGAATGGATAGGGAGGGATCTCTGACGTGCGCCGAGCCGTGTTTCCCCTGCTTCTTTTTTTATTTGGCTTTGTTTTGGGACTGCTGTGCCTGTTTCCCATCCACACCGTGTCGCCCAAGCTGGACGCGGCTCCGCTGACCGCCAGCCGAGCGGGGGAGGAGCCCCAGCCCGCTTCGGAGGCGTCCACCAGCGGCCTGCTGCGGGCCGCCGCCCGCGCGGCGGAGGCGCTGAAGGCGGAGGATTATGAGACGCTGGGGGAGCTGGTCCACCCGGAGCGGGGCGTGACCTTTACCGCCAGCTCCACGGTGGACCCGGAGACTGACCAGAATTTCACCGCCGATGAGATCCGCGGCCTGCCGGAGGATCCTGGGCAGTATCTGTGGGGCTATGAGGACGGCCGGGGCACGCCCATTCTTTTGACGATGGAAGAATTTGTGCGGCAGTATATTTTTTCCGTGGACTATACTCAGGCCCCCGAGGTGGGGGTGGACCGGGTGGTGCTCAGTGGAAACGCCCTGGAGAACGTGGCCCAGGCCTATCCGGGCTGCCGGTTTGTGGACCTGTGCTATCCGGAGCTGGACCCGGACTTCGGGGGGCTGGACTGGTGTTCCCTCAAGCTGGTGTTTACCCCTCTGGAGGGACAATGGCGGCTGGTGGGTCTGATCCACAGCCAGTGGACCATCTGACCGGCGGACGGTCCGGCGAAGGATAAGAGAAATGAAGAGAGGTCGCTTGCCTTGAAAATCGTGATCGTAGGAAACGGCAAGGTCGGTTTTTCCCTGGCGGAACAGCTGGTCCGGGAAAAGTATGACGTTGTCATTGTGGATCTGCGGGAGGACACCCTCCGCCGGGCCGCGGACGCCCTGGATATTATGAGCGTGAAGGGAAACGGGATCTCCGCCGCCACCCTGATCGAGGCGGGGGCGCCGGACGCAGATCTGCTGGTGGCCGCCACCAACTCGGACGAGATCAATATGGTGTGCTGCCTGACTGCCAAGCATTTGGGGGCCAAGTATGCTATCGCCCGCATCCGCAACCCGGAGTATAACACGGGGCTGAGTGACTTGAAGCGGAACATGGGCATCGATATGGTCATCAATCCGGAGAACGCCACGGCGGTGGAGATTTCCCGCCTGCTCCGCTTTCCTCCTGCTGCCAATATCGAGACCTTCTGCCGCGGCCGGGTGGAGCTGATCGGGTTCCGCCTTTTGGAGGAGGACTTTCTGGTCAACCGCCCCCTCCACGCCCTGTCGGACCAGGTCAAGCAGCTCTCGCTGCTGTTCTGCGCCGTGGAGCGGCCCGGGGGCGAGGTGGTCATCCCCAACGGCTCCTTTGTGCCCCAGGCGGGGGACAAGCTCTACCTCATCGGGCGTCCCTCCAGCCTGGATCAGTTTTTCCGCCTGCTGGGGCGGTACAGCCCCAAAGTAAAGAGCGTCTTTATCGTCGGCGGCGGAAAGATCTCTCTGTATCTGTCGGCCGTGCTGGAGAAGATGAAGATGCGGGTCAAGATCGTGGAGATCCAGAAGGACCGCTGCCGCTTCATCAGCGAGCGGCTCCCCCACACCACGGTGATCTGCGGCGACGGCACGGACCAGGAGCTGCTGGAGTCGGAGCGGATGACCGCCTCGGACGCCTTTGTGGCCCTTACGGACCGGGACGAGGACAACCTGATCCTCTCCCTGTACGCCATGCAGAAGGGGGTCCAGAAGGTCGTCACCAAATCCAACCGGCAGAACTATGCCGGCATCGCCCAGACCATCGGCCTGGACAGCGTGATCTCTCCCAAGATGATCACCGCGGCCCAGATCCTCCAGGTGGTCCGCGGGATGCAGAACTCCCAGGGCAGCGTGATGAATACCCTGTACCGGATCGCCGACGGCTCCGCCGAGGCCATGGAGTTCACGGCCAGCGCCAATACCCGCAACCTGGGGGTCCCACTGAAAGAACTCCGGCTGCGGAAGGGGATCCTGATCGCCGTGCTGGCCCGGGGAGGGGACATCATCATCCCGGAGGGGTCCTCCAGTATCCAGGAGGGGGATTCGGTGATCCTGATCTCCCGAGATCTGCGGATCCTGGACCTGAACGACATCTATGAGGATGAGGGCGCCTTCCCCGTCCAGGGAGGAAGCAATGAACATTAAGCTTGTTCTGCGGCTGGTGGGACGGGTGATGGCGGCCGAGTCCTTTACCCTGTTCTTCCCCATGGCGGTCGCCCTGCTGTACGGGGAGAGCCTGACGCCCTTCCTGCTGAGCATCCTGATTATCCTGGCTGTCAGTCTGCCCCTGTCCTCCATGCGCGCGGAAAAGCACTTCTTCCTCCGGGAGGGCTTTGTCTCCGTGGGGCTGATCTGGCTGGTCACCGGAGTGGTGGGGGGGCTGCCCTTCTACTTCTCCGGGTATTTTGAGTCCTTTGTGGACTGTATTTTTGAGACCTGCTCCGGCTTCACCACCACAGGCGCCACCATCCTGGTGGATATTGAGGCGCTGCCCCGGGGGATCCTGTTCTGGCGCTCCTTCACCCACTGGCTGGGCGGCATGGGTGTGCTGGTGCTGGCCACGGCGATCCTCCCCTCTCTGGGGGTGCCCTCCCACTACCTGACCCAGGCGGAGAGCCCGGGCCCGGTCTTTTCCAAGCTGGTCCCCAAGCAGTCTCAGACCTCCAAGATCCTGTATACCATCTACTTCGCCATGACCTCCTTGGAGGTGGTCCTCCTCAAGCTGGCGGGGATGCCCCTGTATGACGCCTTCATCCACGCCTTTTCCACCGCGGGGACCGGCGGCTTCTCCAACCGGAACGCCAGTGTGGGGGCATACGGCAGCCCTGTGATCGAGATGATCATCGCGGTGTTTGCCCTGCTGTTCTCCGTCAATTTCAGCGTGTACTTTCTGGTGCTCCACCGCCGCTTAAAGGAGGCGCTGAAGAGCGATGAGCTGCGCTTCTTCCTGGGGGTGGTGGCGGCGGCCACTGTGGTGATCACGCTGGACCTGCTCCCCATGTACCAAAACGCGCTGGAGAGCCTGCGCTACGCCTTTTTCCAGGTGGCCTCCATCATCTCCACCACCGGCTTTGCCACGGCGGACTATGTCCTGTGGCCCCAGCTGTCCCAGCTGGTGCTGGTCCTGCTCATGTTCTGCGGCGCCTGCGCCGGCTCCACCGGCGGCGGCGTCAAGTGCTCCCGGGTACTGATGCTGCTGCGGGCCATCCGCCGGGAGATCCACCAGATCGCCCATCCCCGGTCGGTGGAGGTGGTCAAGCTGGACGGCAAGGTGGCGGAGGAGTCCACGGTCCACTCCGTCCTGGTCTTTGTGGGGTGTTACAGCCTGATCCTGCTGGGGGCCGCCCTGGTGGTGTCGTTGGACAATACGCCCTTCGATGTGTCCTTCTCCGCCGCGCTCACCTGCCTGAGCAATGTGGGGCCGGGCCTGTCTGCCATCGGTCCCACCGGGAACTTTTCCGGGTTCTCGGACCTGTCCAAGCTGGTGCTGTCCCTGTGTATGATCGTGGGACGGCTGGAGATCTTCCCCATCCTGGTCATGTTCAGCGCCCGTACCTGGCGGCGGGACTGAATGATACAAAAAAGCCTGTCAAAATGTCTGAACCGGCATTTTGACAGGCTTTTTTGCGCCTCAAATGTCCCGGAGCTGATACAGCTTGGCAGAACAGTAATGGAGCCTATATCAATTTTAGATTGTAATTATACTTTAAAAATTGAGTTTAAGCAGAAAATAAAATGAAATTTTCTGTTGCGCTTCCTGCAAAATATGATAAAATAGAAATAAGACCGGAGCTGCATGATTAAAAAAGCACTTTATATCAAACTAATTTTGCGGTTCCGGAAAGAAGGAGCGTGGATTGATTTGGAGAACTTATATTGGATCGGTTTCCTGGGCGCGGCTGCGGCGATCCTGTTCGCGTGGCTGCAAAGCAGGCGGGTGCTGGCTTTTTCAGAGGGCAGCGACGCCATGAAAAAGATCGCCTCCGCCATCCGGTCAGGGGCCAACGCGTACCTGTCCCACCAGTATGCCACCGTGGCGAAGGTCTTTGTGGTGGTGTTTCTCCTGCTGCTGGTCATGGCCTTCGGAACGGGAGGGACCATGCTCTCCAAATTCACCCCCTTCGCGTTCCTGACCGGCGGGATCTGGTCCATGCTGGCTGGTCTGGTGGGAATGAAGATCGCGACCAACTCCAACGCCCGCACCGCTCAGGCCGCCAGTGAGAGCCTGAACAAGGGCCTGCGGGTGGCGTTCTCCTCCGGCTCGGTCATGGGCTTCACCGTGGTCGGGCTGGGGATGCTGGACATCTCCATCTGGTTTGTGATCCTCCGTCTGGGGGCCGGGATCGACGACCCGGTGACGCTGGGCAACATCATGGTGATGAATGGGATGGGCGCCTCCTTTATGGCCCTGTTCGCCCGGGTGGGCGGCGGCATCTACACCAAGGCCGCCGACGTGGGCGCCGACCTGGTGGGCAAGGTAGAGGCCGGCATCCCCGAGGATGACCCCCGCAACCCCGCTACCATTGCGGACAATGTGGGAGACAACGTGGGCGACGTGGCCGGTATGGGCGCTGACCTGTAT
The DNA here is from genome assembly GCA_902363045.1 of Clostridiales bacterium. Taxonomy (GTDB): domain Bacteria; phylum Bacillota; class Clostridia; order Oscillospirales; family Oscillospiraceae; genus Lawsonibacter. The sequence goes on from CABIYX010000001.1 coordinate 248,162, forward strand.
GAGTCCTATGTGGGCTCCATCCTGGCGACCTTTTCTCTGGGAGCCTGCGCCGGGTATGGCTGGGAGGGCATGATCCTGCCCATCCTGCTGGCGGTGTGCGGCATCCTCTGCTCCATTGTGGGCACCTTCTTTGTCAAAACGGAGGAGAACGCCACACAGAAGTCCCTGCTGCGCTCCCTGCGCACCGGGACCTATCTGGCGGCGGCCCTGTCCGCCGCGGCCGCCGCGCCGCTGACCTGGTTCGTCCTGGGCGACTGGGGCGTCTATGCCGCCATCCTCTGCGGGCTGGTGGGGGGCTGTGCCATCGGCTACTTCACAGAGTACTACACCTCGGACACCTATAAGCCCACCCAGAAGCTGGCCGCCGCCGCGGAGACCGGCTCTGCCACAGTCATCATCGGCGGGCTGTCCCTGGGCATGATGTCCACCATCGCCTCCATCCTCATCGTGGCCGCCGCCATCCTCATCAGCTTCTACGCCGCCGGCGGCGGGGCCTCCTTTGACCGGGGGCTCTACGGCATCGGCATCGCCGCCGTGGGGATGCTGTCCACCCTGGGCATCACCCTGGCCACCGACGCCTATGGGCCGGTGGCGGACAACGCCGGCGGCATCGCCGAGATGTCCGGACTGCCGGAGTCCGTCCGGGAGCGCACCGACGCCCTGGACTCCCTGGGCAACACCACCGCGGCCACCGGAAAGGGCTTCGCCATTGGCTCGGCCTCTCTCACCGCTCTGGCTCTGCTGGTCTCCTATGTGAATATCGTGGCGGAGAAATCGGAGACGGCCCTGGACCTGTCCCTCACCAATCCCCTGATGCTGGTGGGGCTGTTCCTGGGGGCCATGCTCACCTTCGTGTTCTCCGCCCTGACCATGAGCGCCGTCCAGACGGCGGCCCAGTCCATCGTGGTGGAGGTCCGCCGCCAGTTCCGGGAGATCGCCGGGATCATGGAGTATCAGACGGATCCGGACTACGCCTCCTGTGTGGCCCTGTGTACCAAGGGCGCTCTGCGGGAGATGGTGGCCCCCGCCCTTCTGGCGATTATTGTCCCCATCCTCACCGGCCTGCTCCTGGGCCCGGAGGGCGTGGTGGGCCTGCTGGGCGGTGTTTCCGTCACCGGCTTTGCCATGGCGGTGTTCATGTCCAACGCCGGCGGAGCCTGGGACAACGCCAAAAAGTACATCGAGGCCGGACACCATGGCGGGAAGGGGTCGGACTGCCACAAGGCTGCCGTGGTGGGCGACACAGTGGGCGACCCCTTCAAGGACACCTCCGGCCCCTCCCTGAATATTCTCATCAAGCTGGTGTCTACCGTCTCCATCGTGTTCTCCGGCCTGATCATCGCGTTTCATATTTTATAAAATTCAGCCCGTGACTTAAAACGAGGTCCGGGCAGACACAGCACGCCCCGCGTCTCTCCAAAACAGGAGACGCGGGGCGGCTTCTGTTTGGCGCGCCGTCAATAAATTTGAACAAACAGGACAAAATAGGAACGATATCCGGTCTGGGCGGGCGGCATTCGTCCTTCAATTTGAAAAAACTTCAGAATTTCCGATTTTTTCCGGTGAGATCCTAGCCTTCCGCAGTTCGGAAGGGTTTCCAAAGTCTCACATGGAAACGGCGGGAGACTTCCCCTGGTTTGCCTCCGGCGGGAGCGGTCCATACTGGGAAAAGGCGGCCGATGCTGGCCGCCGGAAACAGGATGGCCGCGGTGGTATGCCAAGCCATCCGGGGGAGGGATGAGATTGGAACAGGAGAAAAAACAACGATGGCGGCCCGGCTGGGCTGGAGCGGCGGCCCTGGGCCTGCTGCTGGCCTGCCTTCTGCCTGGAGGGCCCGTCTGGGCCGCGCCGGCCAGACCGGACGCGGTGGAGGCGGCAGCGGTGGAAGGCGCCAGCGGAGAGGTGATCCCTCTGGGCCGTGCGGTGGGCATCAAGCTGTTTTCTGACGGAGTGCTGGTGGTGGGACTGTCCTCCATTGACACGGCAGAGGGCCCGGCCGCGCCGGGACGGACCAGCGGTCTGAAGGCGGGAGATGTGATCACCCACATCGACCAGACTGAGGTGAACACCATTGAGGAGGTCCAAAAGCTGGTGGCGCAGAAGCGGGACGCGCCCATGACCCTTCAGGTCCGGAGGGAGGGCGCTGACCTCCAGCTGTCGGCGCAGGCCGTCCGCTCTCAGGCGGGAGCCTATCAGCTGGGCGTGTGGCTGCGGGACTCCATGGCGGGGATCGGGACCATGACCTTCTATGATCCCCAGAGCGGCGTGTTCGCCGCCCTGGGCCACGGGATCAATGATGTGGACACGGCCAAGCTGATGCCCCTGGAGACAGGGAGCATCATGGAGGCCTCCGTGTCCGATGTGAAGCGGGGCCGGGCGGGGGAGCCCGGCGAGCTCCACGGGGAGTTCAACCTCACGGAGGACCTGGGGGAGCTGTACGCCAACACGGACCGGGGGATCTTCGGCCGGCTGGACGGGGAGCAGCTGACGCGGGGCCTGGAGCCGGTGGCGGTGGCCACACGGGAGCAGGTGCGTGAGGGAAAAGCTGTCATCCGCTCCAATATCTCCGGCGACCAGGTGGAGGAGTACGCCATTGAGATCATCCGCCTCTACCCGGAGACGGAGGGGGAGACCCGAAATATGATGATCCGGGTGACGGACCAGCGCCTGCTGGACGCCACCGGCGGGATCGTGCAGGGCATGAGCGGCAGCCCCATTATTCAGGACGGGCGCCTGGTGGGCGCTGTGACCCATGTTCTGGTGAACGACTCCACCCGGGGCTATGGCATCCTGGCAGAGAATATGCTCCAGGCGGCGCAGGGCTTTCAGAGCAGCGCCGCGTAGCAGGCAGAAAACACAGGGATGCAGGGCGGGGCTTTGGCCCCGCCCTGTCCGGTGCTGGGAGACCCTTGAAATTTGGGCCGCGCTATGGCATAATAGCAGCAGAAAAACGGACGCTTGGCTCCACAAGGGAGGGACAGACGCGATGATGGTTTCAACGAAAGGCCGCTATGCGCTGCGAGTGATGATCGATCTGGCGGAGCATGATGACGGCCGCTTTATCCCGTTAAAGGAGATCGCGGCCCGACAGGGGATCTCGGAAAAATATCTGGAGAGCATCGTCAAGCTGCTGGCACGCAGCGGCGATCTGTTCGGGATGCGGGGCAAGGGGGGCGGCTACCGCCTGACCCGCGCTCCGGAGGAGTACACTGTGGGCAGCATCCTCCGCCTGACGGAGGGCGGGCTGGTCCCGGTGAACTGCCAGGGCCTGTCAGAGACGGAACGGTGCGGCCGTTCTGCGGACTGTCCCACCTTCCCCCTGTGGAAGGGGCTGGACGATGTGGTCAACCAGTACCTGGACGGCATCACTCTGGCGGAGCTGCTTCCGCCGGAGGGAGAAAGGTCATGCCGGTGCGGGGATGAGGGTTGAGAAATTCAAGCATAAAATACGCGCGGCGCGGAAGCAAGGCTTCTGCGCCGCGTGCGTTTTTTGTGGGAGGCGTCACTGGGCGATGATGACCCGGATGCGGCCGCCCTGATCCTCGGTCCGGTCATACCAGCCGGTGAGGGAGAGGCCAAGCTCCTGGACCCGGTCCAGGGTGGACAGGAAGTAGTCCCGATCCCGCCGCTCGTAGACGATGACCTCGTCGGCCAGACGGTACTGGCGGCTGCCGGATACCAGCTTGCCGCCGCTGATCTTGTCGGCCTTGACGGAGGTGAGGGAGAGGAGACGGTCGGGGTCAGCGGGGTCGCCGTCCACCAGGATGGGGCCGGCCTGCACCGGATAGCGGGTGCTGGTGGAGGGGATGGAGTAGGAGGTGCCGCCCACATCGTATTCATAGGAGTAGCTGGCATAGAGCCCCTCGCCCAGGGATTCCATGTGGGTGAGCACGCCGTAGTGGTAGGCGTCTCCGGTGGCGTTGTTGAGCACCATGCGGTCGATCTCGCCGCTGCCGTTGAGGGAGTAGTAGGACACCTTACCGCTGGTTAGCTCCATCCCGGCCAGGCGGCTGGGGAAGATCTTGACCGCGTTTCCTCCGGCGGCGTCCAGGATCTCCGCGTCAGAGGCGATGGTATGGGGCCCGAGCTTCCGGCCGTCGGCGGATACCTTACCGGACAGGGCAGGAGAGCTGAGGCGCTTCAGGGTGACCTTTCCGTCGGAGCCGATGCTGATGCCCACTGGGTCGCCTGCCTCCAGATAGTTGGCGGTCCAGGGATAGCTGTATGTGCTGCCGTCGGTGGACAGGATGGTGACGGTGTCCGCGGTATAGGAGCCGCCGTGCCCGTCGTCATAGGAGCCGCGTTCCGTCCGGACCACTACGCCGCAGCGCTCGGTCTGGGCGGCGCTGGGGGCGGCCACGGCAGCCACTCCGCCGGTGCGGCCCAGCAGAAGGGTGACGGTATCCCCCACGCCATACTGCCCCAGGTCAGACAGGGCATAGGCGGCGGAGGCGCTCTCAATGGGATAGGTCCGCCCGGCGATTTTGACCGACTCCGGAGAGAATGCGGAGGGCGTCAGTTCCTGAATCACGCCCACCACCCGGTCGGAGGAGACCCACAGGGCCCGCATGGTCTGGTTCCAGTAGATCACGTCGTTGGTCTGGATGGCGGCGAGGGTGGACGTCTTTCCGTCCCGGGTCACGGTGACGCCGGAGAGGGGAAAGGGGATGGCGCTCTGCCAGTCGCCGGAGGCCACCAGGGGGCCGTTCATCTCCCCGTTCACCAGGGCCACCAGGTCCACCTCACCGGCGGCGTTGAGGGAGTAGCCCAGCGTGGTGAGATAGGGCTGGCCCTCCTTGGTTTTGGCGGAGAGAAGGTTATAGAACAGGTACATGGCGTCGTGCCGGGTGAGGGGGGCGGAGGCGGCTTGGGCGGTGAGGCCTTTGTCCAGGCTCAGGCTGTGGTACAGGGCCATCTGGGGGCTGGGATAGGCGCCGGAATAGTCCTCGGCGGAGTAGCCCAGAAGCCCCAGGGCGATGGTCGCCCCCTCCGCCAGGGTGATGGAGCTGGCGGGGCGGAAGGTGCCGTCGGAGTAGCCGGAGATCAGCCCGGCGGCTACGCCGGCCTCCACAAAGCCAGCGGCCCAGTGGGTATAGGGTACGTCAGGATAGGGGGAGGTGGAGGCCTCGCCCACCTGATCGCCATTGGGGCTGGCCTTCACGGCCATGGTGATAAATTCGGCCCGGTTGACTGGCCGGGACAGATGGAGGTCGCCCTTGGCGTCGCCGGCCATGATGCCCAGCGCGGTGATAACCTGGGCAACCTCTTCCTGGGCGGGGATGCTCCCCGCGGCGAGGCCGGGCAGGGTCAGGCTCAGGGAGAGACAGCAGGCCAGCAGGCCGGTCAAAATGCGTTTTTTCATAGACCAAAAACTCCTTTTAAATTAGGAATTAGGAATGAGGAATTAGGAATTTTGGTGTGCGCCGGATCTCTGAGCAAGAGAGGGACCATCCGGCATCGGATTATTCCTGATTCCTAATTTGCCTTAGTCGTACCGCAGCGCGTCGATGGGGTTCAGCTTCGCCGCCTTATTGGCGGGCAGATAGCCGAACAGCACGCCAATCCCAACGGAGACGCCGAAGCTGATGGCCACGGAGCCGAAGGTGGGGGCGGCGGAGAAGGTGGCCCCACCCCCCATCTGGGCGGCCAGCATCCCGCCCAGCAGTGCGCCCACGCCGGTGGCCAGCAGATAGCCCAGGGCGATGCCCAGCAGCCCGCCGATGGCGGAGGTGGTCCCCGCCTCGATGACGAACTGGCGGCGGATGTCCTTCCGTTTGGCCCCCAGGGATTTGCGGATGCCGATCTCCCGGGTGCGCTCGGTGACGGAGACCAGCATGATATTCATAATGCCGATGCCACCCACCAGCAGGGAAATGGCGGCGATGGCCACCAGCACGCCGATGGCCACGCCCATCATGGCGTTGATGAGGTTGGCCTGCTCCTCCATGGTCTGGGTGAAATAGGCGTCCGTGTCCCCCTGGAAGCGGTCATAGAGCATACTGTCGATGATCTCCTTGGCCTGGGCGGCGGTCTCGCCGGAGGTACTGGTAAAAATATACAGGGTCACATACCGGGCGCCCATGAGTTCCAGGGCGTTTTCGTAGGGTATGTAGATCTGGTCGTCCGGTCCGCCCTTCAGCATCTCGCCGGTGCTCAGCTGATCCAGCACGCCGATGACGGTGTAGGACGCGCCGTTGATGGACAGCGTCTGGCCCAGGGCGTCCCCCTGAAAAGCCTCCTGGGCCAGATAGGCCCCGATGACGCACACGTTGTTCCGGCGCTCCACGTCCAGAAAGGAGAGGAACCGCCCGGCGGTCAGCTTCTGCCCCCCGTCCATGGTGGCCTGGGTCTCATTTTTGAACATGACCTCGCTGACACCGTACAGCTGGGTCTTGTCGAATTTTTCATCCCCCCGGCGCAGGGTGGCCTGGAAGGAGACATAGGGGGAGACGCCGGTGAGGACATCAGGGTGCTCCTCTACCAGCTGGTACATATCGTCCGGGTCCAGGTCCATGGTGGAGCCGTCGCCCCGGCCCCACACATAGGTCTGCATCATATTGACCCCCAGCTTCTCCACCTGTTCATCCACCATCCCCTGCACCCCATTGCCCAGGGCCAGGATGACGATGACCGAGGCCACGCCGATGATGATGCCCAGCATGGTCAGCAGGGAGCGCATCTTGCTGGTGGTCAGGGACTTCAGCGCCAGGCGGAAGGACTGTCCAAAGTTCATACCGCTCCCTCCTGTTCCGCCCCGTCCGCCTCCGGCTCCTCATCGGGCTGGACCACAGCCCGGGGGTCGTGGGCGTCTCCGTCATAGATGATCCTGCCGTCCTGAAGGCGGATGATCCGGTCGGCCCGGACGGCGATGGAGTTGTCGTGGGTGATGAGCACCACCGTGTCCCCCTCCCGATTCAGCTTTTTTAAAAAGCCAAGCACCTCCCGGCCGGTGCGGGAATCCAGCGCGCCGGTGGGCTCATCGGCCAGGATCACCGAGGGGCTGCCCGCCAGGGCTCGGGCGATGGAGACACGCTGCTGCTGGCCGCCGGAGAGCTGGGAGGGCAGGTGCTTCCGCTTGTCCGCCAGCCCAACCCGCTCCAGGGAGTGGATGGCCCGGTTCCGGCGCTCCTCCGCCGGGACCCCGGCATACAGCAGGGGCAGCTCCACGTTTTCCAGCACAGACAGCTTGGGGATCAGATTGTACTGCTGGAAGATAAAACCCAGCATTTTGTTTCGGATCTCCGCCTGCTGGTCGTCATCCATGGTGGACACGTCCACGCCTCCCAGGTGGTAGGAGCCGGAGGTGGGTACATCCAGACAGCCAATGATGTTCATGGCGGTGGACTTGCCTGAGCCGGAGGAGCCCACGATGGCTACGAACTCCCCCTGGTCGATGGAGAGGCTGACGCCGTCTAGGGCGTGAACAGTCTCATCTCCCATGGGATAGATCTTATAGACGTCTTTCAGTTCGATCAGATGTGTCACGGAGCTCAGCCTCCCGAAGCCATCACGGCGGTGGAGCCGGCGGAGCCGTCTGTTGACTGGATGGGCACCAGGACAGTCTCCCCCTCCTCCAGGCCGGATAGGATCTCCACATAGTCCTGGCTGCTGCTGCCCAGCTCCACCTGACGGGTCTCCAGCTTGGCGGGGTCCAGCACGGAGCCGTCCTCCCCCAGGGCCCCCTCTTGTGCCACCAGAACAGTATTGCCGCCGGAGACGGCGGGGGTGGGGACACAGAGGACCTGCTGCGCCTGCTCCACGATGATGTCGGCGGACACGTTCATACCGGGGTTGAGGGCGCCGTACTCGGAGAGCAGAATGGTGACCGGATAGGTGGTGAAGCCGTCGGTGGTGGTCCCGTTGATGTTCACCTTCTCAACGGTGCCCAGGAAGGTCTCGCCGGGCAGGGCCTCGGCAGTGATTTCCACGCTCTGCCCGGGCTGGATCTTGCCGATGTCCAGCTCGCTGACGTTCATTTTCAGCTCCAGCTGCTCCAGGTCGTAGATCACGGCCAGCGCCCCGGACTCGCTGCCGTCCAGCTGATCCCCGGCCTTCAGATTCTTTTCGATGACCGTGCCGGAGATGGGGGATGTGATGGTGTAGTTCTCCAGGACCTCCTGAGCGCTCTGAAGGGAGAGCTGCGCGTTCTGGAGGGAGAGTGCGGCGTTTTGCAGGGCAGTCTCCGCGGCGGAGCCGCCCAGCGTGACCAGATGATCCCCGCCGGAGACCCGGCTGCCCACTGAGACATTCAGGGCGGTGACCTCGCCCCCGGCCTGAGCGGTGATGGTCTGGCTCAGGCGGGCCTCAAAGGCGCCGCCCGCGGCGCAGGAGACGGTCCCAACTTTGGCGGTGGCGCTGGTGGCCTCGGTGAGCGCGCCGGGGTTGTTCACCCGGATCTTCACTTGACGGACCAGGGCGCCGCCGCTGCCCACCTGATCTGCCCCGGCCACATACTCCACGGTGCCGGGCAGGGTCTCCAGGGTGCCCGCCAGGGTGACCTGGGCGCTCTGTCCCACGGAGATCCGGGCCGCGTCGGCGGACTGGAAGGGGAGGGTGAGGGTCATGGAGGATGTGTCGGAGATGTCCGCGATGGGGGAGCCGGCGGAGACCGTGTCCCCCTTCTTCACATACAGCTTTTGCACCACGCCGGAGCCGGAGGCCCGGGGATGCAGCCCGTCCGCGGTGCTGTCATAGGTCAGCTGGGCCTGCTGGACGGCCAGCTGGGCCTGCTCCAGCGCGGTGGCGGCGCTGCCTGGATCGATGCGGTAGAGCAGCTGTCCCTTTTCCACCCGGTCGCCGTCCTGGAAGGGAGCCTCCAGGATCTCGCCGGAAACCAGCGCCCCCACCTGATAGGACTCAATGGGGGTCATAGTGCCTGAGCCGTCCACCGAGACGGTCAGGTCCTGCCGCTGTACGGGGACGGGCTGATACTGCCCGGAGGAGGCTGCGGGGCCGCCAAAGAGCAGGGGGCGCAGGAGCAGGAGGAGGACCCCTGCCGCGGCGAGGATCAGGACCAGCCGCTTGAGCCATTTTTTGCGCTTTTTGGGGAGCTGGAAGCGGGAGGTGGAGGAGAGCCGCTCCGGGGCCTCCGGCTGTACCGGCGCTTCCGGGGTGAGTTGTGTGGTTTCCATGGCATTGACTCCTTACTATGTACAGATGTCCGGAGCGCCGGACGCGGGCAGGCCGGGACAGCGTGCCCTGAGAGATGTCTCTATCTTACCGCGGGGGGATTAGCTTTCCCGAAAGAAAGGCTTAAATTTTCATTAAATTTTGCCCGGCGGCTTTACAGTACACCTTCCACCTGGGGGAAGGTCAAGGGGAAAATGGGTGAAAAACAGAACTTTTTTCGCCTCTCTGTTTTGTACAATGTTTTGGTGTTAGCGACAAATCATGCGATTTTGTAGAGCTCCTGGCGGAGGTAGTCCAGGCTGATATGGGTATAGTGCTCGGTGACGTCCTTATTGGCGTGGCCCATCATGCGCTTGATGGCCAGCTCATCGGCGCCGGCCTGGTGCAGGCGGCTCGCGAAGGTATGGCGGCACCAATGGGGCGTTGCTCCGGCGGCGCCGATCTGCTCCATGAGGGCGGTGAACCGGGCCCGGAACACCTGGGTGGAGACGGCGTGACCGGACGGATCGCAGATAATCCGCTCTCCGTTTTGTGCCAGGCGGGCGGCGAGATAGGGCTTGATTTTGGGGTGGACCGGGACGATCCTGTCCCGGCCTGCGGCGGTTTTCATGCCGCCCTGGAGGTAGTCTCCGTCGGCATGGTAGGAGAATCTGGTGAGGGCCAGAAACTCAGAGATCCGGAATCCGGTATAGCACAGGATCAGGACGGCGTCCGCCCAGGGATCGCCGGAGGCAGCCAGCTGCTCCAATTTTTTGAGCTGGAGGTCGCTCAGGACCCCCTTTTCCTGTTTAGCCTGAACCGATGGCATTCGTATGAACTGGGAATAGTCCTTGATGATGATGTCTCGCTCCATGGCAAACCGGAAGAGAGCAGAGATCAAGCTCTTGTCATTTTGGATGCTGGACTTGGAGAGCCCGTCGGCCTCGTCCTGGTCGATGATCTGCTGCAAGTCGTCGATGGTGATGCGCCTGACTTTTTTATCCGCCAGGGCTGAGACTCTGCCCCATGCCGCCCGGTGGGAGGAGACGGAGGCGGGACCCAGCCGGGGATATTCCCGGCTGCTCCATAGGTCATAGACCTGTTGGAGGGTGTAGTCGATGGCCTCAGTGGCCGGGGCAGAGTGGGTGCGGCACCACTCATCCAGCGCGGCCTGGGCGTCGCTGGCCTTGGCGTGGTAGGAGAGATACCTCTGCCGGATCCGGCCCCGCTGGGTGCGGTAAGGGATCCGGACCGCCCAGGGGCGGCGGCGGTTGCCGGAGAGCTTGACGATACTCCCGGTACCATTGGCTCGCTTCATGTTAGGGCCTCCCTTCAAAACAGATGTTCTAGTACAAAGTTTTTGAGAAGCCGCCCGGTGGGCGGCTTTTTTCAAATCGGCAAGCGCTTGCCGATTTGACATTTGTATGGTTGCGCTGCGGCGAAAAGTGTGGTATTCTGTCTTTGGCACTGCCAGCAAACGGCAGGCGGTTGGCCCCCGACAGGGGGCAGCTTCTGTCCCCTGATCTGCGGAAAGGGGGGCTGCCCAATGGTTACATATTCCGATCTGATCCAGACCGGCATTTTAGTCGTTGGCATTATCGGCCTCTTTATGATGGCCAATAAAAAGAAGTAACCGCCCCAGGCTCCAACCAAGGCGGTTACTTCTTTTAAGTAATTGATCTGGGGCCAACCGTCTGCCGGCAGCGCCCTTTTCATGTTCAGTATAACCGCCTGGTGTTCGATTGTCAAGTCCGCCCCGAGCCGGGGCGGGCTTTTTTCAAATCGGCAAGCGCTTGCGGATTTGACATTTGTATGGTTGCGCTGCGGCGAAAAGTGTGGTATTCTGACCTTGGCGCTGCCAGACAGCAGCGGTCAGCCCTTCCTCTGGAGGGCAGCTTCTTTGCCCTCTGATCTTGTGAAAGGGGGGCTGCCCAATGGTTACATACTCTGACTTGATTCAGATTGGTATTCTCATTGTTGGTATTATCGGTCTCTTTATGAGCCATAAAAAGAAGTGACCGCCGGCACCCTGACAAGTACGGCGATCACTTCAAAGTCATAATTCAGGGCTGACCGTGTTTGGCAACGCCCTTTTCATGTTCAGTATAACCGCCTGATGTTCGATTGTCAAGTCCGTCCCGAGCCGGGGGCGGGCTTTTTTCAAATCCGACAGCGCTGTCGGATTTGAGACTTGGAGTGGTTGCGCTGCGGCGAAAAGTGTGGTATCCTGTCTTTGGCGCTGCCAGCAAACGGCAGGCGGTTGGCCCCTCCATCCCGGAGGGGACTTCTTGCCCCCTCCAGTGAGAGGGGGTGGTGCTATGGTTACATATTCAGATCTGTTTCAGTTCTGTCTTGTGGTTATCGGCATCATTGGTCTGGTTCTCCAGATCACAAAAAAGAAGTGACCGCCGTTCCCCTTCCAAAAGTTCGGCGATCACTTCAATGACTTAAGACAGGGGCCAACCGTCTGCCGGCAGCGCCCTTTTCATGTTCAGTATAACCGCCTAATGTTCGATTGTCAAGTCCGTCCCGAGCTGGGGGCGGGCTTTTTGATTTCCTTAGTCTCTATAAAACTAAAAGCCCTTGGGTTCGGCACTTCCCTTATCGTGGGAGGCTTACTGCCAAGGGCTTAATGGGTACAACAGGGAGGTGGCGGAAACCACATTTGTTGTACACTAATATTATGCCTTGACAATGAGATTGTCAACCAGGTTTCTATATTTTTAGTTAGATTGACAACAGAATTTTGGAGTACGCAAATCCGACAGCGCTGTCGGATTTGAGACTTGGAGTGGTTGCGCTTCGGCGAAAAGTGTGGTATTCTGTTTTTGGCGCTGCCAGCAAACGGCAGGCGGTTGGCCCCCGACAGGGGGCAGTTTCTGTCCCCTGATCCACGGAAAGGGGGGCTGCCCAATGGTTACATATTCCGATCTGATCCAGACCGGCATTTTAGTCGTTGGCATTATCGGCCTCTTTATGATGGCCAATAAAAAGAAGTAACCGCCCTCACGACCAAATGAAGCGGTTACTTCTTTAAGTAATATCTTCGGGTCAACCGTCTGCCGGCAGCGCCCTTTTCATGTTCAGTATAACCGCCTGATGTTCGATTGTCAAGTCCGTCCCGAGCCGGGGCGGCTTTTTTCAAATCCGTCAGCGCTGACGGATTTGGCGGTGGAGTTATAAAATAGCGCTCATAAATGCGACGGCCAGACCGACCACCTCAAAGCTGTCCGGCTCCAGCTCAGGCCCGCGGAGAATGATGGGCTTGACGGTGGGGTTTTCTGACCGGAGCTCCACATAGTGATCGAATACATAGACGCGCTTCAGGGTGTACTCGTCGCCGATCCGGATCACGGCGATCTGACCGTTTTCCACCTCCGGCTGGAGGTGAATGAACACGGCGTCCCCGTCAAAGATCCGGGCGTTGATCATGCTGTCCCCCACGCAGCGGAATACGATGTCTGCCTTAATATCCACCGGAGCCAGGGCAGTCTCGTCCAGCATTTCCCGGTGGAGGGGCTTCCCACAGGCGGTGGCCCCCAGCACCGGCCACTCCTTCATGGCGGGAAGGGGCATGATGTTGGATGGATACTGAATTGATTGATGTTCTGCCGTCCATCCCATAAGATAGGCAGGTGTGGTATGGAGCACTTTTGCTAATGGCTCTAATATTGTTCCGGGTACCTTTTCAATTTCTCCACTTTCATATCTGTATACGGTTGCGACTGAGACGCCGAGCGCCGCCGCCACTGTATCAACAGGGATACCTAACTCTTTTCTTCGACTTTTCATACGATTTCCGGTTGTCACGGCGATCACCTCTGCCGTAAGGATACCATGCGATTTGCAAAAATGCAATAATATTTTCAAAAATGCGAAAAAGTTGTTGACAGTGAGGAGGCCCTATGCTATTATGATAGCAAGAAATTCGCAATAATGCGAACCTAGAAAGGAGTGGGCACATTGCGAGTGGACATTGCAAGGCTCAGAGGAAAAATTTCTGAGTGCGGAATGACGCAAGAAAAGTTGGCTCATGCTATGTCAATTGATAAGAGTACCCTTTCAAGAAAGATGAAAAGCGAAGCGCTTGACTTTTCTGTAGGGGAAATGCATCAGATTGCAGAGATTTTGAGCTTGAGCAAAGAAGAAGCAGGCGAAATTTTTTTATCATAAAATTCGCATTATTGCGAATTTTGGGGAGAGGGGGTGAGAGGATGTTTGTTTTGACCACGGAGTATGAATTGACAAAAGAAACAAAAAGAATCCTTCGTGAGCAGTTCAAGAAAGAGACCGGGGAAGATTGCATTGTCTTGGATTTAGGCATGAAGGTCACGCAGATTTCCGTTAAAAAGGACAGCGCCACCGGCGGCAACCGGTGACGCTGACAGGGCCCTGATTCACAGGCTGAAATCCGGGGACGATACATGGTCGTTGAATTTCTTGCTCTCAATTTCCTTCAGCTCATTTTCGGCATGAGTATACATTTCGTAGACTTCTTCTACGGATGTATCTTCTGTTGTATGAGCCTTGACATAAATGAGGGCCAAATCTTGGATTAGTTCTGGTTTCATAGGATTCACCTCCTATTACAATGTATTTACGGTCTAAGGCACGGCAGCCAGCCGTGTCTTTTTCCGCATCGTTGCCAAAGCTGTTAGAATGAGAGG
>CABIYX010000001.1:262052-263276 GCA_902363045.1 Clostridiales bacterium
CCTCTCATTCGCAGCGTTCGATTTATGCAGGTTGAGCCACCTCCTTGGTGCGCCCGTGTCATCAAATAGATTGGATCGGCAATGGTGGAATGGCTGGTCGCCAAAACAAATCCATGATGAGGAGCGATCAATATGAATAATGTTGCAGGGATCGATGTTTCCAAAGGAAAGAGCATGGTGTCTGTCCTCCGTCCTTTTGGAGAAGTGGTAGCAAAACCATTTTCTGTTGGTCACACCGGCGGTGAACTCAAGGAACTGGCAGACTACTTGAAAAGTCTGGACGGTGAGACACGGGTAGTCATGGAGCACACCGGACGGTACTATGAGCCAGTAGCTCGTTTTCTTCATGAAGAGGGCGTCTTTGTCAGCGCAGTCAATCCGAAGCTTATCAAGGACTATGGAAACAACACCCTGCGAAAAGTGAAAACAGACAAGGCAGATGCCCGGAAGATCGCCCGCTATGGGCTTGTCCCCACAAGGGGGATGCCATGTCTCTAAGCGGCAGAGCCGCCAAGAGCCATGCAAACAACTGGGCAGAATTGCGCCAACATACACCCATGGATACGATTCGAATGCACCTGAAAACACTGAACCGGCAGCAGAGTCTATACACCAAGACTAAGACGATGATGAAAAACAACCTCATCGCCCTTCTTGACCAGACCTATCCCGGTGTCAACGCCCTCTTTGACAGTCCCGTCCGTGAGGATGGGTCGCAGAAGTGGGTGGACTTTGCTACGGCCTTTTGGCATGTGGACTGTGTGCGGTCCATGAGCCTCACTGCCTTTGCCGAGCGTTACCGCAAGTGGTGTAAACGGCATGGCTACAACTTCAGCCAGAGCAAAGCCGTTGAGGTCCACGCCGGAGCACAGGACCTGATCGTCATGCTCCCCAAGGACGCCCTGACCAAAACCATGGTCCGGCAGGCCATTGATGCGCTGAACGCCGTCTCTGCCTCTCTGGAACGGCTCAAGGCCGAAATGCGTACCCTGGCAGCACAGCTACCGGAATATCCTGTGGTCATGGCCATGCACGGAGCGGGAGATTCTCTTGGCCCTCAGCTCATGGCGGAGCTCGGGGATGTGACCCGGTTTACCCACCGAAACGCCATTACCGCTTTTGCGGGTGTTGACCCTGGTGCTGACCAGTCCGGCACTCACGAGGCTAAGAGCACAAGGGTTTCCAAAAGCGGGCCGCCGGAACTGCGCCGCGCCTTATTCCTGG
>CABIYX010000001.1:263526-276639 GCA_902363045.1 Clostridiales bacterium
AAGATGTTTTTAGACAATTTATCCACCTCCATCCTCAAATTATGTGATACTCGAAGACTCAGCTATGAAGCCGCCTCGGAACGATGCGACCTCAGTTCCAGGTACTTTGGCGACATTGCCAGAGGCAAGACTGCGCCCACGATCCTGACGCTGGAAAAACTCTGCGTTGGCTTTGAACTGACGCCAAATGACCTGTTGATCCCCTCGGAGGTTTGGAGGGAGATGGCCTTCCGTGAGCCGATGCCGGTTACACATATCCGCTGCTTTCGATACCTCTCTGGCGTGACAGGTTTTCCTGTTTGCCCGCAATGCGGAAAGACCATGGAACGGGAGTACCAGCCCTACTGCGACCGCTGTGGGCAGTGCCTTGACTGGAACAACTTCTCTAAAGCAACGATTATTCTGCCTCAGAAGTAACGCGCACTGTTACACACCTGACTATCCGGCCAGCGGCCTTTACCTGCTGGCCGTTTTTGGCATGGCCTTTTTCTCTCCTCAATTTTTCTTTATTTCCCTATTGACTTTTTATTTGCAGACTTCCTACCGCCCACATTTTACCACGGGCGGGGGAGGAGGACAAGAAGAAGCCCCCGGCCGGGCCGGGGGAGAAAGAGAGGTTACCATGAGACCAAGAACCAGAAACCTGAATATCCCCAGTGACCAGGAGATCCTGGCGCTGGACAACGTCCCGGTGGAGACGGCGGCCCGGTATCTGGGCAGCAGCACCGCCACCCTATACGAGGCCCTTCAGGATGAGCGGGTCCCCTTCGGCTGGGCGGTACAGCACAACTCCCACTGGTCCTACAACATCAGCCCCGGGGCCCTGGTCCGCTACAAGCGGGAGGGGCTGCCCATGTACCGGCTGAAGGATGTGTCGGAGATCATCTGCGAGGACGTCAACCGGCTGATCGACCAGCGGATGTCCCTGGTGGGCAAACTGACCAGCGTACTGCTGGAGACATAAGGAGGTTAACATCATGCGCGCACTCAATTTATCTGAGGCGGCCCGGGTGACCCGGCGGCTGCTGGACCAGTACGGCCCGGCGCGGCTGCTCCGGGTGGAGGAGCTGGCCCCCGGGATTTTTAGGGGGATGCTGGCCGGAGGGGCCCAGGCTCTGGCGGTGATCCGGGAGGACGGGCAGATCGCCGTCCGGGAGGCCGAGCCGTGGGCATAAAAAAGCCCCGGGGCCTTTCGGCACCCGGGGCGGTAGACAGGGAGTCTACCATGAGAACAAATGTATTATACCATGGGAACGTGTGTTTGACAAGGGGGAATTTGCATGATCCCTGAAAATTTAAAAGAAAGCTGGCAGAAGGTGTTGGCCCGCTGTGAACTGCTGTTCCTGGCCGATAACGGCGGAGGCTATCCGGACTGTCTGGCCGGGCTGTCTCCAGAGGAGCAGGCGCGCACCCTGCGCAGCCTGGGGTTCCGGGTCCGGGAGTATTACCAGATGCCCATTGACCTGACCCGGCCGGAGGCTCCGGACAACCTGGAGCCCTGGATCCACCTGACCAACGGAGTGGGCGTGAGCCTGGACCACGGATTTGTCTCCCGGGCGGGGAGGGTGAAATTGTATGGGTGAGGGAACGGTACAGTTCCGCCGGAAAAAAGCATTTGCCACCCTGTACCGGGAGGTGGCCCAGGACGAGCGCCTGAGCCTGGAGAGCCGAGGGCTGCTGGTCCTCATGGCCTCCCTGCCAGAGGACTGGGAGTACAGCGTCTCCGGCCTGGCCAAGAAGGCGGGCTGTGGGAAGGACAAGCTCCGCCGGATCCTGGGGGAGCTGGAGCAGGTGGGCTATTTGGCCAGGGAGCAGAGCCACGGGAGCAACGGAAAATTCGGCGGAAATATCTACATCATACAGGACGACGCGCCACCGTTGTCCGGGAAACCCGACAACGGTCAAACCCGTCAACGGGAAACACCGCCGACGGGTTTCCCGACACAAAATAAGAATATCTTAACAGTAGAAGATAAGAAAAAGCCCCCTAAAGCCCCCCCAGGGGGCAGGCGAGGGAGTAAATACGATCTGGCGGAGGATGCCAAGCCGGTACTCCAGGCCTACGTCGGGGAGGACGGGGAGCTGCACCGGGCGCTGGCTGACCTCATCGAGATCCGGGTAGCCAAGAAGGCAATCAACTCCAAGCGGGCGATCGTATCCCTCCTGCGGGAGCTGGACCGGCTCAGCGAGGGCCGCCGGGAGGACAAGCTGCTGCTGATCCGCCAGTCGGTGACCAACAGCTGGAAGTCTGTCTTCCCCCTGCGGCAGGGCGGCGGCCGGCGGTCGGAGCCCTCCCAGCCCACCCTGGTGGCCCGGGAGGAGGTGGCCACATGGTAGCGCGGGAGGAGGACAAGCTCTCCGCCCAGGTGGCGGTGCTGGGCTCACTGCTCATTGACGACAGGCTGGTGGGGCAGGCCCTGGAGCGGATCCGCCCGGAGGACTTCCTGACCCCCAAGTGCCGCATGGTGTTTCAGGCGATCCGGGCGCTGTTTGCCGAGGGCAAGCCCACCGATGCGGTGACCGTCCGGAGCAAGCTGGGGGGCCGGGAGGATGACGGGTGGACCCAGTACCTGATGGAGCTCATGGAGCTCACCCCCACGGCGTCCAACATCTGGGAGTATGCCTCTCTCATGCGGGAGCAGGCGCGGATGTCCAAAGTGGCCGAGCTGGGCGGCCTGCTCCAGGTGACCCAAGATATGGACAAGGCCCGGGGCTACATTGCCCAGCTCAACGAGCTGCTGGTGGACCGCCGGGGCGTCCAGCGCATGGACATGGCCCAGATGCTCCTGGCCTTTTCCGAGCGGCACAGCGGGACGCCGGTGGATTACATGACCTGGGGCCTGCCCAAGCTGGACGCGGGTACATACACCGAGATGGGGGACATGGTGGTGCTGGGGGGCTACCCCTCCGCGGGCAAGACCGCCCTGGCGGTGTCCATGGCCTACCACCAGGCCAGGACGCACCGGGTGGGATTTTACAGCCTGGAGACCAACCAGTACAAGCTGGCCGACCGCCTGATCGCCAACCTGGCGGGGATCGAGATGCCCACCATCAAGCGCAATGAGATCTCGGAGGAGGAGTGGGGCCGCTTTGCCGCCTGCTCCGACCGGATCCGGACCCACCAGCTGGAGCTGATCGAGGCCAGCGGCATGAGCGTCCAGGACATCCAGGCGGACGCCCTGGCCCGGCGGTACGAGATCGTGTACATCGACTATCTCCAGCTGGTGGAGCCGGAGACCCGGAAAACCAACCGCACGGAGCAGGTGTCCGGCATCAGCCGGGGCCTCCAGCAGCTGGCCCACGGGCATGGGATGCTGGTGGTGGCCCTGTCTCAGCTCTCCCGGGCGGACAAGGCCGGGGAGGACAAGCTGGTGGAGCCCACCATGTCCGACCTGAGAGAGTCCGGGCAGATCGAGCAGGACGCGGATGCCATCCTGCTGCTCTACCTGGAGGAGCCCGGCAGGCCGGACAAGAGCCGCCGGGTGCTGAAGGTGGCCAAAAACAAGGAGGGCACCCGGGGGAGGATCTATCTGGTCTTTGACGGCCAGTACCAGCGCTTCCGGGAGAGCGCGCTGGAGGAGCCCGCCCCGGCGGCGAAGCGGCAGACCTACAAGCGGCCGCCAAAGGCTCAGATGGACTTTTTTGACTTGCCGGACGTGCCGGTCCCATTTGAACAAAAAACGGAGGAATTACCATGAGAACATTTGCAATCGTCAACCGCAAGGGCGGGGTGGGCAAGACCACCACCGCCGTGGAACTGGCCTTCATCCTGGCCACCAGCTGCAAGCAGCGCGTCCTGTTTATCGACGCCGACAGCCAGGGCAACGCCACCAGCATGATGCTGGCCTCCGGCCAGGATCCCAGCGGGGCCGGGCTGGCCGCCGCGCTGGAGTATCCCATCGAATACTATCCGGACATCATTTGGCGCACGGACTATGAGGGGCTGGACATCATCCCTGCCGGGGAGGATCTGGCGGACTATGAGCTCTCCCGCCTGCTGCTGGGTGAGAAGCCGAACTTTGATCGGATGCGGCGCCTGATGGAAGCAATCAAAGAGGACAACGTCTATGACTCGGTGGTGATCGACTGCCCGCCCTACTACTCCATCAGCTGCCTGTCCACTATCGCTGTCAGTGACAGCATCATTATCCCCGCCGGGATCGACGCCTATTCCACCACGGGGATGGCTGGGCTGGTCCGGCAGATCGACAACATCCGCCAGGCCTGCCCCCAGATCCGGGTGGCCGGGGTGCTGGTGACCCAGTGGCGGCGGTCCAGCATCGGCGAGGACGCGGTCCAGACCCTCCGGGAGGAGAGCCCGGTCCCCATCTTCCGGACGGTGATCCGCCGCACGGACAAGGTAGTGGAATCCAGCTGGTCCCGTGAGCCGGTGGGGGCGCTGTCCCCCTTCAGCGCGGCCAGCCGGGATTACCGGACTTGGGTGGCGGAGCTGCTGGGGCGAGAGGGGGTGGCCAACAATGCTTGATCTGTCCGGAGTGCTGGCCCCCAAGGAGGGGCGCGACATCGAGGTCATCACCCAGGAGATCCTGGACGCCAAGCGCCGGGGCGGGGAGGCCATCCTCACCATCGGCCGGTGCCTGACCGAGGCCAAGCAGGCCATCCCCCACGGGGAGTGGCTTCCTTGGCTCAATGAGCGGGTGGAGTTTTCCGAGCGGACGGCGCAAAAGTTTATGAGGCTTGCGCGGGAATGGTCAAATCCGTCCACGTTGGCGGATTTGGGAGCCTCCAAAGCATTGATGCTCTTAGCTTTGCCCGAGCCTGAGCGGGACCAATTTGTGGAGGATCACAATGTCATCGACATGAGCGCCCGCCAGCTGGAGCAGGCCATCAAGGATCGGGACGAGGCCCGTAAGGCCGCCGAGGCCGCCAAAGCCGACGCTTCCGCCGCCGAGCAGGCCCGGGCCAAGATGGCCGAGGATATGGCCCTGCTCAACGCCCGCCTGTCCGGGGCCCAGGAGGACCGGGAGCAGGCCGCCCAGGCCGTGGCCAAGCTGGAAGCGGAGCTGGCCGAACTGAAGGAGAAGCCGGTGGAGGTGGCCGTGGAGACCGTGGTGGACCCGGAGGCCATTGAGAAGGCACGGGCGGAGGCCGTGGCCGGGATGCAGGAAAAGCTGGACAAGGCCCGGGAGGCCAAAAAGCGGGCCGAGGACAAGCAGAAAATCGCCGAGGAGGCCCTGGAGCAGGTCCGGCTCCAGCTGGAGGAGCAGGCCAAAGAGGAGAAAAAGGCCGCCCTGGGGGCGGACAAGGATCTGGCCCAGTTTGAGTTGCTGTTTGCCCAGACCCAGGAGACGGTGAACAAGATGCGGGGCATCCTCCTCAAGGTCCGTGGCCGGGACAGGGCCGCCGCCGGGAAGCTGGCTAAGGCCGTCCTGGCCCTGGCCGAGGCGGTGAGGAGGTGCGCGGAATGAGCAGCTGGTATGAGCAGGCGGCGGCCAAACTTAAGGCTGAGTACAGCCAGGTCAAGGGGCAGAAGGAGCAGGCCATGCGCCCCGCCGTCCGGGACGTCCTGCTGGAGTTCTGCCGCCAGGACGAGGAGTTTGCCCAGGCAGTGGTCCAGGGTGGTTCGTTTGCGGCGTGTATGACCGCCGTGGCCAAAGGGGTGGGCGGCTCTATCTCTGATCTGGATGCCTATCGCCGGGCGGCGGCCTTCTACTTTGAGGGGGCGGAGGTCCAGTCTACGGTGACCATCCGCCTCACCCCGGCGGAGCCAGAGCCGGACCGGGGCGGGATCCTGCTGGATCTGTCCGACTTCTTCTGAGGGGGCGGGCAGGATGAGCTATACCAAACAGGAGCGCGAGATCTTGGACAGCTGGCCCACAGTGACAGCACAGGACCTGGAGGCCATGAACGGCCTGTTTTCCCACTACCTGTTTTTCAGCCGGGCGGGCGATCTGATGGGATTGAGCGGGATCAATCTGTGGGCTTCCTGCTGCGGGCACAAGGAGGCC
Source organism: Clostridiales bacterium (assembly GCA_902363045.1). GTDB lineage: Bacteria > Bacillota > Clostridia > Oscillospirales > Oscillospiraceae > Lawsonibacter. The sequence continues at coordinate 269,496 of CABIYX010000001.1, forward strand.
CGCCCCTACCTCACACGGACCCAGGATCAGGAGCACTGGACCCTGATGGATCTGAGGCACAAGGCCCGGCTGACCTGCCCCTGGTGTGGGCGGAAGGTGACGGCCATCGACCTGTCCAGGGCCAAGGGCCGGAAATCCCTGCGGCAGACGGAGCTGACGGTGCTCCTCCGCGCCAAAGGAGACGCCCTCTATGCCGACGCCCTGGTGCTGTATAAGGACTACGCCGATGAGGCGGCGCTGACCGCGGGCCCAGTCGCCTGGTGCTCCAGCGGGTACCGGTTTGTCCAGGGCGAGGTGATGCAGGTGGACCATCAGTGGGATGACAAGCACCCCCGCATCACCTACGAGCGTGACAAACTGGGGCGGAAAAAGCTGGTCCAGGAGCCGTTTAAGGCCGGCTCCATCTCCTGGTATCAGCACGGCTCCTATTCCATTCTCAACCGAGGGGCGCTGGAGGTTCACCCCTTTTTTCGGTACTGCGGATTTTTCGACCGGTGGCAGTACCGGCCCGGCGGGGGCCGGGGCTATGCGACAAAATTCCACGGGCTGATCTCCTATCTCACCGCCTACGCTATTTACCCCAGGCAGATCGAGATGCTCTCTAAAGTGGGATACTGGCAGCCCATCGCGGATCTGGTGTGGAGCCGGAAGAAAAATGCAGCGGCCATGTGCTGGGAGGAGAGCGACCCCCGGAAGGCGTTTGGGGTGGACAAGCGGGAACTGGCCTGGATCATGGGGGCCCATCCGCACATGAAGGTGCTGGAGGTGCGGAACTATGTGCGCAGGCACTGGGACAAGACCTGGGACCTGCCCTTCTGCAACGACTTTTGCCATTTGTGGGGCGGCCAAATGAATCCCATGGATGTTCTGCGTCTGGCCAATCGGTACCGGCTGGACCCGGACCGGCTGCTGAGATACTTTGACGGGGTCTTTGCCCAAAACGAGGACTATTACTGCACCCTGTTTGAGCTCTACCGGGATTACCTGGACGCGGCCTATGCCCTGGGCCGGTGCATGGAGCACAGCGCAGTGCTCTGGCCGGAGCAGCTGTATACCGCCCATGACGTGGCGGTGGCAGAGCTGGCTGACACGCAGGCCAGGACAGAGGGATCCCGTCGTGCAGTATCCCTCAAGGAGCGGCGGCTGAAGTATGAGTTTGAGATGGACGGCCTGCGGATCGTATTTCCGGCCACAGCCGGGGCCATCCGGCGGGAGGGCAAGGTCCTGGACCACTGCGTAGGCGGCTACGCATCGCGGCACATGAGTGGGGTCTGCACCATCCTGTTCCTCCGGCGGGCGAATGACCCACATACCCCATATATCACCATCGAGATGGACGGCAACAAAATCCGGCAGATCCACGGCTACCACAATGATACCCTGGCGGGCAGTCCCAAGCCGCGGGAGGTACACAAGGACTTTTTGGACGCCTGGCTCCGGTGGCTACGGGCCGGGAGCCACCGGAATGAGGACGGGACGCCCAAACTGCCCAAGCGAACAAAGAAGCAAAAGGAAGTGGCATGATGTTGAATCGGATCGTGATCATGGGCCGGCTGGGCCGGGACCCGGAGGTGCGGTACACCCAGGCAGGGCGGCCGGTGGCCTCCTTCTCCCTGGCGGTGGACCGGGACTTTAAGGACAAGGCCAGCGGCGAGCGGGCCACCGACTGGATCCCCGTGGTGGCCTGGGAGGCCCGGGCAAAATTTGCCCAGCAGTATTTTCACAAGGGCCAGCTGGCTGTGGTGGAGGGCCGCCTCCAGATCCGGGACTGGACCGACAAGGATGGCGGCAAGCGCCGCAGCGCCGAGGTGATCGCCGACGGCATCTATTTTGCCGGGGCCAGGTCCGCCCCGCCCAGCGAGGGCAACGCCGACGAGGGGACGCTCCCACCCCCGCCGGCCGGGGACCTCCAGGACCTGGACGACGACGGCGAGCTGCCGTTTTGAGTGCTATGATGACCTTATGTTGGAGCTGCCGCCGGGCTCTGGGGACCATGGGATGCCCCTGGTGTGAGTATGACGAGATAGAGCACCGGGTGCGGTTTGAGCCGGTCCCCGGCTGGACAGCCAAAAAACAGGTGCGGGTCCACGGGATGACCTCCTACACGGTGATCCGATGCCCGCTGTACTTGGAGGATGAGGAGAGGAGCGTGGAGGGATATGCCTGAGCTGATCCCATGGGAGCCGGGGAAGATCGGGCCCCGGATCCGGCTGGTGCGGGAGGCCCGCGGGTTCCGGATGGCCGATTTGGAGGCCCGGGTGGGGCTGTCCGCCGGAAACCTGTACCAGATCGAGCGGGGGGTACACGACCCCCGGGTGGATACCCTGTTCCTGATCGCCCAGGCCCTGGAGGTGAGCGCGGATGAACTGCTAGGGCTCGGAGCCAGGATAGGAGGATTGACATGAGCTGGAAATCATATACGCACGTCACCATGTTTGACCGGCCATATCCGCCCGAAAAGCAGGCCGAGGGGCTGGCGATCTCACAGGCCATCGTGGGCGGTCATTGTGAGACCTGCGGGTTTTTGCCGCAGTGCTCCACCCAAAAGGATTTTAAGTTCCCGGTGTTTGCCTGGTGTATGCGGCGGAAGGCGAAGATTATGACGAAAATGGAGGAGCAGGAAAATGGGACTTAATCTATGTGATAGTTGCCGAGCAGATTGCCGACACGAGCGGAATCCAAGAGAAATCGTCATAAAGTGTGGAGCATATAAGCCGCCAATGACCAACGCCGACCGCATCCGGGCCATGAGCGACAAGGAGTTGGCTCGATTTCTCGCAGAAGTTGAGTACAGGAGAAGCGCTGCCGGTGGCGGTGCAATTTGGAAAGGAATGGCCCACGCTTTAGAATGGCTCCAGCAGCCAACGGAGGAGGGGTGACAGCAATGGCTGATTATGTTTGTGAAGGCTGTATCCATGCCCCACCAGGCAGTGGTGACGGGAAACCATGCTGTATGTGTGACCATGATGATCCATTGATGAACTGTTATTGTGAAAGGGAGGAGCAGGATGGCTGAGTATATTGAGCGGCAGGCTGCCATTGACCTATTTTATCCGGTAGACCCGGAGAATGATGGATCAGACGGATGCACCGTGGTTTATAAGACAGAGAATTACACTTCCGATGAGATCGAGGCCGTGATTTCTGGCCTGCCTGCCGCCGATGTAGCCCCGGTACGGCACGGGCGGTGGGTTGCTGTCCGCCGGACCAATGCGTCTACGGTGTACCAGTGCTCTGTCTGTGAGCGGAAAGTGTCAGTGATGAACATAGGGGCTGCGGTGTGGGACCACTATCCATACTGCCACTGCGGGGCGAAGATGGACGCCGATGAATGATCTTCTGATAGGCAAGGACCTGGAGACCATCGCTCGGGCCCACCGCCGCTGCCGGGAGATGGAGGTCGAGCGGGCGCTGGGGGAACTGCGGGTGCGGGTGAGCACCTGCCCCGCCACCCGGGCCTGGTCCGTGCCCTACCTGATCCGGCTGGAGCGGTGGCGGCCTGGGATGTACAGTACACAATATTTTGACAGCGCCGAGGCGCTGAGAGAGGAGTTGGAACATGGCGCGATTGACCTATCAGGACGCTGACGGCAGCTGGGGGCTGCACGGCGTGAGCTGGGACCAGCTGGCGGCATTGCCGCCCCGGGTGTATGGTGCGCTGGTCAAACTGCGGGACCTGGAGGCCCGCATGGAGACGGAGGCCGGAGAGGCCCCGGCAGAGATGGAGGAGGGAGGAGCGTCATCATGGCTCAAGCAGAGATTTGCGCGTGTGACCTAATGCAGCAGGTGCTGGTGATCCAACTGCCCCGGGGAGACCGGGGCGAGGCGGACCTGGCGGCATACCGGGACTATGTGGTGGAGTCGCTGGCCCAGGGGGTGCTGATCCTGGGGTCCGGGACTACTTGGGCGGTGGAGGCGCTGCCCAGCTTGGGCGGGGTGCAGATCCAGAGAGAGCCGGGGATCCTTCGGGCCCACAGCGTCCCGGAGCCAAAGGCGGATCCAAAGCCGGACCGGCCGAACCCGTGGCGGGAAAAGAAGGAGACGCTGGAACGGCTCCAGCAGTACCGCCAGGCGGGCGGCCTGGGCTGTCTGGAGGCGGTGGCCAGCCGGTGCGGTGGAGATCTCACGGCGGACAAGCTGCGAGGCGTCCTCACCGGGGCCGAGAAACTACCCATTGAGCAGTGGCGGCTCATCCGCCGGGCCCTGGACCAGCTGGAGGAGGGTGCGGATGAGTAAGATCCTGCGGAAGATCCAGAGCGGACGCCTGGTGTATGCGGTGGTATATACCGCGCCGGCAGCAGGGGACAGCCCGCGGCAGAGGGCCCAGAAGCGGCAGGCCAGCACGGCGGCCCGGGAAAAGCTGAACGCCAGGACTTCATTCCAAAAGCTGGAGCGGACCCTGGCGGCCAACTTCGACGACGGAGACCTGTTCCTCACCCTCACCTATGATGACAAGCATCTGCCGGACGGTCGAGAGGCGGCGGTCCGGCGGATCCGGTCATTTCTGAGCCGGTTGCGCAAAGCAAGGAAAGAGCGGGGACATTTGCTCCACTACATCTATGTGACGGAGGGGTGCAATCCGGGAGGGCGCCTCCACCACCATGTGGTGCTCAACGCCACAGGGGATGACCTGGAGGAGATCCGGCGGCTGTGGATCTATGGGGATAACCTGGAGCTGCGGCGGCTGACCTTCTACCGGGACTACACATACGAGGATCTGGCCAGCTATCTCACCAAGGAGCCCAGAGAGTGGGGCCACCCGCAGGTGGGGGAGCGGACCTGGACGCCCTCTCTGGGGCTGGCCCATCCGGAGCCGGAGACTGAGACGGTCCCGGACTGTGTGACCCTGTCCGCCCCGCCGGAGGCGGACATCCTATCTCGGGAGGGTCCTGTGGTCAACGGATATGGGGAGTTTGCGTGGATCAAGTATCTCCTGCCCAGGGATCCGGCCCGGAAACGGCGGCGCAACAGACGGAAACGGAAAAAAGAATAGCTTTTCTATTCTTTTCAGTCTCGGGGGTAAGTATATTCTCTTTAAATTTTAGAGGAAAGAGGCGAAAAAGATTTGCAATCGAACGTGTGTTGTGGTAAACTAAGCATGAAGGACGGATGGGTGCTTTGCCCAGTCTGCCGGAAGGGGAAGCTGCTGAAGCTCCTGCCGGACACAGCCGTCCGAAACCTGCCCGTGAAGTGCAAGCGCTGCGGACAGGAGACCGTTGTGAATATCGATGCGCCTGAGCCAGAGTCCACAGAGACCAGCGCCTGAGCCAATGACGACCCGATCAGTCGGGTGTCGTGGCTTGGGCGCTTTTTGTTTTGCCCGGAGGTGATAGCCCGTGGCCATGAAGCCGCTCAGGCCCTGCCGGCACCCAGGCTGCTCAGCCTTGACCCGGGAGGGCTATTGTCCCAAGCACAAGCCAGCCAGGGCCCCGCGCCGGGCCTCGGCGGAATATCACAGCTGGTACAGCCTGCCCATCTGGACGGAGGACCTGCGACCGGCACAGCTGCTGCGGGAGCCGTTCTGCCGCGCCTGTGCCGCACAGTACCCGCCCGGAGACCCCAGGCGCCGCACCAGGGCTACGGTGGTGGACCACATCGAGTCCCACCGGGGCAGCTGGGCCAGGTTCATTGACCCGGCCAACCACCAGAGCCTGTGCAAGCGCCATCACGACCAGAAAACGGCCCGGGAACAGGCCGCAGAACGGCGGAAAAAAGGCCGCTGATTTGGGCGGCCAGCGCGGGGAAACGCTGGGACGCTTGGGCGCGGGTGCCTGGACGTGGGCGTCCGTGGGCGCACCCGGGGAGGCCGAAGGCCTCGAACCCTCCCCCCCCGGGGTAAGAAAGTTTTGACGGAAGGGGTCCAAGACCGTATGCAGCCCTCGGGAGGGGATTTTTTCCCCACGGGGGCGGAATGGAGGAGCAGGAGCGTGGGAAGGAGGAGACGGAGATGCCGGGACCCAGGCAGAAATTGAGCGTGCTGGAGGCCAACGGCCGAAAGCACCTGAGCAAGGCCGAGAAGGCCGAGCGGGCGGCCCGGGAGGTGGAGCTGCCCAAGCCGGCCAAGATGAAAGTGCCCCAGTGGCTGCCGGAGCATCTGAAAGCCGACTTCCGGGCGCTGGCCAAGGAGCTGCTGGCGGCCGACATGGGGGCGGCCCAGCTGGACCGGGACACGGTGGGCCGCTATCTGGTGGCCCAGCACCAGTTCACGGCGGCCTGCCGCATGGTGCAGGACGCCCTGGACCAGGAGGACCCGGACCTGGTGAACAAGTGGACGAAGGCACAGAAGTCCTATTTTGAGCAGGCCAGGGCCTGTGCCAACGACCTGGGGCTCACCATCACCAGCCGGTGCCGCCTGGTGGCGCCGGAGACGAAGAAACAGGAGGAGAACCCGTTCCTCCAGCTGATGGAGGCGAGACGGCGTGCCTGATCTGCTGACCCTGGGCCCGGGCGTGGAGGTGGTCCGGCCGGACGACGGGACCCGGCTGCGGTACAGCGGGGACGAGGTGGAGCTGGTGCGGAACTTCTTCTCCCTGCTGGTGTTCGGACAGAACGAGTGGGCGGGACAGCCCTTTGTCCTGTCCGCCTGGGAGGAGGAGGCCATCCGGCAGTTCTACGGGGTCCAGGCCCGGGACGAGGACGGGACCTGGAGCCGGTACCGGCGGTATCTCTATGAGGAGATCCCCAAGAAGAACGGCAAGAGCGAGTTTGCCGCCGGGCTGGGCCTCTACCACCTGATCGCGGACGGGGAGGCCCGGCCCCAGGTGGGCATCTTCGCCGCCGACAAGACCAATGCGGACATTATCTACCAGTGCGCCAAGTACATGGTGGAGCACACCGCCCTGGGCCAGCCGGAGCACGACCCCCTGGTGTGGTGCCGGGACAGCGTGCGGGAGATCCGAAGCCGGGACGGGGGCGTGATGAAGGTCTACTCCAGCGACGCCTCCACCAAACACGGCTTCTCCTTCTCCGCCATCATCATCGATGAGCTCCACGCCCAGCCCAACCGGAGGCTGTGGGACGTACTCACCGCCGGTTCGGACGCCGCTAGGCGGCAGCAGGCGGTGATCGTGCTCGCTTAAGCGACTTTCGCGGAAGCGAAAGGAATAGCCACCCGCTCTGCGGGTGAGGTTAAAAATTTAAAAAG
>CABIYX010000002.1:0-5473 GCA_902363045.1 Clostridiales bacterium
ACTGGTGACCCGTACGGGAATCGAACCCATGTTTGCGGCGTGAGAGGCCGCCGTCTTAACCGCTTGACCAACGGGCCGTATGGTGCGCCTTCAGGGATTCGAACCCGGGACCCACTGATTAAGAGTCAGTTGCTCTACCAACTGAGCTAAAGGCGCATACTTTCTTTCGAGAAAGAAAGTATGCAAAGAAAGCTTCCTTCGTCTCTCTTTTCTACTCTTCCTTCTCTCAAGAGGGAGGCGCTTACCTGCGCCTTCAAAACCGAACAGTGAAACCTCAAGACCTCGCTCACAAGCGCCTGCATCCTTCCTTGACCTTTAGGTCAAGCCCTCGGCTTATTAGTATCGGTCAGCTGCACACGTTACCGTGCTTCCACCTCCGACCTATCTACGACATAGTCTACGTCGAGCCTTACTCCTTTCGGATGAGAGATCTTATCTTAGGGGGAGTTTCACGCTTAGATGCTTTCAGCGTTTATCTCGTCCAGACGTAGCTACCCAGCTGTGCCCTTGGCAGGACAACTGGTGCACCAGAGGTCTGTCCATCCCGGTCCTCTCGTACTAAGGACAGCTCCCTTCAAATCTCTTTCGCCCGCAACAGATAGGGACCGAACTGTCTCACGACGTTCTGAACCCAGCTCGCGTGCCACTTTAATCGGCGAACAGCCGAACCCTTGGGACCGAATTCAGCCCCAGGATGTGACGAGCCGACATCGAGGTGCCAAACCTCCCCGTCGCTGTGGACGCTTGGGGGAGATCAGCCTGTTATCCCCAGGGTAGCTTTTATCCGTTGAGCGACGGCATTTCCACGCACATACCGCCGGATCACTAACTCCAACTTTCGTTACTGCTCCACCCGTCGGTGTCGCAGTTAGGCTCGTTTCTGCGTTTACACTCACTGCACGATTTCCGTCCGTGCTGAACGAACCTTTGAGCGCCTCCGTTACCTTTTTGGAGGCGACCGCCCCAGTCAAACTGCCCACCTAACAGTGTCCCCCGACCGGATTCACGGCCGCAGGTTAGAAAACCAGCAATTGAAGGGTGGTATCCCAAGGGTGACTCCGCACTGGCTGACGCCAATGTTTCCATGTCTCCCACCTATCCTGTACATCAATTACCAATCCTCAGTATTAAGCTACAGTAAAGCTCCATGGGGTCTTTCCGTCTAGTTGCGGGTAACTGGCATCTTCACCAGTACTACAATTTCGCCGGGTGGGCTGTTGAGACAGCGCCCAAATCGTTACGCCATTCGTGCGGGTCAGAACTTACCTGACAAGGAATTTCGCTACCTTAGGACCGTTATAGTTACGGCCGCCGTTTACTGGGGCTTCAATTCAAACCTTCGCTTGCGCTAAGCTCTCCTCTTAACCTTCCAGCACCGGGCAGGCGTCAGCCCATATACGTCATCTTTCGATTTAGCATAGACCTGTGTTTTTGGTAAACAGTCGCTTGGGCCTATTCTCTGCGGCCCCCCGTAGGGGGCTCCCCTTATCCCGAAGTTACGGGGTAATTTTGCCGAGTTCCTTAACAACCCTTCTCCCGTTGGCCTTAGGATTCTCTCCTCATCTACCTGTGTCGGTTTGCGGTACGGGCACCTTAGCATACGCCAGAACTTTTCTCGCCTCGTTATTCTCCGACTTCCCTACTTAATTTCGGTCCCTTACGCCCGGGTCAACCAACGCCCGGGTTCGGATAGCTCCAAGTGTCCTTCTGGTTTAAGTTTCGGTGGCTACGGAATTTCAACCGTATGTGCATCGACTACGCCTTGCGGCCTCGCCTTAGCTCCCGGCTTACCTTGGGCGGACGAACCTTCCCCAAGAAACCTTAGATTTTCGGCCATTATGATTCCCACATAATTCTCGCTACTCATTCCGGCATTCTCACTCGAATAAAGTCCACCGCTGCTTCCGCTGCGACTTCACCCCTTATTCGACGCTCCCCTACCATGCATTACTGCATCCCAAGCTTCGGTTATACGCTTAGCCCCGTTACATTTTCCGCGCAGAACCACTCGACCAGTGAGCTATTACGCACTCTTTTAATGAGTGGCTGCTTCTAAGCCAACATCCTGGTTGTTTTCGCGATTCCACATCGTTTTCCACTTAGCGTATATTTGGGACCTTAGCTGTAGGTCTGGGCTGTTTCCCTTTTGACCACGAGACTTATCTCACGTAGTCTGACTGCTGATCATCAATTTGCCGGCATTCTTAGTTTGATAGGGTTCAGTAACTTTATCAGCCCCTAGCCCATTCAGTGCTTTACCTCCGGTAATCTAAATCAACGCTAGCCCTAAAGCTATTTCGGGGAGAACCAGCTATCTCCAAGTTCGATTAGAATTTCTCCGCTATCCACAGGTCATCCGCCACCATTGCAACGGGGGTCGGTTCGGTCCTCCATGGGGTTTTACCCCCACTTCAACCTGCCCATGGATAGGTCACCTGGTTTCGGGTCTATTGCATGCAACTATGTCGCCCTATTCAGACTCGCTCTCGCTTCGCCTCCGGTGCTGAACACCTTAAGCTCGCTACATACAATAACTCGCCGGACCGTTCTACAAAAAGTACCTCATCACACTTTAACGTGCTTTGAGTGCTTGTAAGCACAAGGTTTCAGGTTCTCTTTCACTCCCCTCCCGGGGTCCTTTTCACCTTTCCCTCACGGTACTGCTCCTCTATCGGTCATCGAGTAGTATTTAGGGTTGGAGGGTGGTCCCCCCAGCTTCCCACCGGGTTTCACGTGTCCGGCGGTACTCTGGATCCTCGCTGAAAGACTTCGGTTTTCGCTTACGGGTCTCTCACCCTCTGTGGATGGCCTTCCCATACCATTCAGCTAACCTAGTCTCCCGTGTGCAAGTCCACAACCCCAGAGGATAAATCCTCTGGTTTGCCCTCTTCCGCGTTCGCTCGCCACTACTTGCGGAATCTCGGTTGATTTCTCTTCCTCGCCCTACTTAGATGTTTCAGTTCAGGCGGTTCCCCGCGTACGCCTATTTTGTTCAACGCACGCTGACAGAGTATTGCTCTGCCGGGTTTCCCCATTCGGAAATTCCGGGATCAAAGCCTATGTGCGGCTCCCCCAGACTTATCGCAGCTTGTCACGTCCTTCTTCGGCTCTCGATGCCAAGGCATTCCCCTTGCGCTCTTTCTAGCTTGACCTCGCCGGCGTGGATTTCGTATCATTCGCTTCCCTGTCGCCAAGAAAGCTCATTCACTCCATCACGCCTCCTCTTCCTCGCAAACCCGCTTCCGCTGGGCTTTGCTCGGAGAGTTCTGGTTCTCTTCAAGAATTATGCAGGCTTCAGATTCGGTTCATTGTAGTTTGTGTTACCCTTCTTATTTCTAAAAAGTCCACAAATTTTACTTTGTTACCTCTCTGTTGCTTGCTCGCAATTTCTTGCTTGCTTCACTGTTCAGTTTTCAAGGTGCAGGTCTCCGACCCTTCTTCAAGGTCAGATCGAAATGCTCGGTCTCCTGACCAAACACTTCGATTTGATCTTGTGGTGGAGGTTATCGGACTCGAACCGGTGACCCCCTGCTTGCAAAGCAGGTGTTCTACCAGCTGAACTAAACCCCCGGATGGCCTTCCGCTTTAGAAAGTGGTGGGCCCAAGTGGACTCGAACCACCGACCTCACGATTATCAGTCGTGCGCTCTAGCCAGCTGAGCTATGGGCCCGTGTACACCCTCTAAATTAAACAACGTGACTCGAAACTCCATACTGACCTAGGACGTTACCGATAACTCATCCGCTACCGGAACTCTCCTTAGAAAGGAGGTGATCCAGCCGCACCTTCCGATACGGCTACCTTGTTACGACTTCACCCCAATTATCGAACCCACCTTCGGCCGCGCCCCCATTGCTGTTAGGCTACGGACTTCGGGTGTTCCCGACTCTCATGGTGTGACGGGCGGTGTGTACAAGGCCCGGGAACGTATTCACCGCGGCATGCTGATCCGCGATTACTAGCGATTCCAACTTCATGCAGGCGGGTTGCAGCCTGCAATCCGAACTGGGATGGCTTTTAGGGATTTGCTCCACCTCGCGGTATTGCCTCCCTCTGTTGACCACCATTGTAGTACGTGTGTGGCCCAGGACATAAGGGGCATGATGATTTGACGTCGTCCCCACCTTCCTCCGTTTTGTCAACGGCAGTCTCGCTAGAGTGCTCTTGCGTAGCAACTAACAATAGGGGTTGCGCTCGTTGCGGGACTTAACCCAACATCTCACGACACGAGCTGACGACAACCATGCACCACCTGTCACCGAGGTCTCCGAAGAGAAAGGTCTATCTCTAGACCGGCCCTCGGGATGTCAAGCCCTGGTAAGGTTCTTCGCGTTGCTTCGAATTAAACCACATACTCCACCGCTTGTGCGGGCCCCCGTCAATTCCTTTGAGTTTCAACCTTGCGATCGTACTCCCCAGGTGGGATACTTATTGTGTTAACTGCGGCACGGAGGGGGTCAGACCCCCCACACCTAGTATCCATCGTTTACAGCGTGGACTACCAGGGTATCTAATCCTGTTTGCTCCCCACGCTTTCGCGCCTCAGCGTCAGTTGCTGTCCAGCAGACCGCCTTCGCCACTGGTGTTCCTCCTAATATCTACGCATTTCACCGCTACACTAGGAATTCCGTCTGCCTCTCCAGTACTCAAGAACCACAGTTTCAAATGCAGGCTGGAGGTTGAGCCTCCAGTTTTCACATCTGACTTGCGATCCCGCCTACACGCCCTTTACACCCAGTAAATCCGGATAACGCTTGCCACCTACGTATTACCGCGGCTGCTGGCACGTAGTTAGCCGTGGCTTATTCCTCAGGTACCGTCACTTGCTTCGTCCCTGAGAAAAGAAGTTTACAACCCGAAAGCCTTCTTCCTTCACGCGGCGTTGCTGGGTCAGGCTTGCGCCCATTGCCCAATATTCCCCACTGCTGCCTCCCGTAGGAGTCTGGGCCGTGTCTCAGTCCCAATGTGGCCGGTCAACCTCTCAGTCCGGCTACTGATCGTCGCCTTGGTGGGCCGTTACCCCGCCAACTAGCTAATCAGACGCGAGGCCATCTCAGAGCGATAAATCTTTGACAGTCAGAGTCATGCGACCCAACTGTATCATGCGGTATTAGCACAGCTTTCGTTGTGTTATTCCCCACTCCGAGGCAGGTTCCTCACGCGTTACTCACCCGTCCGCCACTAAGTAACTCAATCCATTGGACGAATCCTCTGTCATGAGCACTCCGTTCGACTTGCATGTGTTAAGCACGCCGCCAGCGTTCATCCTGAGCCAGGATCAAACTCTCAATAAAATGGTATTTAAATGGCCGAGGCCAATTAAATCGATCTTATTGAAGCATCCTTGCTTCAAAGAAATTTAACGGTTGTCTTCAAGCGAAAAGCTTGTTTACAACCAAATCCAAATCTGGTGCTTCGTGTTTGTCACGTTGTTTAATTTACAAGGTGCACACCGCTCTCAGCGGCGGGAGTT
>CABIYX010000002.1:5506-15279 GCA_902363045.1 Clostridiales bacterium
TGTCAAGAACTTTTTTCAGGTTTTTCAACCTTTTTTGTCCTTTCAGACGTCCCGGCGGGCCGCTCCCTATTTTGCTCGCCGCCTCAGCAGGCGACTCGCTTATTTTAGCACTTCTTTTTCGCTCTGTCAAGAACTTTTTTCAGGAATTTTTCAGCCCGTTTTCGTTCTCTCATTCAGAACTTATATTTGGAAGTACCAGCGCCGCTGTCCGGTGACCCGTCCCGCAAACGCTCAGTTATCATAGCAAATCCTTCCTCCTTTGTCAAGCACTTTTTTCTGCTTTTTTCATATTTCCTCTTTTTGTTCTATATCTACCGGCTCACAGCTCTCCACGCCACAAAATGTGCTCAGTCCTGCAAGTTCCCTCTCACCCAGCTAATCAAAACCACCAACGCCGGAATCCCAACCCCGGCAATCAGATTGCCCCACAGTGCGATCCCACGCCCCGCCCTCTCCGCGGAAATACCGTCGGGAAAGGCCGCGACCCCCAGCACTACCGCCGTGAGCACCGCGGTAGTCACCGCCGGCTTCTGTCTCAGTCTTGGGATCACTCCGGCAGCGGCCCGCCAGACAGCAAAAGCCAGCAGTCCCATAAGGGTCAGATCGGCGAAGGTCCAAACCGCCGCGATGATGCTCTCCACTCGCTGGAAGGCCCCCTCTACGCCGATGCTTTTGGCCAGCGCGAAAAACGGATCATCCAGCCGCTTCGCCAGGGCTGGACCCAGATTTCCGATCACCACTGCCTGGGAGAGGGCCAGCAGGCAGCAGCCCCCCGCGCTCCACAGGATCCACCCATTCCGTCCGGGGCGCGCCGCTTCCAGATCTCCCACCAGGAACCCGGCGAACATCCCATAGCCCAGCACGCCCAGCACCGGAACGGCCGCCCGGGCCGCGTTGGGCAGGTCTCCCCACCAGAGAGGCAGCAGATGTTCCCCCTTTGTCTGAGGCAGGGAAAGGAGGAGCACAGCCGCAGCCGCGGTGAGCAGTACCGCCAGAAAGACCTGTCCCGCCCGGGCAAAGGCCGACAGCTTTCCCCGGGCCATCCACAGGACCAGCGCCGCAGCCGCGGGAAGGAAGAACCACAGTGAGCCGTCCCGCTCCCCGGCGGTCAACAGGCGCTGGGCGCACAGGCGCAGGCGCAGGGCCAGCAGCAGTTCCCCCCATACGATATAAAAGAGGAGCACCCCTTTGCCCGCCCACGGCCCCATTTCCCGGCAGACTGTTCCGGCCAGGCCGCCCCGGTGCAGATCCAGCCGGGCCAGCCCCCACCCGATCAGCAGCACCACAGGCAGAGCCGCCAGAGCGGACAGCCAGGCCGCCCGCCCCGCCAGCGGAAGCGTCACCGCCGGGAGCAACTCCGCCGCCGGCGCCATCAGCCCGGCCCACAGCAGCGCGCCCAGCTGACGAGTTGAAATACGGTCCTGTTCCAACGGGATCCCCCTCTCCTTCCATTTCTTCCATACAAAACGCCTCACCGGTCCCCCAGGGAGACCTCCACCGAGATCTCCACCGGCACAGTGGAAAACAGCCGTGTCCACTGGGATCCCAGCTTCTCCCAGCGGGCCGGATCCGCCCGGCTCACCTGGCTGCCCACTCCGGCGCAGTCCGTTCCCCAGCTGCGCAGCTGGTCCAGCACCCGCCGCAGCCGCTCTTCCTCCCGCGCCTCCAGGGCACGGCGCAGCTCCTCCTGTTCACGCTCCTCCAGCTGCCGCCGCCCCTCTGCCAGAGCGGCGTTCACCCGGCAGGTGAGGCGCAGTTTCTTCAGCTCGTCCCCATGGAACTCCGGGCTCCACTGCACTGCCGCCCCCGTAAGCCGCGCCACGGTCCGGCCGGAGGGCAGCTCTACCTCCAAAATATCCGCTGTGGTCCGCCCGGTAAGCAGCTCCAGTCCCCGGGCGCTCTCCCCATCCAGATAGCCTACCAGCCGCCCGTTTCGGAGCACACCGTACCCCGCCTCCAGCAGAGCGGTCTCTCCCTCTCTCTCCTGCTCTACCGCGCGGAGTGCGGGGAGGTAGGCGCTTCCCCACTCCAGAAGGGCGGCGGACGTCTCCCCCACCGTGCGGGTGATGCCCGCCGCCCCCATCTCGCTGTCCGTCTGAAGGGTGGACAGGCGGCTGTCCACCCCGTTCTCCTCTCCGGCCCGCACGGCCCCCTGGGCGGTATCCCCCCGGATCAGCCACAGCTGCGTGCCCAGACCCAGCTCCACATCCTGGGCAAAGTAGTCCAGCACCGTCTGGATCCCCTCCAGCGCCAGCCCCTCCCCCAGGAGCAGCTGGTCCACATAGCCATAAAAGACATAGCTGTCGCTGAGCCCCTGCATCGCCAGGCAGGCCGAGCTGAGGGATCCCCCCTCTGCCGACAGGATCAGGGGCGGCTGCCCCTCCCCCTGGAGCCCCGCGGCCCGCCTCCCCGTGGAGACGGTCACCCGGAGATCCCCGTCCTTCTCCCCGGTGTCCACGCCCATGGTGCGCAGCAGGGCCATGTCCCCCATTTCCCGGGCATAGGGCAGGGCGGCCTTGCCGCAGCCCGCCAGCAGCGCCGCCGATACGGCCAATACTGCGGCGGCCAGTCGTTTCTTCATCGCTGATTCCTCCGGTTTTCGGTATGTCTGGCCCCGTCCCGCCACTTCATCCGGGGCAGCGGAGGCCGCAACAGGTTGGGATGTCCCCGGGGCTGTCCCGCCCCGGCGGTGAAGGGAGCCAGATAGGGCACCCCGAAGGTCTCCAGACTGGCCAGGTGATAGATCAGCCCCGCGCAGCCCGCCGCCAGTCCGAACAGCCCCGCGGCGCTGGCCAGGATGGCCAGCAGGAAGCGCCACAGCCGCAGGGCGGCGGCAAAGTCCTGGCTGGGCATGGTATACCCGGCCACCCCCGCGATGGCCACCGCGATGAGCACCGCCGGGGAGACGATGCGGGCCTCCACCGCCGCATTGCCCACCACCAGCCCGCCCAGGATGGACACCGTGGCCCCGATGGGGCTGGGGAGGCGCAGTCCCGCTTCCTGGAGCACCTCAAAGGCCAGGAGCATAATGAGCACCTCGAACACGGTGGAAAAGGGCACCTCCTGTTTTGCGGCCACAATGGACAGGGCCAGCTTCACCGGGATGGCCTCCGGGTGGAAGGTGACCACCGCGATATATAGTCCGGGCAGCAGCACGGTCACCAGGGCACAAAACCACCGCACCAGGTTGAGGATGGAGGCCGTCATCCAGTGGAAGGCCCGGTCCTGCCCCGTTTTGAAAAACTGGTCGATGGTCCCGGGGAGCAGCCAGGCAAAGGGGAGCCCGTCCGCCATCAGCCCCACCCGGCCCTCCAGCAGCCCCTGGCAGAAGCGGTCGGGCCGCTGGGTGTAGGGCATGGTGGGGAATGGGGTGTTCAGATGGTCCACCAGATATTCCTCCAGGTTGCCCGCGGCCTCCACCCCGTCGATGTCGATGTTGTCCAGCCGGCGGCGCAGCCGCTCCACCGTCTCCGGGTCGGCGATCCCCTCCAGATAGAGCACATCCACCTGCGTCCGGGACCGGCGGCCCACGATGTGCTCCCGGATCTTCAGCTCCGGGGCCTTCAGATGCCGGCGGACCATGGCGGTGTTGGTGCGGATCGACTCCACGAAGGACTCTCGCACCCCCTTCAGGGCTGGCTCGTTCTCCGGCTCCCCTACGGAGCGCTTCTCCTCCGTGGGCACCGGCAGGGTGAGCACATCGGCCCGCCCGGGGAAAAACAGGGCGCAGCTGCCCAGGATCAGGTCGTTGACCACCTCGTCCAGAGCAGTCCGCCGGTTGGCCGCCAGGTTGTACAGCGCCCCGTACTGGAGCAGGGAAAACAGCTCCTCCTCCGGGGCCCGGCTGAGAGCGGGGTCCTGGGCCAGAGGGCGGAGGATATAGTCGCTCAGCCGCTCGTTCCGGGTCATCCCCAGCAGATAGCACACCGTCACCGTGCGCGCCCGGTCCCCGTGGAGGTACACCCTCCGCTCCATATAGTCCGCACAGCCCTCAAACACCTGCCCCAGGGCCTCCAGCGTCAGCAGCCCGTCAAAACGGGGCTCCTTTCTGGGATGCGGTCCGGCGTCTGTCCGCTCCGGCTCCAGAATACCCATGGCGTCCCCTCCCTTCTCCCCGGTAGTATCTGCCGCCCAGGCGGTATTTATCCCCGGTTTCCCGCTCCGGAGGAGGGACAAAATCGCTTGACAGCCCTCTTCTACTCATGTAGTATATTCTTGGATACTACATGAGTAGGAGGAATGGAGATGGCACGGCTGACAGACCGCGAGTGGAAGGTGATGGAGGCCCTGTGGCAGGGCGGCCCCCAGACGCTGGGGGAGGTGCTGGCCCGGCTGGAGGAGGATACCGGCTGGAGCCGCACCACGGTACATACTTATCTGACCCGGATGATGGCCAAGGAGCTGGTGACCGCCGGCGCCCAAAGCCCCCGGCGTTACTCCGCCGCCCGCTCCCGGGAGTGCTGTGTGGCGGAGGAGGAGCGCTCCCTGGCCGACCGGGCCTACGGCGGCTCGGCGGGGCGGCTGGTGGCCGCCTTTGTGCGCTCCGGACAGCTGGACCGAAAGGAGCGGGCGGAGCTGCGCCGCCTGCTGGACGAAATGGAGGTATAGCCGGTGGAAAATATTTGGATGCTGCTTCAACAGACGGCGGCGGGCGGGCTGTGCGCCCTCTTCCTCCTTCTGATCCAGCGGATCTTCCGAAACCTGCTCTCTCCCCGGTGGCAGTACGGGATCTGGGGGGTGCTGGTCCTGCGGCTGCTGATCCCCGCGGGGGTGTGGGGCCGGTCCACCGTCCTGGATGTGTGGCCCTGGCTGGAGGCGGTCCGGGCGGGGGCGGAGCTGACGCTGGACTCCGCGTACAGCTCCCCCTGGGCGGTCTCCCTCCCCCGGACCCCCTTTCCCATTCTTCCGGCGGAGGCCCCCCGCTCCCTCACCGACTGGCTGTTCCTCCTCTATCTGGCCGGGGCGCTGGGCCTGGCCCTGTGGTACCTGGGGTGCGCTCTGCGCCTGTCCCACCGGGTCTCCCAAGGCGTCCCGGTGGAGGGCCCCCGGCGGGCGGCCATCGACGCCGCGGCTCAGCGGTATCAGCTGCCCCGCCCCCGGCGGGTGGTGGAGTGCCGCTGGGAGCGAAGCCCCTTCCTGACAGGATTTTTCGTTCCCACTCTGGTCCTGCCTATGGGCTGGTCGCCGGACGAAAAGGTCATCCTCCATGAGCTGCTCCACCTGAAGCACCGGGACCTTTGGGCCGGGTGGCTCACCGCCGCCCTCCGCTGCCTCCACTGGTGCGATCCCCTTCTGTGGCTGGTCTTTGACAAGGTGGACAACGACCGGGAGGCCCTGTGCGACCAGCGGGTGCTGGAGCGTCTGGAGGGGGAGGACCGCCGGGATTACGGCCGGGTCCTCCTGTCCATGGCGGACAGCCGGGCGGTGCGCGTCCCCGGGACCACCGCCATGGCCAACGGGGCCCGGGCCATTCAGGCCCGCATCCAGGCCATCGCCCGCTTCAAGCGCTTTCCCCGGGGAATGGCCCTGGTGTCCGGCTGTATGGGAGCGGCGCTGGTCATGGCCCTGGCTGTGGGAGCCCCCGCTCCGGGCAGAGAGACCGATCCGGTCACCGTCTCTCCCCAGAGCAACGGCGTCCCCGGTATCCTGGCCACGGCGGAGCGCAGCCGGGCCGCCACCGTGGCCGGTGCCCTGGACGCCTATGGCAAAGCCATGCTCCACCGCCTCCACCAGCCCGCCCTGGCCCTTCTGTGCCGGGGGATGACTGTCCCGGAGGAGGAGCTGCCCCAGGCGCTGGAGCAGTACCGGGAGGCCCTGCGCCTGTCGGAGGAGCATCCGGAGCAGCTCCACCGCTGGTGGCGGTCCGGCCCGGTGTTCCGGGGGCTGGTCTCCGACGGCGGCGTTGGCTATCTGTGTCAGGTGTTCTGGTTCCGGGATCAGGAGATGCAGGCGGGGGACGTCTACCCCCGGGAGGATGGCGCCCCCTGGCCGGTGGAGTACCTGTGCCACACGGTGCGCCTCCTGCCAGACGGGCCGTACTGGACAGTGGAGAAGCTGGCGGAGACGGAGGGCCTTCTGGAGAACGGCTTTTATGATATGCAGCTTCCGCTCTGCGGCCCGGTCACCTGGAGCGGCGAGGCCGACAGCCTGCGTCTGGAGGTATCCGCCGCCCAGATTCTGGAGACCGGGGACGGCTTCCTGGGCCGCGAGCGGCTCCGCACCCTCCATGATCCGTCCTCCTTCCCCTTCACGATTGGGGAGACGGAGGAGGATGACGCCCTCTCCCCCGCCCCCATGCCCCGTCTCCCCGGCTTTTCCGCCCTATACAGTGGGATGGTGGTCACCCGGGAGAACACCTGCGGCCAGCAGCGCTCCTACATGGTGGACATCGTCCCATACTGGAATGACCCGGACATTGTGGACATTCACACGACCTATGATCATGCAAACGCGCAAGCACTGCCTGAGACCGCCGTGGAAAACCGCGCCTCCTTCCACCAGTGGTATGAATTTCATACCCTGGAGGCCGGCGAACAGATCACGTTCCATGAGGGGGGCGGCGGCGGCAGCGGCTGGCGCGACTGCTGGACGGGGGATCTGCGCCAGTACACCGCCCCGGACGGCTTTACCGCCTGTGTGACCAACGCCCAGGGGGAGACCTTCTCCGTCCCCCTCACCCCCCGGTACACCACGCCGGACGGCGGGAGCTTCTCCCTCGCTCCGGAGCGAGAGGAGGTCCTTCCATGACCCGTCAGCACATCCGCTTTTCCGCCCTCCGGTCCATTTTCTGGGGCACACTGCTCCTGTTTCTGGACTTTGACCTGAATTTCCGCTTTGGCTTCTCCTTCACGCTCCCCTTGCTCCCCAACTGTATCGGCTTCTGGCTGGTGGCCCGCGGGACCCGGTCTCTGGCCGCCGACCGGCCCAGTCTGGGCCTGCTGGGCCCCTTCTGGCTGGCCCTGGGGCTCTGGTCCCTTCAGCAGTTTTTCCCCGGCCTCTCCCCTCATATCCCCGGCGCGCTCTCCCTTCTGGCCGCTCTGGTCCGGATGTACGCCGACTTTCAGCTGTTCACCGATCTGGCCGGTCTGGCGGAGGCCCTGCTCCCCGGCGCGCCCCTCCCCCGGCAGCTGCGCTCCGCCCGGACCGCGGCTGTCCTGCTGACCACCCTCTTCTACTTCCAGGACCTGCTGCTCCGGGCCCCCTGGCTGACGCTGGCGGCGGCCGCCGCCGGCTTCTGCGCCCGTGCCTACATCCTGCTCCGGCTGTGGCAGCTCTCCCGGTCCATGGCTCCCACGCCCGAGGAGAACGGATGATTCTTCTCCCATGAAGCGGATGAGGGAACAGCGGGCGGCCACATGGGGCCGCCCGTCCCCTGTTTGGGACGTTTTCCTTGTTGTCCCGTAGGGGAGGGGCTTGCCCCTCCCGCCGGTCTTCGGAACGGCCTCGTCCGGCGCACCCCCGATCCCGCACCCTCTGCCACGGCTGGTCGGAACCGTGAAAGAAACTCGCCTCACAGGGCGAAACCCTCTGCGGCGGCGCGCCGAGTCGTCGCGCCCTACGGGCGTCATGGTCCACGGAGGGCGGGCGGGTCAGGAGCCCCGCCCCTGCAACGTCTCAGGCAGAACACAGCAAAACCGGACAACGGAAGGGGCAAGCCCCTCTCCTACGGGGACGCGGGGACTGTGACGCACCCCACACAAAAATCCCTGTTCCCCGTGACAATTCGCTCTGAAACAGCGTTTTATCAGCAGAGCGCTCAAAGAACGAAAACAGAAAGGAGGCCGCCGGGATGGAGGATGTGACCGCCCTGTTCCACCGGTACAAGGACCCGGTCTACCGCCTTGCCCTGTCCTTTACCGGCTCCCCTGCAGACGCGGAGGATGTGACTCAAACGGTATTTCTCAAATATCTGGAGACCCAGCCGGAGCTGGAGGCAGGAAAGGAAAAGGCGTGGCTGCTCCAGGTGACCGCCAACCAGTGCCGTGACCTGTGGCGGCGGCTGAAACGCCGGGCCGCCGTCCCCCTGGAGGAGGCCCAGGCCATAGCTGTCCTCCCGCCCCGGGTGGAGGCGGTGGCCCAGGCCGTCCGGAAGCTGAAGCCCACGGACCGGGCGGTCATATATCTCTTCTACTACGAGGGGTACTCCACCGGGGAGATCGCCGGGATGCTCCGGGTGAGCCAGAGCACCGTTACCTCCCGGCTCCATCGGGCCCGGAAAAAGCTGAAGGAACAGCTGGAACAGGAGGGATACCATGAAACAGGAGTTTAATCGGGCCATGGACCAGGTCACGCTCCCCCCCGAGGCCGAGGCAAGGATCATAAGTGTGCTGGAGGGGAAAACGGCCGGATCGCCCCCCCGCCGCCCAGGACGGAGGTGGAAAACCGCCGCCGCGGCCGCAGCCGCCGCGATCCTGATGACCGGCGCAGCCTTTGCCGCCGCCTATCAGGCGGGGGTGCTGGACCTGTTTTTCCAGGGGGATACCGGCAGCTTGGAGCCCTATGTCCAGACAACCATCCCCAGCGCGGAACATGAGGGCTATCGCCTGACGGTGGACAACAGCCTGTATGATGGCCAAAACCTCTATATTCTGATGACGGTGGAGGCGCTGAATCAGCAGGCCGCCTCAGAGCTGGAGCACCTGCGCATCGCCAGCCCCCACACCATTTGCTGGGCCCTCGCCTCCCCCGGCTCCTCTGATACCGCCCAAATCACCGCCCACAGCATGGGCGTCCAGGAGCTGCCCGCCCGGACGGACGCCAGCCGCACCTGGCAGGTCGATTTGAATTTCGACGGTTTCATGGGCAAACAGGACCGTCCGCTCCTGCTTTGGCTGGACTTCATGGGAGAGGATCACGCCGTGTCCATCCCTCTGGACACCATGCTGGAACCCATCCATCTCACCCCAAACGAGCCGGTGACCATCGATACCATCACCGGACAGCAGGCCATTCTCAAGGAATTCACCCTCTCCGCCACCTCCTACTCTCTGGAACTCCAGGTCGAGGGGCTTCCGGCACACACACGCCCCCAAACCTACACCGTTCCGCTCTTTCTGCGCATGAAAGATGGGAGCGTTCTGACCCGGGCACAGCTGCTCAGCCCCAGCGGCGGACAGCAGTTCCGCACTGTGCTGGACCTCTCACAGGTGGCGTCTGTGATCTATGGGTATACCGAATTTCCCACAGACGGCTCCGCTCCCCGCCCCGCCCAGCTGGACGCCCGCCTGTACCCCTTCCGGACTGAGATCATACCGGAGCCTTTTCACGGGACAGCTCGCTCCTACATCGCCGATGCGGCCTCTCTTTGCCGCGGGCTGGGAGCGGACTTCTCCTGGGACCCGGTCTCGCGCTCTCTGACTGCCGTATACCGCGGGACCACACTGGAGTTGACCGCCGGATCTTCCACCGCGCTGATCGACGGCGTACCGTCTGTCATGGAGACGGTGCAGTACGACCCATCCGGCCAGGCCGTTTCTGTGCCGCTGCCTGCCTGCGAAAACGGGAGCAGCCTGTCCGCCATTGACCAGGTCTTTCTGGATGCCTGGGATCTGGACGCCTGTGTGGAATCTGCCTATCACAGCGAGCTGGAACTGCCACCCAGCGAGCACCTTATCATCATCCCCTGATCCAGTCCGCCTTGTGCCGCCTCTGCGGAACGGTCCGAGAGGCGGCGCGCCGAGTCGTCGCGCCCTACGGGCGTCATGGTCCACGGAAGGCGGGCGCACGCTGTGCGCCCCTACGGCGAACCACGGCCATTCCCAAGATACGGCGGG
>CABIYX010000002.1:15569-23344 GCA_902363045.1 Clostridiales bacterium
TTCCGGGGGTCCGGGGGAGAACGAGCTGGAGCCGGAGGGAACCTGTTCCTGACGGCGATGTGAGTCTCCCCCGGCGGCGTTTTGGTTCCTTTTTCGCCGCGGAAAAAGGAACTCGCCCAAAAGGGTGAAACCTTGTAAGGCGGCGCGCCGAGTCGCCGCGCCCTACGGGCGTCATGGTCCACGGAAGACGGGCGCACGCTGTGCGCCCCTACGACGGAAATGGACCGCCCTCATCACCAAGGCTTTTTCGCTCATCCGCCCCTGCATCAAAAAACGCGCCCCTGGGGAAGAAATCGTTTCTCCAGGGGCGCGTCGTGGTGCTTTTGATAAAATTGCCGCTTATCGGTGGTACAAATTGTTGGTCTGGTACTGGGGCTCACAGGTGAGCTGAAGGCCCAGCTTTTTATAGGTGCTCTCATCCGGAGGCGAGAGGATGACAGAGCAGTGGGCCTGACAGCCGTTCAGCGCGGCCAGGGACCGCAGGGCGGCCAGAGCCTTGGCGTCCAGATTGGCGGAGGCGGCCAGGGCCACCAGCACCTCATCGCTGTGGAGCCGGGGGTTATTGGAGCCCAGATACTTCACCTTGACAGTCTGGATGGGCTCAATGGCCGACTGCTTGATCAGGTGGACACCGTGTCCCCCCGCGCCGGACAGGGCTTTCAGCGCGTTGAGCAGGGCGGCGGCGGAGCAGCCCATCAGCTCAGAGGTCTTACCGATGACCAGCTCTCCATCCGGGAGCTGGATGGCCATGGCGGGCTCGCCGGTGCGCTGGGCGGCCTCGTTGGCCGCGGCCACCACGGGCCGGATGTCCGGGGTGACCCCCGCCTGCTGCATCAGCAGTTCCAGCTTGTACACCGTATGGTCGGAGCCTCTCCCCTGGCGGCGCTCACACAGGGCGTCGTAGTAGCGGCGGATGATCTCCTGCCGGGCGGCGGCCTGCACCGCCTCATCGTCATAGATGCACTTGCCCGCCATATTCACCCCCATGTCTGTGGGGGACTTATAGGGGCAGACGCCGGTGATCCGCTCAAACATGGCCGCCAGAACGGGGAACACCTCCACATCCCGGTTGTAGTTCACCGTGGTCTCGCCGTAGGCCTGGAGATGGAAGGGATCGATCATATTCACGTCATCCAGGTCGGCGGTGGCCGCCTCATAGGCCAGGTTCACCGGGTGCTTCAGGGGCAGATTCCAGATGGGGAAGGTCTCAAACTTGGCATAGCCGGCGGTGATGCCCCGCTTGTGCTCGTGGTAGAGCTGGCTGAGGCAGGTGGCCATTTTGCCGCTGCCGGGGCCGGGGGCGGTGACCACCACCAGAGGGCGGCTGGTCTCGATATACTGGTTTCTGCCAAATCCCTCGTCCGAGACGATATGGGCGATGTTGTGAGGATAGCCCGCGATGGGATAGTGGCGGTACACCCGGATCCCCAGCTGCTCCAGCCGGGTCTGGAAGGCGTCGGCGGCGGGCTGTCCGGAATACTGGGTGACCACCACGCTGCCCACATACAGCTCCATGGAGCGAAACGCGTCGATGAGGCGGAGAACGTCGCTGTCGTATGTGATGCCCAGGTCCCCCCGCACCTTGTTCTTCTCAATGTCGGCGGCATTGATGGCGATGATGACCTCCGCGCTGTCCTTCATCTGTGCCAGCATCCGGATCTTGCTGTCCGGCTCAAACCCGGGCAGCACCCGGCTGGCGTGGAAATCATCAAACAGCTTGCCTCCAAATTCCAGGTACAGCTTGCCCCCGAACTGGGCGATACGCTCCCGAATGTGCTGGGACTGGAGCTTCAGATACTGGTCGTTATCGAACCCCTGTCTGGCCATGCCCTCACTCCTTATCTTATCGTTGCAGATCCTGTGCAAATTCATTCCTTTTTATTTTACGCAACCCACCGGACACCGTCAAGGCTTTTGAGCCGAAGAGTTCCACGAGAGTTTCCGCCGGATTTTGTGGAAATAGCGGGTAGCTTTTCCACCTCTGGTATGATAGAATAATAAAACTCACCACATTTCCTGTCCGCGTCCGGCCTGCCGGACGCATTTTATCTGCTCCCGCACAAATAGGAGGGCGTTATCAATGGAATGGAATGATCTGCTGCACATCCTGCTGATTGTGTGTCCCCTGGTATTCCTGGGGGGCATCGTGGACGCGGTGGCCGGCGGCGGCGGGCTGATCACCCTCCCCGCCTATCTGCTGGCCGGACTGGACCCCCATGCGGCCTCCGCCACCAACAAATGCGGCAACGTATGGGGCACCCTGCTCTCCGCCTACCGCTTCTGGCGCCGGGGGGAGATCCGGATGCCCAGCGCCGCCTGGGGCGCGGCCGGGGCCCTGGTTGGGGCCTGGGCGGGCGCACAGCTGAACCTCATCCTGCCGGATCGCTTCCTCTATTACATCATGCTGGTCATTGTCCCGGTGATGGCCGTATTTCTCCTTTTGAAGCGGGACTTCGGGACGGAGGACCGCTCCGGCCAGTTCTCTCCCCTCCGCCTCTCCCTGCTCTCCCTGGGCATCGGCCTGGCGATTGGGTGCTACGATGGATTTTTCGGTCCCGGAGCGGGCACCTTCCTCATGCTGGCCTATACCAGCCTCTGCAAGTTCGATCTGCTTACCGCCTCCGGCAACACCAAGGCGGCCAACGCCGCCTCCAACGCCGCCTCCCTGGTCACCTTTGCCCTGGCGGGCGAGGTGGTCTGGGCCGTAGGCATCCCTGCCGCCCTGTGCGGTCTGGCTGGGGGATATGTGGGCTCCGGGCTGGCCCTGCGGGGCGGAGCCAAGGTCATTCGCCCTATGTTCTTCGTGGTCCTGGCCCTCCTCACCGTCCGCCTGATCTTCGATCTGGCGGCCTGAGCCTCCATGCGCCCCTCAGGGGCGCACTTTTTTTGCCCTTTCCCAGACAAAGGAGAACGCAGCCGGATCTAACGGCTGCGTTCTAAAAAGGATGGAGGATTCAGATGAAAAAGAGTTGTGCTCTTGCCTTGCATCTTTAGGATACCCTGTTTTTGTGAATAAAACCAGCGTAAGTTGTTACAAAAGAATTAAACATTTTCTCCCCCATTCTCCCGCAGGCCCTGAAAAAATCCCTGGAGGATCTCCTGGCACTCGCTCTCCAGCGGGCCGCGGTAGAGCCGGGGATGGTGGTTGAAGCGCTCCTCAAACAGGTTGAGCACTGAGCCGCACGCCCCCGCCTTTTCATCCCGGGTCCCATAGCGCACCGTGTCCACCCGGGCGTTGATGATCCCTCCGGCGCACATGGGGCATGGCTCCAGGGTGACGTACATGGTACACCGGTGGAGCCGCCAGCTGCCCAGGCGGCGGCAGGCGTCCCGGATGGCCTCCAGCTCTGCGTGGGCGGTGGCGTCGCCGTTCTCCTCCCGGCGGTTGCGCCCCTCCCCCACGATCTCCCCGTCCCGGACGATGACGCAGCCCACGGGCACATCGCCCTCCGCCCCGGCCTGGGCGGCCAGCTCCAGCGCCCGGCGCATATAGTCCTTGTGATCCATGGACACAGCCTCCTCTGATCCGAGGGGCGGCGCTTTTCCACACGCCGCCCCGAAATTGTGGAAAATTTTTCTCACTCCGCCTCTCCGCAGACCCGGGCATAGTCCTCCACCAGACTTTGGGCACAGCGGAGCGGGTCATCCCCCTTCCGCAGGCGGAGGGTGAACCGAGGCACATCCCCCGGAATCAGGAGCAGACGGTTCCGGTAGCGCTCCCTATCACACAGCAGGGAGAAGGGCTCCAGCCGGAACTGCTCCAGGGTAAAGATCAGCTGTCCGTTTTTCTGCGCGATGTCAGTGATGTCCGCCTCCGCCGCCGCGGCCCGGAGCAGGGCCACAGAGATCAGGTTGTTCACCGTCCGGGGCGGCTCGCCATAGCGGTCGATGAGCTCATCCACCAGGTCGTCCGCCTCCTCCTCACTGCGGATAGCGGCGATGCGCCGGTACAGGTCCATCCGCTGCTCCGGCGCGGGGACATACCGGTCTGGGATGGAGGCGGCCACCGCCAGATCGGCGGCGCACTCGGTGCGCTTGGGGACTGGCTGGCCCTGCTGGGTGAGCACCGCCTCCTCCAGCAGCTTCAAATACATATCATAGCCCACCGACAGCATAAAGCCGCTCTGCTCCGGGCCCAGCACGTTGCCCGCTCCCCGGATCTCCAGGTCCCGCATGGCGATCTTGAAGCCGGAGCCGAACTCCGCGAACTCCCGGATGGCCGACAGGCGCTTGGCGGCCACCTCGGTAAGTACCTTCCCCCGGCGGTAGGTGAGATAGGCGAAGGCCCGGCGATTGGATCTTCCTACCCGGCCCCGGATCTGGTGGAGCTGGGCCAGACCCAAGTGGTCGGCGTCCTCGATGATGAGGGTGTTGGCGTTGGGCAGGTCGATGCCCGTCTCGATGATGGTGGTGCACACCAGCACGTTCAGCTCCCCGTCGGTCATGCGGCTCATCACATCGTCAATGGCCTCCTGGCTCATCTTGCCGTGGGCCACCCCCACCGCCGCGTCCTCCCCCAGCAGCTGTCCGATGCGGGCGGCGGTGCGGTCGATGGTCTCCACCCGGTTGTGGAGGTAGTACACCTGTCCGCCCCGCTCCAGCTCCCGGCGCATGGCGTCGGCCAGCACCGGCCAGTTGTGCTCCAGCACATAGGTCTGCACCGGCAGGCGGTCGGCGGGCGGCTCCTCCAGGGTGGACATATCCCGGATGCCCGACATGGCCATGTTCAGGGTGCGGGGGATGGGGGTGGCGGACAGGGTGAGCACGTCCACCTGGGCAAAGCGCTCCTTCAGCTTCTCCTTATGCTGGACGCCGAAGCGCTGCTCCTCGTCCACCACCAGCAGTCCCAGGTCCTTGAAGCGCACATCCTTGTTGAACAGCCGGTGCGTGCCAATGAGGATGTCCACCCGCCCCTCCTCCACCCGGCGCAGGGTCTCCTTCATCTGGGCGGGAGTGCGGAAGCGGGAAACTACGTCGATGTTCACCGGATACTTGGCAAAACGGCGCAGGGCGGTGAGATAGTGCTGCCGGGCCAGGACGGTGGTGGGCACCAGGATGGCGGCCTGCTTACCGTCCAGCACGCACTTCATCATGGCCCGGAAGGCCACCTCCGTCTTTCCGTAACCCACGTCGCCGCACAGCAGCCGGTCCATGGGCACAGGGCGCTCCATGTCCCGCTTGATCTCCCCAATGCACCGCAGCTGGTCATCGGTCTCGGAGTACTCGAACTGCTCCTCAAACTCCCGCTGCCACGGGGAGTCCGGAGAGAAGGCAAAGCCGGGCTGGCGCTGGCGCTGGGCGTACAGCTGGATCAGCCCCTTGGCCAGGTCGGCCACCGCCTTCTTTGCCTTGGTCTTGGCCCGCTCCCAGTCCGTGCCTCCCAGCTTGGACAGCTTCTTCGTCTCCTGGGCGTCTTCTCCTCCCCCGATATACTTGGAGACCAGGTCCAGCTGGGTGGCGGGGACATACAGCACGTCCGTCCCGGCGTAGGCGATCTTCACATAGTCCTTCTCGATACCGTCGGCAGGCATCTTCACCATGCCCACATACCGGCCTACCCCGTGGTGCTCGTGGACCACCAGATCCCCGGGGGACAGATCCGCATAGGACTTCAGCTTCTGCCGGTTGGTGGCCTCCTTTTTGACCGGGCGGGGGCGCTTCTTGGCTCCGCCGGACTGGCCCTCGGTGATGACCGCCAGCTTCAGCCCGGGATACTCCATCCCCCCGGACAGCCCGCCCACAGTGAGGAGGATCTGTCCCGGCCGCGGCAGGGCTTTTAGGGTGAAGTCCACCCCGGACTTCACCTTCTGCTCCCGGAGGAGGGTCTGGAGGTTCAGGGCCCGCTGCTCGCTGGACACCAGCACCAGGACGGAAAATCCGGCGCTCTGGTAGTGGCTCAGGTCCTGCACCGCGGTCTCCAGGCTGGCCCCGAAGGAGGGCAGCTGCTTGGCCATCAGGGACAGCACACACCGGGGGGCCGCCGGATAAGCGGACAGGGCGAAGGAGTCCAGATAGGCGAAGGGGAAGTCCTCCAGCCTGCGGCACAGCTGCTCATAGGAGCGGGACAGCGCCCCGCAGGTCCCATCCAGCTCTCCCCGCTCCAGCAGGGTCTTGACGTCCTCCTCCAGCTGCCACTGCCAGGTCTTGGCCCGTTCCCCCACCCGGCTGCTCTCCGAGAAGAGGACGCAGGCGTCATAGGGGAGATAGTCCACTGCGGTGGCAAGCTCCGGATAGATTAGGGGAAGATACCGGTCGGCCACCGGGAAGGAGCGCCCCTCCTCCAGGGCCTCCCGGTCCTGCCGGAGGGTGGCCGCCAGTTCCTCCAGGCCGTCCTGGACGGCGGCGGCGGAGCGCCGGTCCAGCTGCTTCAACAGGCCGGCCAGGCCGCCGGGGGCCAGATGGAGCAGGGTCTCCGCCGCAGGGAGCAGCACGGCCTTCTCCACATTGGCCGTCCGCCGCTGGGTCCCCGGATCAAAGATCCCCAGAGCGTCCACCTCATCCCCGAAAAACTCAGCCCGCACCGGGGCCTCCATAGCTGGGGAGTACACATCCAGGATGCCGCCCCGGAGGGCAAACTGGCCCGGCCCCTCCACCTGCTCGCAGCGGACATAGCCCGCCTGCGTCAGGTGGGCGGTCAGCTCCTCCAGATCAGCGGTCTGTCCCACCTCCAAAACCGCGCAGGCGCGCTCCAGCGCCTCCGGCGGGAGGGTGCGCTGGAGCAGGGCCTCCACAGTGGCCACCAGACAGGGGATCTCCCCCCGGGTCAGACGGTAGAGGAGGCGGAGACGCCGGTGCTCCCACTGTCGGGAGACCGTGGCGATGTTATGGAACAGAAAGGATCGGGCGGCCAGCACAGGGACCTCCCCGCCTGTGAGGAAGGACAGGTCCCGGGCCATCCGCTCCGCCTCCCCCTCGTCGGCGCACACCATCACCACCGGGCGGCCGCTCTCCTGCCCCAGGCAGGCGGCGAAGTGGGCCCGGTGGACCGCCGCCAGTCCGGACACCGCCACCGGGGACTGTCCGCCGTCCAACGCTGCCAGCAGCTGTTGAAATTCCGGCAGCTCTCTCAAAACAGAGCGGAGTATCTCCATCAAATATCACTCCTCGTACCAATATATCCCATGATATGGAAATCAAAAAGCACCAATGCCCCCTGTCCCGAGGGATAGGGGGTGGGCGCTGGTTGGATCGTTTCTCAGTTTACCCGGTTTTCTCCTCCCCGTCAAGGGCGCTCCCCTCCAGCCTCCGGCGGAATATCAGTCCAGTCCCGGGAAAATTTAAAGGTTATGTAATACTTTTTCGTCTCTTTTGTAATAACTCTTTGATAGGATGAATCCTGCAAGAGACAAGTTCGTTTCATTTTAATCCTCTTTTTCAGTGACAGGTTCCGGGCGCTTTGGAGCGGCGTCCCGGGACCTGTCACTTTTCTGCATTATGTGACCCACATGGTGTTCAGCACCTGGCTGACGCTCTGGGCAAAGAGGCGGGCCCCGTCCACCGCCTCGGTGAGGGTGTTCCCGTGGCCCCCCACCTCCAC
Source organism: Clostridiales bacterium (assembly GCA_902363045.1). Lineage (GTDB taxonomy): Bacteria > Bacillota > Clostridia > Oscillospirales > Oscillospiraceae > Lawsonibacter. The sequence continues at coordinate 23,107 of CABIYX010000002.1, forward strand.
CAGCAGATAGCCTGGGGAGAGCTGTTGGTTATAGCTGCTGTTGCGCAGTACGATGGGCCGGGCCAGGCTCACATAGTCGGAGATCAACTCCTCCTGGAACCGGACGGCCAGGGCCAGATTGTCGATCCAGTACGGATGCTGCGCTCCGCCGCCGTCGGTACCCACCACCAGCATGACCTGGGCGGTCTTTTTCCCATTCTCCTGGGTGACCAGCTTATAGATAGAGCCGTCGCTGCCC
>CABIYX010000002.1:23655-136058 GCA_902363045.1 Clostridiales bacterium
GTTTTGGGAGTATGCCTCACTGCCGTGGCTGTGCAGGATCAGGATCTGGGGCCCCTCCCCCAGGCCGAAGTGGACCGCCCCCGCGTCAAACACCGAGGGGTCCAGCCCCTTATTGGTCCGGTCGTACAGATAGACCCCGTTCCGGCTGAAATACTGTCCACCCTCCCGGCCCACGCCGGTCATCTCCCGGACGTCGTCCGGCTCCGCCGGCGGCTGGAGCTGTGGGACCATCTGGTCATCGTCGTCCTCCACCTCCGGAAGCTCCTCCGCAGGGGGAGGCATCTGATCTGCCTCCCGCTCCTGTCGGAGGGCATCCACCGCCCCCAGCCCGGCGGACAGCAGGGCAGACTGCTCCACCATCAGCCGTCCCAGACCGTCCATCCCCGCCAGGGCGGTCTCCTCCGGGACCTGCCCCAGCTGCTCCGCCAGCAAGCCCACCACCGCCTGGGAGTCGGCGGACCACGCCCGCACCGCCTCCCCCACGCCGGACAGGTCCGCCGTCAGCCCCACGCCCCATACGGTCACCAGTGCCAGACCCAGTCCCACGCCCCGCCGGACCACCCGGAGCCTGTCCCGTCTCCGCCGTCTCTCCCTCATGCCGGTCCCTCCTTATCCTGTGTGCCTCTCCCCCACTGTATGCGGCGGCGGAGCGGCTTAGAAGGACAGGCTCAAATGTTTTCCACAATTTCGTCCCATTCTGTGGACAACTCCCAGAACAAGCCCGCAGGGGACAGAAAAACCCGCCCCCTGCGTTACCGCAGGGGGCGGGAACCGATTCAGCAAATCAGGTTCAGCACTTCTCAAAGATGGTGGCAACGCCCATGCCGCCGCCGATGCACAGGGTGGCCAGACCCTTCTTGGCCTCGGGGCGCTTGGCCATCTCGTGGAGCAGGGTGACGATGATGCGCGCGCCGGAAGCGCCCACGGGATGACCCAAGGCAATGGCGCCGCCGTTGACGTTGACCTTGCTCATGTCGAAGCCCAGCTCACGGGCCACGGCGATGGACTGGGCGGCAAAGGCCTCGTTGGCCTCAACCAGGTCCATGTCCTCGATCTTCAGGCCGGCCTTCTCCATGGCCTGACGAGAGGCGGGCACGGGACCCACGCCCATGATCTTGGGATCCACGCCGCCCTGGCCCCAGCTGACCAGCTTGGCCATGGGCTTCAGGCCGTACTTCTCCACGGCCTCGCCGGAGGCCAGGATGATGGCGGCAGCGCCGTCGTTGATGCCGGAGGCGTTGGCGGCGGTGACGCGCTGGACGTGCTTCTTGGTGTCGGCCTCATGAGCCTGAGTGACGGGGAAGGTGTGCTCGATGGCCTCCTCAACGCCCTCGGGGCCTACGGGGAAGGCGCCGCGCAGCTTGGAGATGCCCTCGGCGGTCACGCCGGCGCGGGGGAACTCGTCCACCTTGAACTCCACCATCTCCTTCTTCTTCTTGATCATCACGGGGACGATCTCGTCGTTGAAGCGGCCGGAGTTCAGAGCGGCCTCAGCCTTGTTCTGGGAAGAGGCGGCAAACTCGTCCAGCTCCTCGCGGGTGATGCCCCACACGTCGCAGATATTCTCGGCGGTGGTGCCCATGTGGTAGTTGTTATAAGCGTCCCACAGGCCGTCCTTGATCATGGTGTCCACCATCTTGTTGTCACCCATGCGGGCGCCCCAGCGGGCGGCAGGGATGGCATAGGGGGCGGCGGACATATTCTCGGTGCCGCCGGCCACCACGATGTTGGCGTCGCCGGTGAGGATGGCGCGGGCGCCCTCGATGACGGACTTCATGCCGGAGCCGCACACCATGCCCACGGTGTAGGCGGGCACGCTGATGGGCACACCGGCCTTCAGAGCGGCCTGGCGGGCGGGATTCTGGCCCAGGCCAGCGGTCAGGATGCAGCCAAACATGACCTCATCCACATTCTCAGCCTTCACACCAGCGCGGTTCAGAGCTTCCTTGATGACAACGGCACCCAACTCGGCGGCGGGGGTGTCCTTCAAGCTTCCGCCAAAGGAACCGATGGCGGTACGGCAGCAGTTGACAACATAGACTTCTTTCATTCTGTGTTACCTCCAAAAATGTGTATTGGCGTCACAAGGGCGCCTGATCTCCGCTCTTGGGTTGATTATACTCAATCGCACCGGAAAATGCAATGAAATTTTTGTAACATCCTGCCCATCCATTCTATTTTCAGATTCCTCTCCTCCCCATACATAAAACAGCGGGCCCCCACGGCACACTTGCCGGAGGCCCGCTGTTCCCCGCCGGGGCGGGGTCAGGCTTTGTATTTACTTGACGCTCTCACCGGCGGCCTTCTTGGCCTTGATCTCCTTGACAGCGTCCTTATAGCTCAGGTTGACGCGGCCCTTGTCGTCGATCTCGGTGACCTTGACCCAGATCATGTCGCCGATGTTGACCACGTCCTCCACCTTCTCCACACGGTGGTCGGCCAGCTTGGAGATGTGGACCATGCCGTCCTTGCCGGGGGCCAGCTCCACGAAGGCGCCGAACTGGAGGATGCGGACCACCTTGCCGTAGTACAGCTCGCCCACCTGGGGGACGAACACGATGGTGTCGATCATCTTCTTGGCGGCGTCGCAGGCCTCCGCGTTGGGGGAGGCGATGTGGATGGTGCCGTCGTCCTCGATGTCCACCGTCGCGCCGGACTCGGCGGTGATCTTCTGGATCACGGAGCCGCCCTTGCCGATGACCTCGCGGATCTTGTCGGGGTCGATCTTCATGGTGAGCATCTTGGGAGCATACTTGCTCACCTCGGTCCGGGGGGCGGAGATGCAGGGCAGCATGACCTCGTCCAGGATGGCATACCGGGCGTCCTTGGTGATCTCCAGGGCCTCCTTGATGATCTCATGGGTCAGGCCGTCGTTCTTCAGGTCCATCTGGATGGCGGTGATACCGGCCTTGGTGCCGGCCACCTTGAAGTCCATCTCGCCGTGGAAGTCCTCCACGCCCTGGATGTCGATGAAGGTCTGGAAGGAGCCGTCATCGTCCTGGATCAGGCCGCAGGAAATGCCAGCCACAGGGGCCTTGATGGGCACACCGGCATCCATGAGGGCCAGAGTGGAGCCGCAGATGGAACCCTGAGAGGTAGAACCGTTGGAGGACAGCACCTCAGAGACCACGCGGATGGCATAGGGGAACTCGTCCACAGAGGGCAGCACGGGGACCAGGGCGCGCTCAGCCAGGGCGCCGTGGCCGTACTCCCGGCGGTTGGTGGAGCGGGGGGCGCGGGCCTCGCCCACAGAGTAGGGGGGGAAGTTGTAGTGGTGCATATACCGCTTCTCTTCCTCTTCCCAGATGGTGTCCAGCTTCTGGCAGGCAGCCAGGGTGTTCAGGGTGCAGACGCTGAGCACCTGGGTCTGACCGCGGGTGAACAGGCCGGAGCCGTGGACCCGGGGCAGCACGCCAACCTCGGCGGCCAGGGGACGGATCTCGTTCTTGGCGCGGCCGTCCACGCGGTGGCCCTCCAGCAGCCAGGCCTTGACGATCTTCTTCTGGAACTTATAGGTGAACTCCTCCAGGTACTGGTCCATATCCGGATACTCCTCCAGATACTTCTCGTGCCAGTGGTCGATCATGGCGTTCCACCGGGTCTCCCGGACGTTCTTGTCATCGGTATCCATGGCAGCCTTGGCCTCGTCCATGAAGTCGACCACAATCTTGTCGAACAGCTCCTGGTTGAACTGGGCGTGGTCGTACTCCATCTTGGGCTTGCCGATCTCGGCGACGATCTGGTTGATGAAGGCCACCTGCTTCTTGATCTCCTCGTGAGCCTTCACGATACCGGCATACATGATCTCGTCGGGGATCTCATCGGCGCCGGCCTCGATCATGACCACCTTCTCAGCGGTGGCAGCCACAGTCACATCCATGCGGCTGGTCTTGCGCTGCTCCTGGTTGGGGTTGAGGACGATCTCACCGTCGCAGTAGCCCACCTCCAGGCAGCCGATGGGGCCGGCGAAGGGGATCTCAGAGTAGCTCACACAGGCGGAGGCGCCGATCATGGCGGCCACCTCGGGGGAGCAGTCGTAGTCCACGCTCATCACGGTACACTGGATGCACACGTCATTGCGGAAGTCATAGGGGAACAGGGGGCGCATGGGCCGGTCGATCAGGCGGCTGGCCAGCACGGCGGGCAGAGAGGGGCGGCCCTCGCGGCGCATGAAGCTGCCGGGGATGCGGCCCACGGCGTACAGCTTCTCCTCAAATTCCACAGACAGGGGGAAGAAGTCGATGCCGTCCCGGGGACGGGGGGAGACAGTGACGGCCACCATGACGGTGGTGTCGCCGTACTTGACCATGGCGCTGGCGCTGGCCAGCTCGGCCACCTTGCCCACCTCGATGGTCAGGGGGCGGCCGCACAGATCCATGGTCCAGCTCTTGAAGTTGTTGAACTGCTTGTGCTTGATGATGGTTGACATGGGTTGTCCTCCTTATTAGAAAATTTGGTTTTCCGAAGCGGGACAACACCTTTTAGCACTTGAATACAGGTCCTCCTCTCCAGCTCCCCCCTCGCGGGGGGCTGGCAGCTGAAAGCTGACTGAGGGGGGCATCACCCCCTCCGGCCCTTCGGGCCGCCTCCCCCATCAAGGGGGAGGCAGAGGCAGGAGGGCCCATATTCAACTGCTAAAAAAGCGCTGGCGCTTCAGAGATTCCACGGGATTCTTAGATGTGAACATAGGGCAGCGTCCAAAACGCTGCCCTATGAGTCACATCGTGATCACGCCTCGCCTGTACGCGACGCGCGGCTTCCCTCCGACTCGGACTCGGACCAGAAATCGGAACTTCTTGGGTCCTCGCCCTCACTCCAGTCCATCCGCGCTGCTCACGACGGCTCGGGCGCTTCGCCTTACTTACGGATGCCCAGCTTGGCGATGATGGCACGGTAACGCTCGATGTCCTTGGCCATCAGATAGTCCAGCATCTTGCGGCGCTTACCGACCATCTTCAGCAGGCCGCGGCGGGAGTGGTTGTCCTGCTTGTGGACCTTCAGGTGCTCGGTCAGCTCGTTGATGCGGGCGGTCAGAATGGCAATCTGGACCTCGGGGGAGCCGGTGTCAGTGGGGTGAGTGCGGTTGGCCTCGATCACGGCCGTCTTTTCGTCCTTACGGATCATGGGAAATTCCACCTTTCAAAAATTCTGCCCAAAGGGCTGCGTAGCGGGCGGGTGAAGCCCCGTCCATTTGGACAGGCTGTGTCCCGCAACGAAGCGGATGGGCCGTCTGTGCATATCCATGCTGGGTAACTATATCACAATTTTTCCCCGTTGTCAAAGAAAAAAGACCTGTTTTGTGATCTTTTTTCCAGTCTCCTCAGCCCTCCCACAGACCCGCGTCCTCCGGCAGGGGCGGCAGGCGGTCCAGCTCCTGTTCCCGGAGCTGCTTCAGGCAGGGCTCGCACAGGAAGACGCTCCGGCGGAGGCGGCGCAGCCTCTCCGCGCCCCCGCACAGCTGGCAGCAGGGCCAGGCGTGGGCCATCTCCACCTTGTTCCCCTTGACTGTCAGGTCCACCCGGTGCTCGGGACGCACATTCAGAGCCTGCCGCACCTCCACAGGCAGTTGGATCCGCCACTCCTCATCCACAGAGCAGCGGTAGACCATGGGCTGAGGCGGGATGCCTCCCGTCAGATACATAAAACTTCCCCCTTTGCTCAATGATAGCTTTTGTTTAGTATATCAAAGTAATACAAAGACTGTCAACAAATGCGTAAAACAATGTTGTATGATGTTATGCAAGAAAGGGGATGCTTCATGGCGAAGACCGATACACAAGTAAGTCTGCGTGTGACCAGTCAGTTCAAAGCCCGGCTGGAGCGACAGGCGGAGCGGGAGCGCCGCAGCGTCTCCAACCTGATCCTCAAGGTCATGGAGGAATATCTGGAGCGGCAGGAGGAAACGGAAAACTCCGGCATCTGAGCTTCCGTTCACTTTATTTTCACAAATAAAACCGGAACAGCCAGAGATCTGCGCGGTGTGCGCGGGTCTCTGGCTGTTTTGCTTTCTCCCCCTCTCCCCCGGCTTCTCCCAAAGTCTCTCAGCCCCTCCTGTTGTACCCGTGATTTGCCTGAAACGCCGTAGGGGCGGACCCATGTAACCGCCCGTCCTTCGTGGACCATAACGTCCGTAGGGCGCGACGACCCGGCGCGCCGCCCCGCAGGGCGAAAACCCAGCGTCGGCCGAAGAAATTCCGAAAACCGGCGGGAGGGGCAAGCCCCTCCCCTACGGGATGGCAGGAAAAGCGTTCCTCTGCCGCGGACGGGCGGCCACTGAGGGCCGCCCCTACGGCGATTTCAGGACCTTTCATAGCGTGCGGCGATACAGAATCGGTTTCATGGCTGCGGCGGCCATCGTATCGCCCATGACCGAAATTGCCCCGTAGGGGCGGGTCCCTGACCCGCCCGCCAGTTCACATCCGCAGAGATTAGACCCTGAGCAATCAGGCGCGCCTGTTTGGTCCAGCATACCAGCCCATCTTGATTTCGGGCCAGCAGCGGCAGCGTCGCGGATGCTGGGGCAGTCGTTGTCCATCCCGCGCCTGACAGTGACCAGTCGCCCCCTGGAATTGGGCTCCCGTAAATTCCGGGGGTCCGGGGGAGAACGAACTGGAGCCGGAGGGAACCTGTTCCCGACGGCGATGTGAGTCTCCCCCGGCGGCGTTTTGCCTCCTTTGCCGCCGTGGGCAAAGGAGGTCGCCCCGCAGGGCGAAACCCTGCAAGATACGGCGCGCCGAGTCGTCGCGCCCTACGGACGTCATGGTCCACGAAGGGCGGGCGGGGCTGAGACCCGCCCCTACAACATCTCCGGCAAATCACAGCAAAACCGGACAGCAGGAGGGCAAGCCCCGCCTGTCAGAGCGCAAAAACGGAGGCCCATCCGGGCCTCCGTTTGCCGCTCCGCTTATTCTGCGGAGATCATATAGTAATAAACAGGCTGTCCGCCGGGCATCACGCTCACCTCTGCATTGGGGCAGGCGGCAGTAAACCGCTCCGCCGCCTTCCCGGCCTGCTCCTCGGTGACGTCCTCCCCATAAAACAGGGAGATAAACTCCGCCTCCTGAAGTGCGTCCGACTTGGCCAGGCGGTCCATCAGGCCGTCCAGATCCCGGTCAGTGCCAAAGAGCTGGTGCTCCAGCAGGGCCAGGTAATCCCCCTCCTTGATGGCAAAGCCGCCGAAGTCGGAGTCCCGGGCCGCGTATGTGATCTCGGCGGTGCGGACCCGGCCCAGAGCCTCGGTCATCATCTCGGTCAGCTCGCCCTGCTCCATCTCAGGATCCACCGCCATCATGGCGGCGATGCCCTGGGGAACGGTCTTGGAGGGCAGGACCACTACCTTCTTGTCCTCACACAGGCGGACGCACTGCTCCGCCGCCATGATGATGTTCTTGTTGTTGGGCAGGACAAAGACGATCTCCGCCGGGGTGCGGTCGATCTCTCTCAAAATATCCTCGGTGGAGGGGTTCATGGTCTGGCCGCCGGAGATCACGCCGTCCACGCCCAGGTCCTTGAACACGGCCTCCAGCCCTGCACCGGCACATACAGCCACATAGCCGTACTTCTTCTCCGGTGCCGCCTTTACCGGCTCCTCCGGCATGGCCGCGCCCCGCTCCAGCTCCTGCTCCACCGCGTCCAGATCGTCAGTGCTCTGGACGTGTCTCCCGGCCGCCAGGTCCTCGGCCTGGGTGCGCATATTCTCGATCTTGGCCAGCTCCAGCGTGCCATACTTCTGCGCCTCGGTGAGGGCCGCGCCCGGGATGTTGGTATGGACATGGACCTTGAACGCCTCGTCATCCTCGCCGATGACCAAACTGTTCCCGATCCCGTTGAGGTAGGTGCGGAAGGGCTCCAGGTTCACGTGGGGGGAGGGCTTGCGCACGATGAACACCGTGTCGAAGGCGAAGGTGATGTCCTCGGCGGGGATGGCCCCGAAATCGGCCTTCTCGGCCTGGGCAGGCTCCTCCTCCGCAGGCATCTCCTCGCCCCGCAGCTCGTTGAGCATCCCCTGGAGGATCAGCAGGAAGCCCGCGCCGCCGGCGTCCACCACGCCGGCCTTTTTCAGCACCGGGTTCTGGTTCACCGTGTCGGCCAGGGCCAGCTGGCCCTCCTGGATGGCGGCCTCCAGAACCGTCTCGAAGCAGTTGTCCTCCCGGGCAGCGCCGGCGGCCCGGGCGGCGGCCAGGCGGGACACGGTGAGGATGGTGCCCTCGGCGGGCTTCATCACCGCCTTATAGGCGGCGGCCACGCCGAAGTCCAGGGCGATGGCCAGATCCCGTCCGTCCATCGTCTCCCGCTCCTTGATGGCCTTGGCAAAGCCACGGAACAGCAGGGACAGGATGACGCCGGAGTTGCCCCGGGCCCCCCGCAGCAGTGCGGAGGCGGTGGCCTGGGCGGCCTTGCCCACGGTGTCGAAGGACTGCTTCTTCATCTCCGTGGCGGCAGCCCCGATGGACAGGCTCATATTGGTGCCTGTGTCGCCGTCCGGGACGGGGAACACGTTCAGATCGTTGATGCGCTGTTTTTCCGCGCGAATGGCGGCGGCGGCGTGAATGACCATCTGCTGAAAGGCCGCCGCGTCAATGGTTTGTCTCATATCGGCCCAAATTCCTTTCTACAAATGTCCTTAAAACCGCATGGAGTCCACACAGACGTCCACCGATTTCACTTCCACCCCGGTGGTCTTGCTGACCACATAGCGGACCTCGCTCATAATGGAGCGGCAGACCGCCACCAGGTTGACCCCGTTCTCCACAATAATATGCAGCTCGATGGAGACGGTCCCGTCCTCGTTGTAATATACCTTGACGCCCTTCGCCATGGACTCCCGCTTGAGGAGATGGACCAGGCCGTCGGTCTTGGAGCGGACCGCCATGCCCTTTACGCCGTAGCAGTTGGTGGCCGCACAGCCGGTCACGGCGGTGAACACCTCGCTGCTGATGCGGATCTCGCCCAGATCGTTTTGCAGTTTCATAAGTCATTACCTTCCTTTCGCTGAGGATAGGGTAGATCACCACAGCAATCAGCGGTTTTCTGCCGCTGAGTGTATTGATACAGGTTATATTGTAGTCTATTTCCCCCGGAATTACAAGTAGAATTTCCTCCCCTCCCCCGTTTCCAGGGGAAAAAACGCCCCCGTCCGCACAGGCGGACGGGGGCCGTTGGAGCGTATAGGGTGGGAGGCTCACCGCTCCTCCCGGAAGTAGTTCAGGCCCAGGGCGGCGGGCTGGCCGCTGCCCTTCTGCCGGATGGAGGAGACCACCAGCACGATGGCAGTGATCAGGAAGGGGAGCGCCTGGTACAGCTGGGTGGGGACGGCGGCCAGCCAGCCCAGCCCCTCCGGGAAGGCGGCGGCCAGGCTGGAGCCCGACACCCGCAGAGTGTTGAAGAAGCCGAACACGAAGGTGCCCAGCACCGCCAGCGCGGGGTTCCAGTTGGCAAAGATGACCAGGGCCACCGCGATCCAGCCATAGCCGTTGATCCAGCAGCTGCTGTTGAAGGAGCCGGACATATTCAGGCCCATATAGTAGCCGCCGATGCCCATGATGCCGCAGCCCACGCAGATGTGGATATACTTATACCGCTTCACGTTCACGCCCACCGAGTCGGCGGCGCCGGGGTTCTCCCCCACCGCCCGCAGGCGCAGACCGGGGGCGCTGCGGCTGAGGTACCACCACATGACCAGGGCGATGACGATGCCGAGATAGACCAGAATATTGTGGTCGAACAGGCCCCGGCCCAGCACCGGGATCTGGGACAGGCCGGGAATGGCCAGGTCCGCAAAGCCGTTTTTGATGTTCTCATAGTCGTTCATCACCGGCCAGCTGACGGCCTTGACGCCGTTGCCCACGAAGAAGTACACCCCCAAACCGAAGGTGGTCAGGGTCAGGCCGGTGATGTTCTGGTTGGCCTGGAGGGACACGGTGAGGGCGGCGAACAGAAGTCCGCACAAGGCCCCCATCAGGAAGGCGGTCAGGATCCCGATCCCCAGGCTGTTGGCGTAGCAGCCGGCGATATAGCCGAAGATGGCTCCCACAGCCATGATGCCTTCCACGCCCAGATTCAGGCTGCCGGACTTCTCCACCATGATCTCCCCCACCGTGCCATAGAGCAGAGGGATGTTATAGACCACAATGTTGTGGATAAAGGTGGTGACCACCCCGAGCTTATCCATTTCCATTGACACTGCCCCCCTTCTGCGCGCGGACAACTTGAAAGCGGATGAAGAAATCAGCGGCCAGCACCAGGAACAAGATGGCCCCCTGAAGCATATCCGCGAAGCTGGAATCCACCTGTGCAAAGGTGGCCGCAGCCACGGTGGAACCATGCTGAAGCATGGAGATCAATGCAGATACCACAAAAATGATCCCCGTATTCAGCTGGGCCAGCCAGGCCACAATGACCCCCGTCCATCCCACATCGTCGGTGAAGGAGGTGGAGAGGATCCCCACCGTCCCCACCTTGAAGGCGGCGGCCAGCCCGATGAGGCAGGCCGAAAGGAACACGGTGCGCAGGACGATGGTGTTCACCTTCATCCCAGCATAATGTGCAGTCCCAGCGCTGTCTCCCACCACAGCGATCTCATATCCGTGCTTGGAGTACTTTAGATAGCAGTAAACCAGCGCCCCGATCAGCAGGGTGAGCAAGACACACACATTCAGTCCGAACTTGCCAATCATAATTCTTGGGAAAGCCACTTCCTTCCCGAAGTTAAAAAACACTGGCCGTGCGGAAGAGGTGTCCAGGAAGAAGTTCCACTCCGCCTGAGTCTCCCCAAGGAAGATGAGGAAATACAGGGCCACATAGTTGAACATCAGGGTCATCAGGGTCTCATTGGTGCCGAACTTCACCTTCAGCACCGCAGCCAGGGCGCCGTACAGGCCGGCGGCGGCCATACCCGCCAGACACATGAGGAACAGGACCATCCCCTGGGGCAGGCTGTCCTTCAGCTTAAGGGCCACGGCGGCGGCGGCCACCGCGCCCAGGATAAACTGTCCCTCTCCGCCGATGTTCCAGAAGCGCATTTTGAAGGCCAGAGACAGGGCCACCGAGGTGAGCACCAGGGGGACGAACACCTTCAAATAGTTCTCAAAGGTTTTATAGGCGATCTTGTTGCCCACCATGCCCATGGTGAACATCCGCTGGTAATAAGCGATGGGGTCCACCCCCATGACCAGCAGCAGCAGCCCGCCCAGCACCAGGGCGCCGGCCACTGCGGCCAGGTAGAGGCACAGCTTCTTCCAGAAAGGACAGCTGTCCCGCTTTACGATATGGAAACGCATGGTCAGTCCTCTCCTTCCTGGCTGCCGCTCTCCTGCTGCTCCAACTCCAGCAGCTCCTGGGCGCTGATGTTGGTGTCCCGGGCGATACCGGCGGGCTTGTCCTCGTACTTATAGGTCAGGTCCAGGGCGCCAGTCATCATAAGACCTAGTTCCTCCTTGGAGGTCTTGTGGGCGTGGACCACGCCCATGACCTTTCCATGACAGAGTACCATGATCTTATCACATAGGGCCAGCATCACATCCAGATCCTCGCCTACAAACAGAATGCCCACGCCGTCCTTCTTCTGCTGGTTGAGGATGTTATAAATTGCGTAGGACGAGTTGATGTCCAAGCCCCGGACAGGGTAGGCGGTGACGATGACGTTGGGCCCCGCCTTGATCTCCCGGCCCAGCAGCACCTTCTGCACGTTGCCGCCGGACAGCCGGCGCACCGGCGTTTCGGTGGAGGGGGTGACCACCCCCAGCTGCTCGATCACCTGCTGGGCGGCGGCCCGGCCGGCCTTCCGGTCCACGAAGGGTCCCTTGGTCTCCCCGTAGTTTTTCAGGATCATGTTGTCCGTGATGGACATGGAGGGAGCCAGACCCATGCCCAGCCGGTCCTCCGGGATGAAGGACATGGAGATGCCCTTCTCCAGGATCGCCTTGGGGGGCAGGCCCACGATGTTGTCCCCCTTGTGGATCATCAGGCCGGACTGGATGGGGCGCAGGCCAGCAATGGCCTCGCACAACTCCTTCTGGCCGCAGCCGGCGATGCCCGCCACGCCCAGGATCTCGCCGCCCCGGATATAGAAGCTCACCTTGTCGATGGCCACCGCGCCCTCGTCGTTTTTGATGGTCAGGTCCCGGATCTCCAGCAGGGGCCGGGTCTTTTCCACCACAGGCCGCTCGATGTTCAAATCGATCTTCCGGCCCACCATCCACTCGGTGAGGGCCTGCTCGTTGGTCTCGGCGGTGTTGACGGTGGTGATATACTCGCCCTTGCGCAGGATGGCCACCCGGTCGGAGATGTCCATCACCTCGTTGAGCTTGTGGGTGATGATGATGATGGAGTGTCCGTCCTCCTTCATCCTCCGCAGCACGGAGAACAGCTTGTCGATCTCCTGGACGGTGAGCACCGCGGTGGGCTCGTCCAGGATGATGACCTTGGCTCCGTAGTACAGCACCTTGATGATCTCCAGGGTCTGCTTCTCCGAAACGGCCATATTGGCCACCTTTTTCCGTGGATCGATGTCAAAGCCGAACCGCTGGGCCATCTCCCGGATCTCGTCATAACGGCCCCGGTTCAGGGCAAAGCCCGGCTTCTCCCGGCCCATCCAGATGTTGTCGGCGGCGGTGAACACATCCACCAGCTTGAAGTGCTGGTGGACCATGCCGATCCCCAGGGCCTTGGCCTCCTGGGGAGACCGGATGGAGACCGGCACTCCGTCCACCAGGATCTCTCCGCTGTCCGGCTGGTAGATGCCGGACAGCATATTCATCAGTGTTGTCTTGCCCGAGCCGTTTTCTCCAAGCAGAGCCAGGATCTCCCCCTTTCGCAGGGTGAGATTTACATCTTTATTGGCCACCACACTGCCGAAGGTCTTGGTGATGCCCCGCATTTCAATGGCGTATTCCGCCGCCATGGAACCACGCTCCCTCTCTGGTCGTCATTCTAATAGTAATATTTTACCCTTATATTACTCTTTGTATCGTCTCTCCTCCCCGGACCGGCTGTTCTCCGGCCCAGGGAGCAAAGACCAAGACCGGACCGGCCGGTAGGGCCGGCCCGGTCTTGCGAGACTGTCGAAAAAGTGGCCGCGCCACTTTTTCGAGATGGATTGCACGAAAGATTCCCCTCGATTTCTTGTGAAATTGTCGGGGAATCTTTCGTGAGAAGTGTCATTTTCGAGGTACACGCCCCCGAAAATGACGGGATCCAATTTTATTCCGTCGCCTCCAGGCGACGGAACTCCTTGCAGGAGGGCTTTTTCATAAGCTACCAAGACCGGACCGGCCGGTAGGCCGGCCCGGTCTTGCGGGTCATTCAGTCAAGCGCTGCCCTGGGATCAGGCGTTCTTCACGCCCTCCACCAGATAGTTCATGCTGCCGGTGATGACGCTGTCCTCCACGGAGGGACCGCCGGCGGCCATGATCTCAGTGCCGTCGTTGGTCATCAGGGGAGCGTCCACCTTCTCCACGGTAGCCTTGCCATCGGTGACGGTGACATTCAGCTTCACGCCGGAGAACACGTCCCACTCGCCGGAGCCGATCAGGGCCTTGACCTGGTCAATGGCGTCCTGAGTACCGGCGGCGCAGTTCTCGCTGAGGGGAGACACATCCACCATACCCTCGTTCAGGCCGCCGTAGTAGGCGGGGCCGCCCATGGCGGTGACGAACTGGTCGGCAGACTCACAGGACATCGCGGTCTCGATGGCGGTCTTGTAGTACACGTCCCAGTTCCACATTGCAGCGGTCAGGTGGGCCTTGGGGGCGTCGGCGGTCATGTCGGAGTTGTAGCCGCAGCCGAACACGCCGGCCTTCTCCGCGGCCAGCTGGGGCTGGGCGGAGTCACAGTGCTGGGCGATGACGCCGCAGCCGTAGCTGTTGATGAGCTCCTCGGCAAAGGCGTACTCGTTGACCTCGTCGGTCCAGGTGCCCAGCTCCTTGACGTACACAGTAGCCTCGGGGTTGACGGCCTGCACGCCCAGGGTGAAGCCGTTGATGCCGGAGCAGGTCTCAGCATACTCAGTGTCATAAGCGGAGACATAGCCCACGTTGTTGTTGCCAGTCTCCAGGCTCTTCAGACCGGCGGCCAGGCCGGCCAGGTAGCGGGCCTGATAGATGCGGCCAAAGTAGTTGTTGTAGTTGGTCTCATTGCTCTTGAAGCCGGTGGCGTGAGAGAAGATCACGTCGGGGTACTCCTCCGCCTTGACCTCCATCTCGTTCAGGTAACCGAAGGAGATCCCGAAGATGATGTTGCAGCCCTCACCCACCAGGGTGTCCACGGCGGCCCCCACCTGGGTGTCATCCTCGGGGACCTCGTCCACGATGAACAGCTGCTTGTCCACATCCATGCCCAGGGCCTCCATGGCCTTGGTGATGCCGGTGTGGTGGGCATAGGTGTAGCCGGCGGTATCGCTCTTCTTGTTGATGTAGATGGCGCCCACCTTAAAGTCGGACGCGCTCACATTGCTGGCGGAGCCGGCGCTCTGGGAGCCGGTGCTGGCAGCGGAACCGGCGCTGCTGGAGTCCCCACCGCCGCAGGCGGTGAGGCCCAGGGTCATGGCTGCGGCCATAACAAGTGCGAGAATCTTTTTCTTCATGCAAAGTTCCTCCTTCTGAATCGTTCGTTTCATCCTTACTTCTATTAAAACCGCCTGGGGCGGTCTTAATCCCTCAAAGCGCGGATTCAATCATCCGCAAAGGTCACGCCGGTCTCCTCATTCATGGACTGGACGCGGGCCAGCGCCTCGATGCGCAGCCCCTTCGCCCGCAGGCGGTCGCCGCCAGGCTGGAATGCCTTCTCGATGACGATGCCGGCCCCTACCAGCTCCGCCCCGGCGTCCTTCACCAGCTGGGCCAGGCCCTCCAGGGCCGCGCCGTTGGCCAGGAAGTCGTCAATGAGCAGCACCTTGTCCCCGGGGCCCAAAAATTCCTTGGCCACGATGATGTCGTATACCCGGCCATGGGTGAAGGACTCCACCTTGGAGGTGTACACCTCGCCGGCGATGTTCTTGGTCTGGGTCTTTTTGGCGAAGATCACCGGGCAGTGGAAGTACTGGGCCGCCACGCAGGCGATCCCGATACCGGAGGCCTCGATGGTCAGGATCTTGTTGATCTCACAGCCGGCAAACCGCCGCTTGAATTCCTTGCCGATCTCGGCAAACAACTCCACATCCATCTGGTGGTTCAAAAAGCTGTCCACCTTCAGCACGTCGGTCCCCTTTACCTTTCCGTCCTTGCGGATCCGCTCTTTTAACAGCTCCATCGTTTTCCCTCCACCCTTCCTCTTTTCTTATGTGGCCGCCTGTTCCGGGGAGCGCCCGGAAAAGAACGGCGTGGCCCGGAGTGAACGGGCCACGGTCGATGGCGATACAGTGTTATTCTACAAAATATTTTCCCGTTCTGCAATCCCTTTTTCCCGTTCTTGTGGGAATTTTTTTGCCGCGGGACGCCCGGCGCCCCCCTTTTCCCCTTCCTCCGGCCGCCACCCCCTAAATCTGTAAAGTAAATTGCTTTACACACAGAACAAAGAGCCAGCCGGAGCAGCTCCTGCTCCGGCTGGCTCAGCCTGTCAAAAAGATCCCGAGCCGCTGTCAGCCCCGGACGGCGCGGGTGCGGGCTTCCTTCCGGTCTTCCAGCTTGGAGACGATCAGCGCGCAGGCCGCATCCCCCGTGATGTTGATGGTGGTCCGGCCCATGTCGAAGAGGCGGTCGATGCCCGCCACCAGAGCGATGCCCTCGATGGGGATATTGACGCTCTGGAGCACCATGGTCAGCATGACCATCCCCGCGCCGGGAACTCCGGCGGTGCCGATGGAGGCCAAGGTGGCGGTGAGTACAATAGTCACCATATTGCCCAGCGTCAGGTCCACGCCGAAGCAGCTGGCGATGAACACGGAGCACACCCCCTGGTAGATGGCGGTACCGTCCATGTTGATGGTGGCCCCCAGAGGCAGGACAAAGGAGGACACCTCGCGCCGGGCCCCCAGCCGCTCGGTACACTCCATATTGAAGGGCAGCGCCCCCACCGAGGAGGCGGAGGAAAACGCCATCATCATGGCCGGGGCCATCCCCTTGAAGAACTGGACGGGCGAAATACCGGCCAGCACCTTGACTGTGGAGGAGTAGACCACCACAGCGTGGATGATATACCCGCCATAGGCCACCAGAAGCACCGTGAGCAGACTGCTCAGGATCTTCGGCCCATTCTCCGCCACCACCGGGCAGATCAGGCAGGCCACGCCAATGGGAGACAGGCGGATGATGACGTCCATGATCTTGATGAACACCTCATTGAGGCTGTCGATGATCTGCGCCGTGGCAAGTCCCTTCTCCCCGGCCAGCAGCACGCCGAAGCCCAGAAACAGGGAGATCACGATGACCTGGAGCATCGTGGCGCTGGCCAGCGGCTGTACGGCGTTGGAGGGGAAGATGGATACGATGGTATCCATAAAGGACTGCCCTGCCGGGGCCTCATAGCTCAGCCCGCTGGTCTCCAGCAGGGGGAACCAGTGCATCCCCTTGGCCACGCTGGCCAGGATCAGGGCCAGGATCACCGCGAAGGCGGTGGTGCACATATAATATACGATGGTCTTCAGTCCAATAGAGCCCACCTTGCTGATGTCCTTCATGGAGATCACCCCGGCGGCGATGGAGAACAGCACAATGGGGACCACCACAAACTTCAGCAGATTCAGGAAAATGTCTCCCCAGGGCTTGATGTACACCTTGGCAAAGTCTTTCCCCTCAATGCCGCCCACGCTGATATTCATCAGCGCCATACCGGCGGCGATGCCCACCAGCAGACCGACAAAAATCCAAAATGCCAGTGGAAGCTTCCTCTTACTTTCCATATCACACACTCCTTCCAGAAGCGGAAACGCACGTTTCTTTTTTTACACTTGCAAACAGCGGCATTTCTGCTCTTGTTATCAGTATACACATCTTCCAGGATTTTCTCAACTCATATTTTATTATTTCTTATTTTTTCTCCTTTTTCACAATTTTTCTCCCGTTTTTTCTACGCCACACGCAGCGTCATTCCCTTTCCCTCCCAAAATACAGCGCATCTTCCGGCTTTATTTCCTGCAATATCAGTTTTTCTCCCCTTCGGATTTCCCCGGAAATTTCTTGTGGGCCTCGACGTTGTTCGGCTTTTTATATTCCAAAATATGGTAAACTATAAACATCGGATCTGTTCGACCGGCACAATAGATATTAAGGAGGTCTTTCTCATGCAGCTGCTTCGGAAAAAGGGGAACTTCGACAGTACCCGGATCTTATTTCTCCCAGTAGACGCCATTGCGCCCAACCCGGACCAGCCCCGCCGCGTCTTCGCTCAACAGGAGCTGGACGAGCTGGCCCACTCCATCCAGGCCCTCGGTCTGCTCCAGCCCCTCACCGTCCGGCGCTCCGCCCAGGGCGGCTGGGAGCTGGTGGCCGGAGAGCGCCGGCTCCGGGCCGCCCGGCTGGCCGGCCTTCAGGAGGTCCCCTGCCTCTCCCTCCAGATCGACAGCCAGCGCGCCTCTCTGCTGGCCCTGGTGGAAAACTTACAGCGGAAGGACCTGGACTTTTGGGAGGAAGCACTGGCCCTGGAGAAGCTGATCTCCACCTACCACCTCTCTCAGGAGGAGGCCGCCCGGCGCATCGGAAAGAGCCAGTCGGCGGTGGCCAACAAGCTCCGCCTGCTGAAGCTGCCCACCGCCGTCCTGGAAACCCTACGTGACGGTGGGGCCACGGAGCGCCACGCCCGGGCCCTGCTCCCTCTGGAGGACCCCGCTTTGCAGACACGGGCCGCCCAGGCTGTTCTGGAGGGCAGACTGACAGTATCCCAAACAGAGGCACTGGTCCAAGAGCTTCTCCGACCCCGGGAGGCGGCCCCAGCGCCCCGCCACCGGCGGACCTTTGTGGTCAAAGACGTCCGCCTGTTTCTCAACACCCTGGACCGTGGAATGGCTCTCATGCGCTCCGCCGGAGTGGACGCCCGGTGTCAGCGCGAGGACCATGAGGATGCGATCTGCCTCACCATCCGCATCCCCCGGGGCGTCTCCCACTGATGTTTCACGTGAAACAATTTCATCGATCCTTGGGCGGGCCGGGCTGCGGCCCGCCTTTTTCCCGCGGCTGTTTCACGTGAAACAATGCACTTCTCTCTGTTTCCCGGAACAAGGCCGAAAAAAAGAGGTAAAAGAGTTGCAACCCCTGCGGCAGGTTGATATAATAAAGGTCTAGTATCACACCTCATCCCACTCCGGCGCATGGATCGTCCTCCGCCGCGGCAGGATCAGGCGGCGAACTGGATTTTCCCTGTTCAGGAGGTATTCTATGGCGAATATCATTGCCGTCGTCAACCAGAAGGGCGGCGTGGGCAAGACCACAACGACGGTGAACATCACAGCCGCCCTCCGCGCCCTGGGAAAGCGCGTGCTTCTGTGCGACTTTGACGCCCAGGCCAACGCCACATCCGGCATGGGCGTGGACAAGAACACCGCCTCCCCCAATGTATACGATGTGCTGATCAACGGCGCGGAGCCCCAAAAAGCGGTGGTCTCCACAAAATACGGGGATGTGCTCCCCTCCAACAAGGCTCTGGCCGGGGCCAGTATCGAAATGATCGCCATCCCAGACCGGGAGCACCTGCTGAAGAACGCCCTGGAGCAGTTGGCTCCCAGCTACGACTATATCTTCATCGACTGCCCCCCCTCCCTGGAGATGCTCACCGTCAACGCCCTGTGTGCCGCCGGCTCCCTGCTGGTCCCGGTGCAGTGCGAGTACTACGCCCTGGAGGGCCTCAGCGACCTGCTGGCCACAGTCCGGCTGGTCAAGCGGGGACTCAACCCAAAGCTGTCCATCGAGGGGGTGCTGCTGACCATGTTCGACAGCCGCACCAATCTGTCCCTCCAGGTGGCGGAGGAGGTCAAGCGCCACTTCCCCGGCCAGGTCTACGCCACGGTGATCCCCCGCAACGTCCGTCTGTCCGAGGCGCCCAGCCACGGAATGCCCGTGCTGGACTACGACCCCTACTCCCGCGGGGCCGAGGCCTATCGGATGCTGGCCGAGGAGATCTCCGCGCAGCATGAATGAGCCCGGAGGGACGGAGGCGGCGCTCTCCCCTCCCCCTTCTGACTCCACACGTTTGGAAAAGGAGTGTACTATGGCGAAACGAAAAACAGAGATGGGTCTGGGCCGGGGGCTCAACGCCCTGCTGGGCGACCCGGACCTGACCGCCGGAGGCGAGGGCTCCGTCTCCCTCCCCATCTCCCAGGTGGAGCCGGGCCTGAACCAGCCCCGCAAGCGCTTTGAGCCGGAGGCCCTGGCCGATCTGGCCGACTCGATCCGCCTCCACGGCATCATCCAGCCCCTCACCGTCCGCCGTCTGGCCTCCGGCTACTACCAGATCATCGCCGGGGAGCGCCGCTGGCGGGCCGCCAAGCAGGCCGGTCTGGATGAGGTCCCCGCTGTCATCATTGAGGCGGATGACCGAAAGGTCATGGAGCTGGGTCTGATCGAGAACCTCCAGCGGGAGGACCTGAACCCCGCCGAGGAGGCCCGGGGCTTCCAGACTCTGATGGAGGAATACGGCCTCACTCAGGAGCAGGTAGCGGAGCGGATGGGAAAATCCCGCCCAGCCATTGCCAATACCCTGCGTCTGCTGGCTCTTCCGGAGGATCTGCTCACCCTGGTGGAGGATGGGACCCTCTCCGCCGGCCACGCCCGGGCCATTCTGGGCGCTCCCACCGTCGAGCTTCAGCGGGAGGCCGCCAAGCAGGTGGTATCCCGCGGCCTCTCTGTCCGGCAGACCGAGCAGCTGGTGAAGCTCCTCCAAAAGCAGCCCGCAGAGAAGCAGCCGGGCGGCTCCGCCGATGAGATCGCCCTCTACCTGGGCGAACTGGAGAAGTCCCTCTCCGGCCAGCTGGGCCGGAAGGTCACCATCTCCCACCACGGCAAGAAGGGCCGGGTCCAGCTGGAGTATTACAACAACGAGGACCTGGAGGCCCTGCTGTCCCTGCTGAATACCCTGCACGGAGAGGAGGGAGACCCGCTGTGAGCGATCCCAAACATCCCTCCCCCGCCCCCAAGGGGCAGCCGGAGGAGAAGGCGCCGGAAAAGCCCCCCGCCTATGTCCCCCCTCCTACCCAGGAGAAACGGCAGCGCTCTGTGGTCCACTACATCGCCATCCTCTTTGCCGCCGCTTTTCTGCTGATGCTGATGACCTACCTCATGGACCGGCGGCAGAATGAGGAGGTGGTGGACAGCCTCAACCAGTCGGTATCCGGTCTGCGGGAGTCCCTCTCCAATATGCAGTCCGTCCAGGACATCTATGAGGAAAACCAGGCCCTGCTTCAGGAGATCGACCGTCTGGAGGACCAGGTGGACGAGCTGGAGCGCCAGGACAGCGCTCAAACCACAGCGCTGGAGCAGGCGGAGCAGACCCGGCAGGCTATGGACTGGTTCTGGCAGATCGACGAGGCCTACATTCTGGGCCGCTACTCCCTGTGCCGGGAACTGATCCAGTCCCTTGAGGACAGCGGTCTGGCGGAAAGCCTCCCCCAGGAGAGCGTCACCGACAACGGCCGCTTCTCCCCGGCCCTCCGCTATCAGGAGATCCGGAAGGCCCTGTACTGAGGCCGCCTGTTTCACGTGAAACAGACGGTACAAACGCCGCCTCTCCCCTCCCCCATGCCTCTCCAACCCATCCCACAGCTATGATCCGTTATCATATCTATTATATTTAAAGGAGTGTTCCGCTATGCTGGACATCAAATTCATCCGGGAGAACCCCGAAGTTGTTAAGGAGAACATCAAAAAGAAGTTCCAGGAGCAGAAGCTGCCCCTGGTGGATGAGGTCATCGCCCTGGACAGCGAGAACCGCGCGGTTATGGCCGAGGCCCAGGAGCTCCGCTCCGCCCGCAACGCTCTGAGCAAGCAGGTGGGTATGCTCATGGGACAGGCCAAGAAGGACCCCTCCAAGCTGGCGGAGGCCGAGGCGGCCAAGGCCAAGGTGAAGGCCAACGCCGACCGCCTCTCTGAGCTGGAGACCAAGGAGGGTGAGCTGGCTCAGAAGATTCGCAAGATCATGCTCCAGATTCCTAATATCATTGACCCCTCCGTGCCCATCGGCCCGGATGACAGCTGCAATGTGGAGGTCCAGCGCTTCGGTGAGCCGGTGGTCCCCGACTTTGAGATCCCTTACCACACCCAGATCATGGAGTCCTTCAACGGCATCGACATGGACGCCGCCGGACGCGTGTCCGGCAACGGCTTCTACTACCTCATGGGGGACATCGCCCGCGTCCATGAGGGCGTGCTGGCCTACGCCCGGGACTTTATGATCAACAAGGGCTTCATCTTCTGCATCCCGCCCTTTATGATCCACGGCAACGTGGTGGAGGGGGTCATGTCCCAGACTGAGATGGACGCCATGATGTACAAGATCGAGGGTGAGGACCTTTATCTCATCGGCACCTCTGAGCACTCCATGATCGGCAAGTTCATCGACCAGATCATTCCGGAGGACAGCCTGCCCCAGACCCTCACCTCCTACTCCCCCTGCTTCCGGAAGGAGAAGGGCGCCCACGGCATCGAGGAGCGCGGCGTCTACCGCATCCACCAGTTCGAGAAGCAGGAGATGATCGTGGTCTGCAAGCCCGAGGACTCCATGAAGTGGTATGAGCAGATGTGGCAGTACTCTGTGGCGCTGTTCCGTTCTCTGGACATCCCGGTGCGCCAGTTGGAGTGCTGCTCCGGCGATCTGGCCGACCTGAAGGTGAAGTCCTGTGACATCGAGGCCTGGTCCCCCCGTCAGAAGAAGTACTTCGAGGTCTGCTCCTGCTCCAACCTGGGCGACGCCCAAGCCCGCCGACTGAAGATGCGCGTCAAAGGCAGCGACGGCAAGATGTATCTGCCTCACACCCTGAACAACACCGTGGTGGCCCCTCCCCGTATGCTCATCGCCTTCCTGGAGAACAACCTCCAGGCCGACGGCAGCGTGAAGATCCCCGCCGCCCTGCGTCCCTATGTGGGCGGCATGGAGGTTCTGGTCCCTAAGAAGTAAGCTCCAGGCGGAGGGGCAGGGCGGCACAGTCCCCCTCCCCTCCCCTGCCGGTTTTCAGAGATCTCAACTCCGTGTAATACGATTTGAGATTTTTATTTATAATAATACAAATCGTTTTACCGCTCTCCAGCCAACTGCGGCTCTCCCGCACCAGCTCTGGGTCATTTTGCCCGCTCCAAAACGCTCCAAAACGGAAAACGCTCAAATCCCTTGAGCCCCAAGAGGTTTGAGATGCTGTTTTTTCTGGAAAGGAGGGACGGCCCATGTCCGTCCAAAAACGACGGGAGGAACTCACAGCGCTGAATCTGCTTTTCTGCTTCATGGTCCTGTGGAGCCACTGCTCCGGACATCCTATCACCGTGCTGGACCACAGCAGCTGGCAGTACGGCCTGATGATCTCCCTTCAGCGCCTCAGCTTCGTCTCAGTCTCCGGCTTTTTCTTTCTCAGCGGTGTAAAACTTACTCTGAACAGCACCGGCTCCCCTCCTCCCCCGCTGAGGCGGTACTGGGCCAAGCGGGTGAAGGCCATCTTCCTGCCCTATCTGCTGGCAGTGGCCGTCTACTATGTCTACTTCGTGGGCCGCGGCTATTTCCCCTTCTCTCTGGGGGAGCTGGCGGGGTATGCGATCCGGGGCGACCTGTCCGCCCCCTTCTACTTTGTCATCGCCCTGGCCCAGTTCGTGCTGCTGGTCCCCCTGTTCCGGTGGCTGCCCCGCCGGTGGTCGCCATCGGTCCTGCTCCCCATCTCCCTGGGGATCACCTGGCTCAGCGCTCTGTA
Organism: Clostridiales bacterium; assembly: GCA_902363045.1. Lineage (GTDB taxonomy): Bacteria > Bacillota > Clostridia > Oscillospirales > Oscillospiraceae > Lawsonibacter. The sequence continues at coordinate 46,469 of CABIYX010000002.1, forward strand.
CTGCAACGAGATCCTGGGCCTGCTGATCCCGGGTGCACACTTTGCCTACAACGACCGGCTGTTTACCACCTATCTGGTGTACTATGTGGGGGGCTGCTGCGCCGGACAGAACTATCCCCGCTTTCTGGAGCTGCTGGACCGGAACCGTCCCCTTCTGACTGCCTGCGCCCTGTTCTTCGCCGGGGCCGACCTGTTTTTCAGCTGGAAATTCTTTGTGAGCGGACAGAGCGTGCCCTTCCTGGAAATGATCCACACCCTGTACCAGCTCACCGCCATCCCCGCCCTGTTCGCCGTAGCGGTGCACCATCCGTTCACTCTGTCCCCCCTGGCCCGGCGGATGGACCGGGCCAGCTTTCTGGTCTATCTGTACCACTCCCTGGTCATCACCTGGTTCAACGACCTGGCCTGGCGGCTGGGGATCGGGCGGGTGTCTGTCCAGTTCCTGCTGCGGGTGGTCACCGTCTACTCCCTCACCTTTTTAGGCGCTATGTCCTGGCAGTGGGTGCTTTCTCAGGTGCGGCGTCCCCTCACCCTCAAACTTTAAAATTTAGAGGACCTTACCATGAAAAAATTTATGGATGAATTTAAGGCCTTTGCCATGCGGGGCAATGTGCTGGATATGGCCGTGGGCGTGGTCATCGGCGGCGCCTTCGGCAAGATCACCACCTCCCTGGTCAACGACATCATCATGCCTGTGGTCTCAGTGCTCACCAACGGAATCGACTTCTCCCAGTGGAAGCTGGTGCTCCAGGAGGCTGTGGTCACCGCCGCCGGTGAGGTGCAGACCCCCGAGGTCGCCATCAACTTCGGCAACCTGATCGCTGTGGTGCTGGACTTTCTCATCATCGCCTTTGTCATTTTCTGTATGATTAAGGCCATCAACAGGCTCCACCGCAAGGCGGAGGAGCCCGCCCCGGAGCCTGCTCCCCCCGAGCCCAGCGCCGAGGAGAAGCTGCTGACCGAGATCCGCGACCTGCTGAAGGAGGCGCACGATGTCCAAGGAAAGACCTGACGAGACGCTCCAGGAGGAGAAGGGCTATATTCCCGCCTCCCCGGTGAAGCGTACCCTGGCCTGGATCGGCCTGGCCTATGCCCTGCTGTTTCTGGCCCTGACGACCTACTACTTCTATACCGGCTCTATGCTGGGCAATCTGGGACCCCTGCTGGCCGTCCCCGGCCTGATCGGACTGGGCGCCCTGTCTCTGGTCAGCTGGAGGAGCACCGGACGGCCCAAAAAGGGGGCGGCCTGGCTGCTGGTCCTGCTGTGCTGGGCCGCCGCCCTGGTCTCTCTGCCCATGGGGCTTGTGGGCCTGCTGTCCAATTTCGGCGTAGTCTTTACCGTATAACCGCCTGGGAGGATCGGATATGGAACAACTCATTCGGAACGGCCTGGAGGCGATGGACCTCCTCCCCCAGACGCCTGACCGCGCTCCGGCGCAGCTGGCGGAGTATGGGCGGCTGCTGCTGGAAAAAAATCAGGTAATGAACCTCACCGCCATCACAGAGCCGGAGCGGGTGGCCCAGCTCCACATGCTGGACAGCGCCGCTCTGCTCAAGGGGGCGGACTTTCAGGACAAGACCCTCATCGACGTGGGCACCGGAGCCGGCTTTCCCGGCATTCCTCTGAAAATCCTGGTCCCATCCCTCCAGGTCACCCTGCTGGACAGCCTGAACAAGCGGGTGGACTGGCTGGGGCAGGTGTGCGCCCAGCTTGCTCTTGAGAACATCCGGGCCATCCACGCCCGGGCCGAGGAGCAGGCCCTGGTCAAGGGCTTCCGGGACAGCTTCGACTTCGCCACCGCCCGGGCGGTGGCCGACCTGCGCCTGCTGTGCGAGCTGTGCCTGCCCTATGTCAAGGTGGGCGGGCTGTTCCTGGCCATGAAGTCCACCGACAGCGGCCAGGAGCTGGAGGACGCCGCCCACTGCATCAAGCTGTTGGGCGGCCGTGTGGAGGAGCCCTTTGACTACGTCATCCCCGGCGCCGGCGTCACCCACCGGGTCATTCCCATCCGAAAGGTGGCCCCCACCCTGAAGGGGTATCCCCGCCGGTGGGCCAAGATCCAGAAGGCTCCGCTGTAAGGACGCGTTCTGTCCCATATCCGGCCCACACTTCAAATTCAAACACAAAATACACAGAAAATTCACACCATATTACAAAAAAAACATTGACGAACCCAAGATTTGTGATAGACTTATTTTGGTGAGATAGGAGGAATTCCATGGGAATTGTCATTGCCGTCACCTCTGGAAAGGGTGGGACGGGCAAGACCTCAGTCACCGGCGGGGTCGCCTCCTGTCTGGCCCGGCTGGGTAAGCGGGTGCTGTGCATCGATATGGACATCGGCCTGCGGAATCTGGACATCTCCCTGGGCCTCAGCGACCGGGCACTGATGGACTTCTCCGACGTGGCCGAGGGGCGCTGTCCCCTGGCCCGTGCGGCAGTGACCCATCCGGACCTGCCCAACCTATCCCTGCTGACCGCCCCCATGTCCCTGTCCCCCGACGTAACGGCCGCCCGGATCCGGGCTCTGCTGCGCACCGCCCGGGACCGCTACGACTATATTATGATCGACTCCCCCGCCGGACTTGGCCCCGGCTTCCAGCTGGCCGTCTGCGGGGCGGATCGGGCTCTGGTGGTGGCTACCAACGACGCCTCCTCCCTGCGGGACGCCCAGCGGACGGTGGAGGAGCTGTACCGGATCCGTCAGGTCCATCTGGTCATGAACCGCATCCAGCCCAGGCTGCTCCGGCAGCTGCGCACCACCATCGACGACGCCATGGACGCCGCCGGACTCCCTCTCATCGGGGTCATTCCGGAGGACCGCCGGGTCATCCTGGCCGCCAATCTGGGGCGCCCCCTGATCCTGGAGGGCCGCCAGGGCGCCGCCAACGCCTGTTTGAATATCGCCAAACGCCTGGAGGGCTACCGGGTCCCTGTGATGCGGATCCGGTAACGCTCAACTGCATAAAAGGAGGTAAACGCCGCCATGAATATTGCTATCATGTGTCACAACCGCAAGCAGGAGCTGATGGTCCAGTTCTGCACCGCATACTGCGGACTGCTGTCCAAGCACACTCTATGCGCCACCAACGCCACTGGCCGAATGGTGGCGGAGGCTACCGGCCTGCCCGTCAATCTGTTCCTCTCCCACGAGCACGGGGGCATCGAGCAGATCGGCCAGCGCATCATTTACAACGAAATCGATATGGTCCTCTTCTTCAACTACCCCCAGGACACCGACATGGATGACAACGTCATGTATATCACCCGCCTGTGTGACCAGCACTCGGTTCCTATGGCCACCAACGTAGCCACGGCGGAAATGCTCATCCATGGTCTGGCCCGGGGCGACCTGGACTGGCGCATCGGCATGAACCCCAACCGGGTACCCTTTGCCCTGTAAGACCCGGTATTTTCCTTGACTTTTTCCCAAAAATGGGATAGCATAGCTTTATTCACCGCCATGACGGCGCATGAGTAACCGGAGCACCGCCGGACAGAGAAGGGCCCCACGGCTGAAAGGGCTCCACGGCACAGGGACCGGCCAAGACAGCGCCAGCAGCGGGCCTGGAGACAGGCGCGGCCGCCCCGCCGCACCACGGGGACCAAAGGGAACGGCTCCGCCGTTCTGAAATTGGGTGGCACCACGAAGCGTTTTCAGACGCTCTCGTCCCAATCCCGGGACGAGAGCGTCTACTTTTTTCAGAGAAAAAAAGTAGACAAAAAAGCTTTATGCAAAGCTTCGCTCCGCCTCCGGAGATTTTACCCGCCGGATGGAAGCGCCCAGCCCCCAGGCAGATCTCCCCAGCGCTTCTTTGTTTCCTTTCTGTGCGAGCAGGAAGGAACGCCCTCCCCCGCCCCGCAGGGTGGGATCCTCCCAGAAAGAACTCCAAAGAAAGGATTTTGATACCCATGAGTAAAGTACAGCCCCGCACCCTGTCCGGCTTTATGGAGCTGCTCCCCGCCCGGCAGGCCCAGTTTGACCGGATGGTGGAGATCCTCCGCCGCACCTACGGTCTCTACGGCTTCACCCCCCTGGACACCCCCCTCATCGAGGCCAGCGAGGTCCTGCTGGCCAAGGGCGGCGGCGAGACGGAGAAGCAGATCTACCGCTTTATGAAGGGGGACACCGACCTGTCCCTCCGCTTCGACCTGACGGTGCCCCTGGCCAAGTATGTGGCCCAGAATTACGGTCACCTCACCTTCCCCTTCCGCCGCTTCCAGATCGGCAAGGTCTACCGGGGCGAGCGGGCCCAGCGGGGCCGCTTCCGGGAGTTCTATCAGGCGGACATCGACGTCATCGGGGACGGGAAGCTGGACATCTCCAACGAGGCGGAGATCCCCTCCATCATCTACCGCGCCTTCACCGCCCTGGGCTTGAAGCGCTTCCAGATCCGGGTAAACAACCGGAAGATCCTCAACGGCTTCTACTCCATGCTGGGCCTCACCGAGCAGTCCGGCGATGTGATGCGCACGGTGGACAAGCTGGACAAGATCGGCCCCGATAAGGTCCGGGAGCTGCTGATCGAAGGCGGCGTGGACGCCGGCAAGGCGGAGGAGATCCTGAAGTTCATCGCCATCACCGGCTCCAATCAGGAGGTGCTCACCGCCCTGGAGGGCTACCGGGGCCGCAGCGAGGTGTTTGACGCCGGCCTGGACGAGCTGAACACCGTGGTGAAATATCTGGCCTCCTTCGGTGTGCCGGAGACCCATTTCGCCGTGGATCTGACCATCGCCCGAGGCCTGGACTACTACACCGGAACTGTGTATGAGACCACCATGCTGGACCATCCGGAGATCGGATCCATCTGTTCCGGCGGCCGTTACGACAACTTAGCGGAATATTATACCGAAAAACAACTCCCCGGCGTGGGAATTTCCATCGGTCTGACCCGCCTGTTCTTCGTTCTGGAGGACCAGGGCTATCTCAACGACGGCCTGAACACCGCCCCCGCCGATGTGCTCATCCTGCCCATGACCGATGACCTCTCCCCCGCCATCGCCCTGGCTACCCAGCTGCGGGAGGCCGGCATCCGCACCCAGATCCACGCCGAGCAAAAGAAGTTCAAGCAGAAGATCTCCTACGCCGATAAGCTGTCCATCCCCTACGCCGTATTCCTGGGGGAGGATGAGATCTCCGCCGGCGTGTGCGCCGTGAAGGACCTGTCCACCAGCGAGCAGGTGAAGCTCTCCCCCGCTGAGGCCATCGCCCACATCCAGACCGGGCTGGACAAGCGGAACCAGGGCGCGCCCATTCTGGACCGGGGGGAATAAGGCCATCGGTCACGCCGTAGGGGCGGCGCACCCTGTTCTGTTTTTTCATCTGGAGGTCTTAGCTATGGAAATGCCTCCTCTCCCCCATCGGAAAACCATCCGCCTGCAAAATTACGACTATTCCCAAAGCGGGGCCTATTTTGTGACCATCTGCACGGCACATAGATCAGCCATTTTGGGAAACATCATTCCTCCAACGTCTCACGCCGTAGGGGCGGGTCCCAGACCCGCCCGGGTAGAATTGTCACCATTTGGTGAAATTGTGATGCAGACGTGGAATGATCTCCCCAACCACAATTCCGGTCTTTCTCTTGGCCCATTTATTATTATGCCTGACCATATCCACGGGATCCTGATCCTGGAGGGACGGGCGGGTCTGGGACCCGCCCCTACGGCAATTCCGGAACTGGTGCGGCAGCTAAAATCCTTCTCGTCCCGTAAAATAAATAGGATCTCAAACGTACCCAAACGCGCCATCTGGCAGCGCGGCTACTACGAGCACATCCTCCGCAGTCAGCAGGACTTCAACGAGGCCGCCGGGTATATTCAAAGCAATCCCGGTCGGCGAGTGGAGCAAGGGACCGGACCATGAAAAAAACAATTCGACGCATTCTTCTGGTACTCCTCATTCTCCTACTGGTATGGATCTTCTTTCCCCGACCATTCCAGTGGATCCTTCCCCAACGGATGGTAAGGTCCCCAGGAGAAGTCACAGAAATTCGGGCCGAAACAAAGTTTACCGCTTCTCTCAGCTTTGGTATTGACCAAGACGTCCTGGATGCCTTTTATGATCTCCACCGTGAGATGGAGCGCGTCCGGTTCCTGGCCGATCCCCTCTCCCTCCTGCCCATCCTCTGCCAGCCCCAGGAGCCAGTCCAGGTGAAAATCGATTACTTCCAGGAGGGCTGTTCTTCCACCAGCAACTGTCGAACCACTCTGTTGTGGGACGGGGATACTCTTTGGGTAAACTGGCTGGGCGGTCACTACTTAGGCTACTGGCCCACCGATCCCGCCGAATTTGAGGCGGCCATCCAACGGCTAACTTTGGAATACGGCGGAACTGGAACCGTTACGTCGTAGGGGCGGCACACCCTGTTCTGTTTCTTCTTCTGGAGGTCTTAGCTATGGAAATGCCTCCCCTCCCCCGCCGGAAAACCATCCGCCTGCAAAATTACGACTATTTCCAAAGCGGGGCCTATTTTGTGACCATCTGTACAGCACATAGATCAGCCATTTTGGGAAACATCATTCCTCCAACGTCTCACTCCGTAGGGGCGGGTCCCAGACCCGCCCGGGTAGAATTGTCACTATTTGGTGAAATTGTGATGCAGACGTGGAATGATCTCCCCAACCACAATTCCGGTCTTTCTCTTGGCCCATTTATTATTATGCCTGACCATATCCACGGGATCCTGATCCTGGAGGGACGGGCGGGTCTGGGACCCGCCCCTACGGCAATTCCGGAACTGGTGCGGCAGCTAAAATCCTTCTCGTCCCGTAAAATAAATAGGATCTCAAACGTACCCAAACGCGCCATCTGGCAGCGCGGCTACTACGAGCACATCCTCCGCAATCAACAGGACTTCGACAAGGCCGCCGGGTATATCGCCGAAAACCCGGCTCGGCGGCTGGAACGGGAGGAATTTGAGTGAAGAAGAAAATCGCTGTCGGGGTAGCCTTGATTGCCTTTCTTCTGGCGGGCAGCAGGCTGTGGTACACCCGTCCCCAAACCTTCTGGGATGCCACAGGTATGGACCGGGACAAAATTACTGGCGCATCCTGCTACGCGATCGAAGGCCATGTCACTGCCGGACGAGCCCGCCAGCAGATCTGGATGCTGGATAACCTGATCCCCGGCCAGGAGAACTATGAGGCCCTGCTGGCGCTGCTGGAGGACACCACCTACTGCGCCAGTCTGCAAAATCTCCTGCCTCCCTCCTCGTCCCGCTCCGCCGATGACGTCACCGCCACAGCATCCTTTGCCCTGGGGGATGAACTGGTGCTGGTACACGCCGACTCCCCGGGCAAGGTATGGATCTCCCCCGCGCACAGCCGTACCCTGGCCTTTTCCGTCTCTGCCCAGGGGCTGAACGAGACCCTGGCAGACTTTATCCAGCAACATGGAGCAGCGGGCGATCCTTAGTATTTTCTAAAATAATTCACTATTTTCTCACTTACTAATACAAAATGGAGTTGATTTTATGGACAATCTGAAAAACTTCCGCCGCACCAACTACTGCGGCGACCTGCGTCTGAGCGACGCGGGCAAGACCGTCTCCCTGTGCGGCTGGGTCCAGCGTCAGCGGGACCTGGGCGGCCTGATCTTTGTGGACCTGCGGGACCGCACCGGCCTGGTGCAGTTGTCCTTCGATGACAGCACCGCAAAAGAGATCTTTGAAAAGGCCTCCGCCCTGCGCTCTGAGTATGTCGTAGCCGCCACCGGCCTGGTGCGGGAGCGCGAGAGCAAGACCAACAAGATCACCACCGGCGACATCGAGGTCTATGTCAGCGAGCTGCGGCTGCTGGCCAAGGCCGAGACCCCTCCCTTTGAGATCGTGGAGAACTCCAAGGCCAACGATATGCTCCGCCTGAAGTACCGCTATCTGGACCTGCGCCGCCCGGATATGCAGCACGCCATCGCCACCCGCCACAAGGTGACCAAGGTGGCCCGGGACTACTTTGACGAGCAGGGCTTTTTGGAAATCGAAACCCCCATGCTGACCAAGTCCACCCCCGAGGGCGCCCGGGACTATCTGGTCCCCTCCCGGGTCCATCCGGGCAAGTTCTATGCCCTGCCCCAGTCCCCCCAGCAGTACAAGCAGCTGCTGATGCTGTCCGGCTTTGACCGCTATATGCAGATCGCCCGCTGCTTCCGGGACGAGGATTTACGCGCGGACCGTCAGCCTGAGTTCACCCAGATCGACCTGGAGATGTCCTTTGTCAACGAGGATGACGTGATGGAGATCCAGGAGGGCTTCCTGAAGCGGGTGTTCAAGGAGGTGCTGGACGTGGACGTGCAGACCCCCTTCCTGCGGATGCCCTGGCGGGAGGCCATGGACCGCTTCGGCTCCGACAAGCCCGACCTGCGCTTCGGCTTTGAGATCAAGGACATCAGCGACATCGTGAAGGACTGCGGCTTCGGCGTGTTCTCCGGCCCCGTGGCCGAGGGCGGCTCTGTGCGGCTCATCAACGTGGACGGCCACGCCGCTGACTTCCCCCGGAAGAAGATCGACAAGCTGGCCGACTTCGTCAAGACCTATAAGGCCAAGGGCCTGGCCTGGACCCGCCTCCATGACGGCCAGGTGACCTCCTCCTATCAGAAGTTCCTCACCGAGGAGGAAAACCGCGCCATTCTGGAGCGGGCCAACGCCAAGGACGGCGATCTGGTGCTCATCGTGGGCGACGCCAAGGACGAAGTGGTCTTTGCCGCCCTGGGCGCTCTGCGGTGCGAGTGCGCCAAGCAGCTGGGCATCCTGGATCCCAGGGACTTCAAGTTCCTGTGGGTCACCGAGTTCCCCATGTTCGAGTTCTCCGAGGAGGAGAACCGCTATGTAGCTATGCACCACCCCTTCACCGCCCCCATGGACGAGGATCTGGACAAGCTGGAGACCGACAAGAAGAACTGCCGGGCCAAGGCCTATGACATCGTACTCAACGGCACCGAGCTGGGCGGCGGCTCCATCCGGATCTCCGTCCCCGAGACCCAGGAGGCCATGTTCCGGGCCCTGGGCTTCACCGATGAGGACGCCCAGGAGCGCTTCGGCCACCTGATCAACGCCTTCAAGTTCGGCGCGCCTCCCCACGGCGGCCTGGCCTATGGTCTGGACCGGCTGTGTATGCTCATGGCCGGCGCAGAGTCCATCCGGGACGTCATCGCCTTCCCCAAGGTGCAGAACGCCTCTGAGCCTATGACCAGCTGCCCCGACTTCGTGGACGACAAGCAGCTGGATGAGTTAAGCTTGAACGTCACCCGCCGCGAAGAGACTTCTGACGAGGCGTAAATCTTTCCTGGTCAGCCATGCAGATCCTCGCCGAAATACGGCTGTCATGCAACCAAAAACAGGCACAGCAGGGAAACCTGCTGTGCCTGTTCTTGTATTTGACCCTGTGAGCTGATATAATAATGGAGGCAGACAGACCGATCAACACCGATCCAGGGAGGCAGTACAGATGGACCCCTTTATTTTCATAATTTTACTGTTTTCGACCGTCCTCATAGTTTTGATACTCCTCCTCCCCAACCTCAAGGGAAAATGGGCTGTATATCTGCCTGCCGCTGCCGCGACACTGTCATCATGGTTTATTGGATTGCTCCTGGACGCAAATATCGATTTTGGAATGGATCTGGCATTTCGGATCCTGTTCCCTGTATTGGCCATGGGGCTCTGTATTCTGAGGGCCATCATAAAACCAAAATGACGCGGCTTTCCCAGGCCCTTTCGTCTCCCCGTCTCCTCTTTTGTACGCTATTTCGAGAAAAAATCTTTAAAATCCGATAAAATCCGCAAAAAATTTGACATAGAAGCCGCAAAGTGATATACTGCATAAACTATAAGAGATCAAATTAAACTTTTGGCGTGGAGACTTCTTTCTCCACGCTGTTTTTCCGGGAGGAAACCATGAAAAAGCTTTTGATCGCTGTGCTCTGTTTGATGCTTACCGGCTGTGCCGCCCCTGTGCCCTCTGATCGTTCCGGCTCGGACCTCTCCGCATCCTCTGACACCCCGGCGCCCTCCCCCACCGTCTCCTCCTCCCACAGTGAGGAGAGCGATTCCTCTCAAGCCGCTCCGGAGACCGATCCGGACCCCGTGGAGCACTCTTCCGCCAGTCAGCAGGCCTCCGAGTCCTCTCTGGGCCCCCAAAACCAGGAGCAGATCATTCAGGAGCTGTTGTCCGCCATGACCCTGGAGGAAAAGGTCGGGCAGATGTTTTTTGTCCGCTGCCCTGAGACCGGCGGGGCCGAGCTGGCCGCCCAGTATAAGCTGGGGGGCTATCTGCTGTTCGGCCGGGATTTCAAGGACAAGACAGCCCAGCAGGTGCGGGATGACATCCAAAGCTATCAGGACGCCTCTGGCATCCCCCTGCTGATCGGGACCGATGAGGAGGGCGGCACGGTGGTGCGGGCCAGCAGCAATCCAGACCTCTTTCCCCAGCGGGAGCCCGCTCCCCAGACCCTGTTCGCCCAGGGTGGGATGGACCTGATCCTTCAGGACGCCCGCCAGAAAAGCATGACCCTTCTGGACCTGGGGGTCAATGTCAACTTCGCCCCGGTCGCAGACGTCTCCACTGATCCCGCGGATTTCATCTATGCCCGATCCTTCGGGCAGGACGCGCAGGCCACCGCCGGCTATGTGGCCCAGGTGGTGGGCGTCATGGAGGAGGAGCATATCGGTTCCGTTCTGAAGCATTTCCCGGGGTATGGGAACAATGTGGACACCCATACAGGGATCGCCCTGGACCAGCGCCCTTACGAGACCTTCCAGACCGCCGACTTTCTCCCCTTCCAGGCGGGCATCCAGGCCGGGGCGGATGCGGTCCTGGTCAGCCACAATATCGCCGCCAGCATGGATGAGAGCCTTCCCGCCTCCCTCTCCCCCACAGTCCACCAGATCCTCCGGGAGGCGCTGGGCTTCGATGGGGTCGTTCTGACGGACGACTTGGCCATGGATGCGGTGATGGAGTACGCTCAGAACGGCTCCGCCGCGGTGCTGGCCATCCAGGCTGGAAATGACATGGTGGTCACCACCGATTTCCAGACCCAGATCCCCCAGGTCATTCACGCCGTTCAGAGCGGCGTCATCGCGGAGAGCCAGATCGACCAGGCGGTCACCCGGGTTCTGAACTGGAAGTATGAGCTGGGCCTGCTGGGCAACTGACCACCCCCTTTGACATGAAATATGAGCTGATCCGTGGACTTTTCCACAGGTCAGCTGAGACTGTCGAAAAAGTGGCATAGCCACTTTTTCGAGGGGGATTGCACGAAAGCTTCGCCTCGATTTCTTCCGAAATTGTCGGCGAAGCTTTCGCGAGAAGTGTCATTTCCGAGGTACACGCCCCCGGAAATGACAAGATCCAATTTTATTCCGTCGCCTTCGGGCGACGGAACTCCTTGCAGGAGGGCTTTTTTGACAAGCTGAGTTGACCCGTGGTCTTTTCCACAGGTCAGCTCTTTTTTGTGGATCAATTTTTCCGTATGCGGGACCGAACTGCCATAACAGCCCGCCGGATGGGCCAAAACGGCTTCTTCGGCGGGCTGTATGTACACACCGGCCGATTGAACTGTGGACGATTATCCCAGGACCAGCATCAGGATCGGGATGCTGATGAAACTGCACAGGGTAGACAGGGCGGCCCCGGTCGCCGCGTATTTTTCATCGGCCCCATAGGCCCCCGCCATCACAGTGACCTGGCTGACCACCGGCAGGGCGCTCTCCACAATGAACACGTCCATGGGCAGGCCGCTCATCCCAAACAGATGGCAGAACAGCCAGCAGACCACCGGAGCCACCCCCAGCCGCACCACGATCATGGTGGGCAGGCCCCGCATCAGGCGCAGGTTTTTCAGCCCCAGCTCATAGATGATATAGCCGCAGTAGATCAGCGCCAGTGGAGAGACGGATCCGCTGATGTATCCTGCCCATTTCATGATCGGGGCGGGCAGGCCCACATCCAAAGTCAGCAGGAGCAGGCTGAAAAAGACGGTCAGAATAGGCGGCTTGGCAAAGACACCCTTCAAAAAGGAGGAGAGGGTCACGCTCCCCCGACCCTTTGTTCCCGCCCGCTCGATAAGCAAAAAGCCCACAGACTGAACGAAGACTGTATTCGCCAGATAATAGAGCATCACATAGGGAACACAGGCGTCCCCGAACAGCTGGGTGGAGACGGGCAGGCCGATAAACAGAGTGTTGGAAAACGCGGTCATAGCCACAAAGACCCCCCACCGCTCCCGGGGCAGCCGGAGCAGGGTCGCCAGCGCCAGGGAGAGAAACAGGGTCATCAGGACCCCCAGCAGGGCGGCAGCCACCATGATGCCCGCCTCCAGCAGGCTGTCATGGTCCAGATTGTTCAGCAGTCCGGTCAGACAGTTGCAGGGGACCGCGATATTGACAATGTACTTACTGATAAACTTCTTCTCTGAGGCGTTCATCCAGCCCCGCGCCCCCATAAAATATCCCACTGACATAAGCATCAGCAGGACCAGGGAGGCAGACATGGCATTGAAAAAACCATCCAAAGAAAACCGCTCCTCTCTCCTTCAAATCGAAGCAAAGAGCCCCGAGGCCGTACGCCCCGGGGCCCTGTCCAGTCAATCCTGTCCCGTGGTGGAACCCGTCTGCGGCTTTCCGCCCCCTCCGCTTCTGGGACGGCGCCGGCGGGGACGGCTGCGCTTCTCTCCTGTCTCCGGCGCGGGCTTTCCGCAGGCCTTTTCCCGGCTCTCACCGCCCCTGGGCTGCTGCTCCGGCCGGGGCTTCCGCTGTTCGCCTCTGAATGGCTGCTGCTTCTCCTTGGGCTGGCCACCCTCCCGGGCCGGCCGCTCCCCCTCCTGGGGACGCCCGCCGCTCCGGCGGCTCCGGTTGGAACGGCGGCGGTCCCGACCCCGGCTGTTTCCGCCGGAGGGATGCTCCGCCCCCACGCCCTCATACTGAGGCGTCTCGCCGTTGAACACCGCCTCCAGTGCGGCTGCCAGCGGGGAGGCCGCCCCCTTCAGATCAGGGACCTCCTCCGGCTCCTCCGGCTTTCTCAGCTTGGCCAGCTCCTCCAGGGGGGGCTCCACATAGCCCTCTGGCCGCTTGCCCTTGCCATTGCGGATAACGCACAGTTCACAGTTGTGGTAGCACTTGGGGGTCTCCGGGGCAGACTCCAGCCGCACCTGCACCGTCTGCCGCAGCAGATTCACCGAGGACACCGTTCCCGCCCCGTCCGGAGTCTCTACGAAGGACTCCTGCTTGGGGGAGTGCTTCACCAGATCCTCATAGGCGTCCTGCTCATACTTCAGGCAGCACATGAGTCGCCCACAGGTACCGGAGATCTTGGTGGGGTTGAGGGACAGGTTCTGAGTCTTGGCCATTTTGATGGACACCGGCTGAAACTCGTCCAGGAACTGGGAGCAGCAGAAGGGCCGCCCACAGATACCCAGGCCGCCCAGCATCTTGGCCTCGTCCCGGACGCCGATCTGCCGCAGCTCGATGCGGGCGTGGATGGCGCTGGCCAGGTCCTTCACCAGGGCGCGGAAGTCCACCCGGCCCTCGGCAGTGAAGAAAAAGAGCACCTTATTTCCCTCGAAGCTGTACTCCGCCTCCACCAGCTTCATCTCCAGACCGTGCTCCGCGATCTTCTCCTGACAGATCTGGAAGGCCCGGGCCTCCTTCTCCTTATTTTTTTCCCGGGTCAGCTGGTCCTCCTGGGTGGCCCGGCGGAGCACCGGGCGCAGGGGAGCGGTGAGCTCCATCTCATCCACCGCCGTGTTCTCCTGGGTACACTCGCCAAACTCCACGCCCCGGGCGGTCTCCACAATGACCCCCTCCCCCAGGCGGAAGCGCTCTCCATTGGGGTTGAAATAATACTGCTTTCCGCCTTCTTTGAAGCGGACGCTGATGATCTCGACCATAATTCCTCCTGATGATCCATCCGTAAGGGACCGGCCCGGCCCCTTACGGTCTTAATGCTTGATAAACATCGCCGCGCACAGCCAGCCGGACAGCTGGCCCGGGTTGGCGTTGAGCTCCGCCGCGCCACGCAGCTTTTGCACCAGCTCCGCCGCCCTCAGCAGGCGGCGTGGGTCCTCCGACCGGGGCAGGCGGGCGCCCAGGGCGGCCGTCACCTGATCCAACAGGCGGGGAAGTTCCTCCTTAGGGATCTTCTCCAGCAGCATGGACGCCTCCAGCAATGCCAGCTCGTCCCGCCCCTCCAGGGCCGTGACCAGCTGCTCTGCCTGACGGCGGCGGGTCTCCGCCGCCTCGCCGCTCCCCTCCAGCAGCTCCACGCCCCGGCCCAGCAGGCCCTGACACTCCAGAGCCGCCCGCCGGACGTCCGCCGGATCCCGCTCCGGGAACCGGGCGGCCAGCCAGCGTTCCGCCTCCGCCGGAGGCACGGGGACCAGCGCCAGCTCCTCACACCGGGAGCGCACCGTCTGGAGCAGCCCGCCGCCGTTTTCCGCCAGCAGAAGAAAGACCGCATAGGCCGGCCCCTCCTCCAGCAGCTTGAGCATGGCGTTCTGAGCACTCTGGTTCATCCGGTCCGCCTGCTCCAGCAGATAGATCTTACGCTCCCCCTCATTGGGACGGATATAGGCGTCCGAACGCAGAGCCCGCACCTGGTCCACTGTGATGGGCTTTCCCTCCCCGGGTCCGGAGATGACCGCCACGTCCGGGTGGACGCCGGAGAATACCTTCCGGCAGGGGGCGCAGCGGCCGCAGGGCCGCTCCCCGCCGGAGGCGGCGCACAGCATGGCCCCGCACAGCAGCCGGGCCAGGGTATGCCGCCCGGACCCCGCCGGGCCGGAGAGGATATAGGCGTGGGACAGGCCCCGGCCCCCCTCCTGCTGGGAGAGGACCGCCTTCACATGGGCGTTGCCCGCCAGGGCCGACAGTTCCATAACATTCCTCGCTTCTCCCCTGAAAGGGTGTTTCAAAGTATCACAGACACTTCGTGGTTATTATATCCTATTTCCCGCAAATAGGCCAGTTCTTTTTCCGTGATCCGTTCTCCGGGGGCCACCACCGGCACCCCGGGGGGATAGGGGGCCAGCTGGACGGCGGACACCCGCCCGGCGCAGTCCTCCAGGGACAGTTGCTCCGTCTGGGCGAACATCGCCTCTCGGGGGGACAGGACCCGCTCCGGCAGAGGGGGCGCCGGAATGGGCGGGCAGACGCCAAGGAGCTCCGGGACCTCCTCCAGCGCGCGCTCCAGCCGGTCCAGGTCCTCCTCGCTGTCCATCCCCGTGAGGATGAGCACCACATGGCCGCCGTCCTCCATCTCAGGCCACAGGCCCCGGGCCTCCAGCGCCCGGGCCAGGGCGGGACCGTCCACCGCGTTCAGTGTCAGCCGGGTGGGATCCAGCGCCCCCTCCCGGAGGCTGGGAAACCGCTCCCGCAGGGCGGCGGTCCGCTCCGCCGTCCGGCGGTAGAGTACCTTTCCCTCCCCCTCCATCCAGGCCCGGGCCCCGTCCATAGAGATCATCATGGGATAGGACGGGCTCGAGCTGCCATACACTGAGGTCATCCGGCGCACCTGTTCCGGCTCAAAGCCGTTGGCAAACAGCAGGGAGGACTGCCCCAGAGCGGGGAGGGTCTTGTGGGCGGAGCAGATCACCAGGTCCGCCCCGGCGAAGGCGTCCACCCCCAGGAAGGGCAGGTGGGCCCCATGGGCCCCATCCACGATGAGTTTTCCCCCGTTTCGGTGTACAATGTTGGAAATCCTCTGTACGTCACACAACAATCCGCAATAACTCGGAGATGTAATACAAACCGTTTTGATTTCCGGGTGCTCTGCCAGGGCTTTTTCCACATATTCCGGGGAAATTGTGGACGTCAGCCGCTTCTCCGCCCACCAGGGCCGGGGGAGGTAGACCGGGTCCAGATCCAGCAGGGCCAGGGCATTATACACCGCCCGGTGGCAGCCCCGGTCAATGAGCACCCGGTCCCCTGGACGGCAGCAGAGAGCCAGAGCGGTATGGAGCCCCAGCGTGGAGCCGCCGGTGAGAAATTGGCAGCAGTCCATAGAGAAGTCCTCCGCCCACAGACGCTGGGCGGAGTCGAAGGGCTCCCCGCCGTGGAACAGGTCCCCGGTGGGACCCAGCTCGGTCACATCCAGGGCGGCCGCCCCCGCCAGCTCCGGGATGGGCAGGGGCTTTCCCTTGTGGCCCGGGATATGGAGCCGGACGGGATGTTGGGCCGAAAAGGCCCGGATCGCATCATAGAGCGGTGTCATGGTATTCCCTCCTGGGTGAATTGAAATAAAAACGCGGCGGGAGGATCGTCTCATCTTCCCGCCGCGTCAGGGCTGAATCCTTATTTCTGTCCGGGGGCGTAGGCCACTACAGTGCGGCGGTTGGGCTCTACTCCGGTGGAGTAGGTGGTCACATTGGGGTAGTCCTGAAGGGCGGCGTGGATCACATGGCGCTCATAGGCGTTCATGGGCTCCAGCGTCATATTCTTCCGGTACTTGACCACCTTCCCGGCCACCTTGACCGCCAGGCGCTGGAGGGACTCCTCCCGCTTAGCCCGGTAGCCCTCGGCGTCCACATGGATCCGCACCCGCTTGGACTGGCCGCGGTTCACCGAATAGTTGGTCAGCTGCTGGATGGCGTCCAGGGTCTCGCCCCGGCGGCCGATGATGGCGCCCAGGCCGCGGCCTTGGAGCACCACCTGATAGCCCCGCTCATTGACATAGATCTCCGGCACGGCCTGCACATGGAGGTGCTCCATCAGTCCGGTGAGGAACTCCCGGATACAGGCCGCCTTGGGGTCATCCGCCCCGGCGGGCTCCAGGCCGTCCTGAGCCTTCTCCTCCTGAACGGGAGCGGACTGCTCCTCGTCCCGGCCAATGAGCAGCTCATCACCGGGCTCCAGCTGTCCGCCGGCAGGCTCCGCCTGGGGCTCGGGCTGTGCCTTCGGAGCTGGCTCTGTCTGGGGGGCGGGCTCAGGCTGCTCCGGGGCGGCGGGGGCGTCCCCGTCGGGGACCTCATAGCTCACACGGACCTTGGCGGGGTTCCCGCCGAAGCCCAGAAAACCGGATTTGGCCCGCTCCAGCACCTCCACCGAAACGTCATCCCGGTCCAGACCCAGCTGGAACAGGGCGGCGGCGATGGCATCCTCCTCAGAGCGGCCGGTGGTCTCGATCCACTTTCTCATCCTCAGACACCTTCCTTTTTGTCATCCTCTTCCTCAGGGAGCTCAATCTCGGCCGGCTGCTCCGCTTCTGTTTCGGTCTTCTCGGTCTCCACAGGCTCCTGGACAGGCGCGGACTGCTCCGCGGGGGTCTCGGGGGCGGGCTGCTCCGCCTGGACCGCCTCCTGCTCCGGAAGTGCCTCCTTCTCAGGCTTCTGAGCGGCTTCTTCCTTCTTCTCCTGGGCGGGAGCGGCCTTCTTGTTCTTCTTGCCCTTCTTCTGCTGCTCCGCGTCTATCTCAGCCTGGAGCAGGTCGCTCACATCCCGGTACTCGGTGACGCCGCCGAAGCGGTCGGGGATATAGGCGCGGCCCCGGGCATAGGCGCGGATGCCAACGCGGCTGTCATCCTTGTTGACGCCGGGCTCAGTGGGCTCGTCCTTCTTGACGTGCTTCTTCTTGCCCCGGTTGTTCTTCTCCTCCTCAAGGCGGCGCTGGCGCTCCAGCCGGGCCTCCTCCTTGCGGCGCTTCTCCTCTTCCTTCTCCTGGCGCTCCCGCTCCGCGGCGGCGGCCCGGGCGGCCTCATAGTCCTTCTTCAGCAGCTTGCCGCAGATGATCTCCTGGAAGATGGTGAAGATATACTGGGCGATCCAGTACACAGACAGGCCGGCGGGGACGGTAAAGCCGATCCACAGGGACATCAGCGGCATCATGATCATCATGGTGCGGTTGGTCTTGGCCATGGTCTCATCCTGGGACTGGTTGTTCATCTGGTTGGTCTTGAGGCTGACCTGCATGGACAGCAGGGAGATGCCCACAGACACCAGGGGCAGCAGGAACAGGCCAATGGAATCCCAGCCAAAGCCGGCGGTCCAGAAATTCCACTTGGGGATATTGGCCAGATTGATGCCCAGGAAGGAGAAGTCCATCACGAACAGCTTGGAGCCGGCATCGCCCAGCAGGGCCTGGAGGGCGGCCAGGTTGTCCGGGTTGATCATGGACGCCAGGTACATCTGGTTATAGGCGCCGTTCTGGAACACGGAGGTGAGCTTTCCATCGGCCACCTGCTGGACCAGCTTCTCCATCGCCGCCGGGGTGACCCAGCCGCTGCTCACAGCCACGGTCTGCCAATCCAGCTCCTGAGCGATGAACTGGATCTGCTCGATGGACAGCCCCATAAAGTAGGTCAGGGGCTCACGGATGATCCCGTACAGCACCATCAGGAACAGGATGGGAATGAAGGACCAGAGACAGCCGCTCATGGGGTTGACCTTTTCCTTCTCATAGAGCTTCTGGATCTCCAGATTATAGCGCTCCCGGTCCTTGCCGTACTGCTTTTGCAGCTGCTGCATCTTTCCGGAGAGCAGATTCATCTGGATCATGCTTCTCTTTCCCTTCAGGCTGAAGGGGAACAGCACCAGCTTGATGATGAGGGCAAATAAAATCAGGGCGATGCCGTAGCTTTGGAAGAAGTCATAGAAGAACTTCAAAAGCAGGGCAAAAGGCATTAGAAAAATACCCACAATGGTACCTCCACATTGTTGAATTGGTTCCGGACCTCCATCACGGTACGGGGTCGTACTGGATGGATTTCTGCCGGTGGAAGGGGTTGCACCGCAGAACGCGGCGCAGAGCCAGCCAGCCCCCCCTCCAGGCGCCGTACTTCTCCACCGCCTCCAGCGCGTACTGGGAGCAGGTGGGGATAAAGCGGCAGCAGGGCGGGCGCAGAGGCGAGATCTCGCGTCGGTAAAAACGGATCATCCACAGCAGCAGGGCCTTCATTCCGCGCTCCCCCGGGGCGGGCAGATTCCCAGTTTCCGCATCAGCTGCAGAAAGCTGCGTTCCAGCTCGCCATAGCTGCCATAGATCACCCGGGTCCTGGCCACCACCACAATGTCATAGCCCAGCAGGAGCCGGCTCTCATTGGTGCGGTAGAGCTCCCGGATGCGGCGGCGGGCGCGGTTGCGCTTCACCGCGTTGCCCAGCTTCAGGCCAGTGGTGATGCCCAGCCGGCTGATGGGCCGCTTGGTCTTGCGGCAGTAGACGGCAAAATAGGGGGAGACGGCGCTTTTGCCCTTGCTGTAAAGCCGGCGGAACTCGTGATTCTGTTTCAGCGCAACGGTATGCTTCATGAAATTTCCTCCGACTTATTTTAAGATACGGCAAAAGAGAGGCGCACAGAGGGAACGGGGCGCGCTTGGCGCTCCGGGCTTCTTTTTGTCACGCTGCGGCGGCTACACAACGCACGGCTTCCCTCCGTCTCGGACTTGCACCGTATCTTCTTGGGATACTGGGTGCGCGTCCTCGCTCCGGTCCATCCGTGCTGTTCCGCTCGCCTCTGCGGTTCGCTGTGCGCCTGCTCCCGGGCGCTCCGCGCTTCTCTTTGTCACGCTGCGGCGGCTGCACAACGCACGGCTTCCCTCCGTCTCGGACTTGCACCGTATCTTCTTGGGATACTGGGTGCGCGTCCTCGCTCCGGTCCATCCGTACTGTTCCGCTCGCCTCTGCGCTTCTCTGTATGCACCGCAGGGGCGGGGGAATCATTCCCACGCCCCTAACTACGCGCTATGTCTTGAGTGTCCTTTTGTCGTATCTCATGGAATGATCCTGTCGCGTCCGGCTTCGGGCTCAGCAGGATGAGGCCCGCGGCAGGACAGGACCCGTCCTGTCCACGGATCAGTGGGTCAGACGAGCGCGGCCCTTGGCGCGGCGGCGGGCCAGCACCTTGCGGCCATTGCGGGTGGCCATACGCTTGCGGAAACCGTGTTCCTTGGAACGCTGGCGCTTCTTGGGCTGATAGGTACGAAGCATGGGGGACACCTCCTCATTTGATCTCAAGCCGGCGGACCGGCCCAACAACAGCCGTCTCCGGCTGCGGTTCACTTGGTCGTTCGGACTTTCTCCGGCCGTTCCGCAAAAGGGTACAAAAGCCCCTTTTCTCCTGGAACAGCGACATCCATTATAGCGGATGTATTTTTCCTCTGTCAACTACTTTTTTTATTTTCTCCACAAAGTTTCTATATTTTTCAGAAAAATCCAACATCTTGTGGCCGCCGCCCCATTTTCCCCATAGGAACCGCCCGTTTTTCCACACCACAGCCGCCCCCTGTGTCAGGAGGCACAATTTTTCATACCTATAAAATAAAAATACCCGGGAAATCCTTGCGGCCAAGGCGCTTTTTTGGTATAATAGCGGGGGAAGAAATCTGCTTTTTCCCGCTCCGCCGCCCCATCTCCGGGCCGCGGGGCCGTTCCATCGTCTGACGGGTCCCCTGCCCGGATCTGGCGCGGGGGCCTTTCTTTTGTTTTATACCTCGCGCGGCCGGACTCCGCGCGCTCCTGTTTTTCCGCCACTTCATTCAAGGAGGTTTTCCTTCCCATGAATCCTGCCGCAGATGTATGGGCCAAGGTGATCAGCCTGATGCAGCCCGACATGACCGCCACCACCATCAATACTTGGTTTGACGACGCCACTGCTGTGGCGCTGGAGGATGACCG
Source organism: Clostridiales bacterium (assembly GCA_902363045.1). GTDB lineage: Bacteria > Bacillota > Clostridia > Oscillospirales > Oscillospiraceae > Lawsonibacter. The sequence goes on from CABIYX010000002.1 coordinate 67,067, forward strand.
CTTCGTCCTCTACTCCCCTACCCGCTTCAAGCGGGACATCATCGCCACCCGCTATGTCTCCAAGATTCAGGCCGCTTTGCGGGAGCTGTTTTCCTGTGACATGGACGTGACCGTCCTCACCGAGGGGGAGCTGGACCAGTACCAGCAGGAGCCGGAGAAAAATGACTTCTTCCCCGGCACCGAGGAGTACACCTTCGAGCGCTTCGTGGTGGGCTCCTCCAACAAATTCGCCCACGCCGCCGCCCGTGCGGTGGCCGACAACCCGGGGCAGAGCTACAATCCCCTGTTCATCTATGGCGAATCCGGCCTGGGCAAGACCCACCTTCTGTACGCCATCGCCCACACCATCCATAAAAACCACCCGGATTACAAGGTTGTCTACATCAAGGGGGACACCTTCACCAATGAGCTGATCCAGGCCATTCGAGAGGGCCGCAACGCCGAATTCCGGGAAAAATACCGGGGCGCCGACGTGTTCCTCATGGACGACGTGCAGTTCATCGCCGGCCGGGACTCCACTCAGGAGGAGATGTTCCACACCTTCAATACCCTGTACGAGCTGAAAAAGCAGATCGTATTCACCTCCGACCGGCCGCCCAAGGAGATGCTCCGCCTGGAGGACCGCCTGAAAACCCGGTTCGAGTGGGGCCTGTTGGCCGACATCCAGCCCCCGGACTATGAGACCCGCATGGCCATCATCAAAAACAAGGCCATCCGCATGGGGGTGGAGCTGCCTGACTTCCTGCTCCAGCTCATTGCCGAGAACATCACCGCCAATGTGCGGCAGATCGAGGGCACCGTCAACAAGATCATGGCCTATCAGCAGCTGATGGGGGACTCCGTGGACAAGGAAACGGTGGTCCGGGCAGTCAAGGATATGTTCAAGGAAAAATCCGACATCGTCCCCACCGCCGACGTCATCATCGACGAGGTCTGCAAATTCTACAACATCGAGCCAGCCACCCTCCGGGGCCAGGGCCGTGCTAAGGACATCTCTCTGGCCCGGCAGATCGCCATGTACCAGATCCGCCGCATGACCAACCTCTCCCTGAAGGAGATCGGCAAGGAATTCGACAACCGGGACCACACTACTGTTCTCCACTCCATCGAGCGCATTGAGGACCTCATCAAGGTGGACCCGGAAAAGGCGGAGATCATCAAGGACATCACCTCCAACATCAACATCCGATATGAATGACCGGAGCGCGGCTTTTGCCGTCCCTCCTCAAAAGATCCAGGCCAGACGCCCCCAGCGGGCTTTTCCGGCCTGCTTCTTTTGACCCATTGTTATCCACACTTAAATGTGGATAACTCGTTGCATAATGTGGATAACTTGTTTTCCACCCCCTGCCTGTGGAAAGCGGCCAAAAATCCTCCACACCCCCTGTGGACGCATTTTTCTTAGAGCCTCTAAGGCTCGCGGCGTTTTTCCACATTTTTTCCCCCTACGGGCTACTGTTACGAAAAATATATCCTCTCCTCTCTTTCAGAGAGCGCGGGAGGAACGCAAGGAGACACAACCATGAAATTTTCCTGTGAAAAGGCGCTCCTGTCCTCGGCGGTGGCAACCGCCTCCCGGGCGGTAGCGGTCAAAAGCTCCATTCCTGCCATGGAGGGCATCCTGATCGAGGCGGATACCCGCCTCCGTCTCACCGGCTACAATCTGGAGACCGGGATCCAGGCCACCGTACCCGCAGAGATCCAGGAGCCCGGCTCTCTGGTACTCTCCGCCCGCCTGTTCGGCGAGATCATCCGAAAAATGCCGGACGATGTGGTGGTATTTACCGCAAATAACTATATGGTGAACATCAAATGCGGCCTGTCTGAATTCAACATCCTGGGGACAGATCCGGAGGAATTTCCCGAACTGCCCACAGTGGATCAGCAAAACTCCCTTACGATGGAACAGAGCACGCTGCGTTCCATGATCTCCCAGACCCTGTTCGCGGTCAGTGACAATGAGAGCCGCCCCATCCACACCGGCTCCCTCTTTGAGGTGGACCAGACCGGCCTGACCTTGGTATCCGTAGACGGCTACCGCCTGGCCCTGCGCCGGGAGGCTGTGGAAAAAATCGAAGGGGCGGAGTCCTTCTCCTTCGTGGTGCCCGGCTCCGCCCTGGGCGAGGTGGAAAAGATCTGCTCCGGAGAGGGAACTGTTACGGTCAACCAGGGCGCCCGCCATATCTTGTTCCAGACCGGGGACACGGTGCTGGTCTGCCGCCGGCTGGAGGGCGAATTTTTGGCCTACCGCAACGCCATCCCCCGGAACAACCCCATCCATGTGGAATGTGACGCCCGCACCCTGCTGGCCTCTATCGACCGCGTCTCCCTGATCATCAGCGAAAAGCTGAAAAGTCCCCTGCGCTGTGTGTTCGGCGACGGTCTGGTGTCCATCACCACCAAAACGGGGATCGGAGACGCCGCCGACCAGTGCCCCATCACCGGAGACGGGCAGGAGCTGGAGATCGGCTTTAACAACAAATACCTGATGGACGCCCTGAAGGCGGCGCCGGCGGACCGCTTGCGCCTGGAGTTCTCCTCCGGCGTAGCTCCCTGCGTCATCCTGCCTGCCGAGGGTGAGGAAAAGTTCATCTATATGGTTCTGCCAGTCCGGCTGAAGGCAAACTGACGGCGGCTTGCAGAAGCCTGTCCACACCAAATGCACTGTCCTTGCTGTGTGGACAGCAGCTGGAAACAAGACTGGAAAGTGAGAAAGTTTTATGGAGAAAGCAACCGTTCAGATCCGCACGGAGTTCATCAAGCTTCAGGATCTGCTGAAATTCGCCGGGGCGGTGGAGACCGGCGGCGACGCCAAGCTCATCATCCAGGAGGGCCGGGTGTTTGTCAACGGAGAGGTCTGCACCATGCGGGGCAAGAAAATGCGCCCCGGTGACCGGGCGGTCATCGACGGCGAGCTGGAGCTGTCCGTACAGTGATCGTCAAGGCGCTGGAGCTGGAGCGGTTCCGCAACTATGTCCGGTTTCAAACGGAGTTCCATCCCAGGGTGAACCTGATCTATGGGGAGAACGCCCAGGGAAAGACCAATCTTTTGGAGGCCATCGCCTACCTCTCCTCCGCCCGGTCCCACCGGGCCAGGTATGACCGGGAGATGATCCGGCTGGACGGAGAGGACGCCCTGATCCGGGGCGCGGTGGAGAGCCGCGGGCGGGAATTCCTGCTGGAGGCCCGGCTGGCCCGGGGCAGGCGGCGGCAGCTGTCCTCCAATGGGGTCCGTCTGAAGACCGCGGGGGAGCTGTCCGGCATTTTGAACACAGTGCTCTTCTGTCCGGAGGACCTGCTCCTCATCCGGGAGGGGGCCGCCGCCCGGCGGCGCTTTCTGGACTGCGCCATCTGCCAGCTGCGCCCCCGGTATGCCCAGGCGCTGGCGGAGTACAACCGCCTGTATGAGCACAAGACCCGCATCCTCCGGGACTGGCCGGAGAACCCCTCCCTGCTGGAGACGCTGGAGGATTTTAACGTCCGCATGGCCCAGACCGGGGCGCTGGTGATCCGCTACCGGGCGTATTTTGTCCGGCGGCTTCAGGAGGCGGCCCCGGCGGTGCACCGGGACTTCTCCGGCGGGCGGGAGGCGCTCTCCCTGACCTATCAGACGGTGTCCTCGGTGTCCGACCCCATGGCCGCGCCCCAGCAGATCCTGGAGCAGCTGCGGGACCACCAGGAGCGCCACCGTCAGGCGGAGCTGGACGCCCGGCAGTGCCTGTCCGGCCCCCACAAAGACGACCTGTTGGTGGAACTGGACGGCCGCTCGGCCAAGACATACGGCTCCCAGGGGCAGACCCGGACCGCGGCCCTGTCCCTCAAGCTGGCCCAGCGGGACATTTTCTTCCAGGAGACCGGGGAGTACCCCGTGCTGCTGCTGGACGATGTGCTCTCAGAGCTGGATGCCCGGCGGCAGGCCTTTGTCCTCAACCATATCCAGGGGGGCCAGATCTTCATCACCTGCTGTGAGGAGGAGAAGCTGGAAGGCCTGGAGGGGGGCGCGGCCTTCCACATCCACGGGGGCGCTCTGGTATAGCGCCAAACAGAAGCAATTCTACGGTGCCGGACAGACCATCTAACGCTGTGGAGAAGCGGAACGGCTCGCGCCGTCAAAAGGAGTTTTTATGCCCATTGTGATCGGAATGTTTTTCCTGGTTCCCCTGCTGCTGGGGCTGGTGCTGGAGTACCTGTGCTGCCGCCTGCCCCGGCGGCGGATCTGGCGCGCCCTCCCCCCTGTCCTGGGGATCCTCCTTACCGTCCTGGTGGGGGTGGGGCGGTGGAGCCTGTGGGAGTCGGAGACGGTCTCTCCGATGACACAGCTGTTGATTTTTCCCGGAGTGCCTGGGGCAGCCCTGCTGCTGGGCTGCTGGCTGGGCTGGAGGCTTTGGCGGCGGATCTGGCAGCCCAGGGTGCTGGATGGGCCGTGACCCGGTTTTTTTCCACATCAGGCGGGGAGAATGTGGAGAAAGAATGGAGAGGAGGCGGGAGCCGTGTATCTGCATCTGGGCCAGTCGGTGGTGGTGCCCCACAGTCAGATCCTTGGGGTGTTCGACCTGGACAACGCCAGCTGGGCTTATAAGACCCGGGAATTTCTGGAGCGCGCGGAGCAGGCCGGAAGAGTGGTCTGGCTGGGCGACGATCTGCCCCGCTCCTTTGTGGTGGTAGGCGGAGAGGCGGGCCCGCCCATGATCTACATTTCCCAGCTCTCCCCCGCGACCCTGCTGAAACGGGCGGAGGAGAACCGGTTTGAATGATACGCGGCCCCCGGACCGCGCCGGGGACAACAGCCCACTGGGCGTCCCCATCAAAATGAGACAGAAAGAGGGGCCGGAGCGGAGCATCCGGATGCTCCTGGCCCCCATGACCAAACGGAGGTTACTATGGCTGAAGAACTGGAACTGAACTCCACCCAGGTGGAGCATGAATATGGCGGCTCTGAGATCCAGGTGCTGGAGGGGCTGGAGGCGGTGCGGAAGCGCCCGGGAATGTACATCGGCTCCACCTCGGAGTCCGGCCTGCACCACCTGGTGTACGAGATCGTGGACAACTCCATTGACGAGGCGTTGGCCGGTCACTGCACCGACATCACGGTGACCATCAACCCCGGCAATACCATCACGGTCACCGACAACGGCCGCGGTATCCCGGTGGACATCCAGCCCCAGACCGGAAAGCCCGCCCTGGAGGTGGTGTTCACCATCCTCCACGCCGGCGGCAAGTTCGGCGGCGGCGGGTACAAGGTCTCCGGCGGCCTGCACGGCGTGGGCGCGTCGGTGGTCAACGCCCTGAGCGAGTGGCTGGAGGTCCAGGTCCATAAGAACGGCCAGATCTATGAGATGAAGTTCTCCCGGGGCAAGATCACCCAGGAAATGAAGATCGTGGGCCGCACCGACCACACCGGGACCACGGTTACCTTCAAGCCCGATCCGGAGATGTTCGACACCCTGGTGTACAGCTATGAGACCCTCCACACCCGGATGCGGGAGGAGGCCTTCCTCAACGCGGGTCTGCGGATCCAGACTGTGGACCTGCGTCCCGGCCAGGAGCAGGAGGACGATATGTGCTATGAGGGGGGCATCCGGGAGTTTGTCACCTTCCTCAACAAGAGCAAGGATCCTCTGCACAGCGACGTGATCTATATGTCCGGCGCCCGGGAGGACAGCATGGCTGAGGTGGCCATGCAGTACAACGACGGATACAGCGAGGTCATGGTCTCCTTTGCCAACAACGTCCACACTCCGGAGGGCGGAATGCACGAGGAGGGCTTCAAACGGGCTCTGACCAACGCCCTGAACGCCTACGGCCGGAAGATCAAGCTGCTCAAGGATGACGAGAAGGTGTCCGGCGAGGACTGCCGGGAGGGCCTGACCGCAGTCATCTCCGTCAAACTCACCGACGCCCAGTTCGAGGGCCAGACCAAGGCCAAGCTGGGCAACAGCGCGATCCGCACCCTGGTGAACAACATCGTCAGCGAAAAGCTGGAGATCTATCTGGAGGAGAATCCCGCCGTGGGCCGGGCCATTCTGGACAAGGCCCTCACCGCCAATCGGGCCCGGGAGGCCGCGAAGCGGGCCCGGGAGTCCATCCGCCGCAAGACGGCCCTGGGCGGGGCCGCTATGCCCGACAAGCTGCGGGACTGCAACGAGGCAAACCCCGAGCTGACCGAGCTCTACATCGTCGAGGGCGACTCCGCCGGCGGCTCGGCCACCCAGGGCCGGGACAGCCGCTTCCAGGCCATCCTCCCCCTGTGGGGCAAGATGCTCAACGTGGAAAAGGCCCGGGCGGACAAGGTGTACGGCAACGATAAGCTGACCCCGGTCATCACCGCCCTGGGGGCGGGCATTGGGGACGACTTCGACCTGAACAAGCTGCGCTATCACAAGGTCATTATCATGGCCGATGCCGACGTGGACGGCGCCCACATCCGCACCCTGCTGCTCACCTTCTTCTTCCGCTTCATGCGGCCCCTCATCGAGCAGGGCTATGTGTACTCCGCCGTGCCTCCCCTGTTCAAGCTCACCCGGGGCAAGACCACCCGCCTGGCCTTCTCTGAGGAGGAGCGGGACGCTATCTCCGCCGAGATGCGGGGCGGCAATCCCAATGTGAAGATCGACATCAGCCGCTTCAAAGGCCTGGGCGAGATGAACCCCCACGAGCTGTGGGAGACCACCATGGACCCGGAAAAGCGCACCCTGCGCCGCATCGAGCTGGATGACGCCGTCCGGGCCGATGAGACCTTCACCATCCTGATGGGCGAGAAGGTGGAGCCCCGGAAGGAGTTCATCGAGAAGAACGCCAAGTACGCCGTCAACCTGGATTATTGATGTATTGATGTGTAGGGGCGGATGTCCTCATCCGCCCGCCTGATCAATGCCTTTTCGGGCCGGTGAGGACACCGGCCCCTACAAGGAGGAAAAACACGTATGTCTAAAAAACCCCAATACGATCCTGAGGAGATCCGCTACCCGAACCAGAAGATCGAAATATCCCCTCTGGTTCCGGAGATGGAGCAGTCCTATATCGAATATGCCATGTCCGTCATTGTGGGCCGGGCCCTGCCCGACGTGCGGGATGGCCTGAAGCCGGTCCACCGCCGCATCCTCTACGCTATGTATGAGGACAATTTGACCTCAGACAAGCCCTTTAAAAAGTCGGCTACCTGCGTGGGCGATGTGCTGGGCCGCTACCACCCCCACGGAGACCAGTCTGTTTACGACGCCCTGGTTCGCCTGGCCCAGGACTTCTCCATGCGGTATATGCTGGTGGACGGCCACGGCAACTTCGGCTCCGTGGATGGCGATCCCCCCGCCGCCTACCGTTACACCGAGGCCCGGCTGTCCAAGCTGTCTGATGAAATGCTGCGGGACATTGAGAAGGATACTGTGGACTGGGACCCCAACTTTGACGAGACCCGGAAGGAGCCCAAGGTGCTCCCCTCCCGGTTCCCCAACCTGCTGGTCAACGGCTCCAGCGGCATCGCCGTGGGCATGGCCACCAATATCCCGCCCCACAACCTTACAGAGGTCATCGACGCCGTGATCTGTGTTCTGGACGATCCGGAGGCCACCCTCCCCGACCTGATGGAGCATATCCACGGCCCCGACTTCCCCACCCGGGGCATCATCATGGGCCGCAGCGGCATCCGGGCGGCCTACGCCACCGGCCGGGGCCGGATCACCGTCCGGGCCCGCCACGAGTTTGAGGAGTTCGGCAAGGACCGCACCCGCATCATCATCACTGAGATCCCCTATCAGGTGAATAAGCGGATGCTCATCAAGAATATGGCCGACCAGGTGGAGGACAAGCGCCTGGAGGGCATCTCCGACATCCGGGACGAGACCGACCGGAACGGTATGCGCATCGTCATTGAGTTGAAGCGGGACGCCAATCCCCAGGTGGTGCTCAACCGCCTGTTTGCCCAGACTCAGCTCCAGACCACCTTTGCCATCAATATGCTGGCCCTGGTGGAGGTCAACGGGAAGCTTCAGCCCAAGATCCTCTCCCTGCGGCACATTCTGGACGAGTACATCGCCTATCAGGAGCAGATCATCATCCGCCGCACCCGGTTCGACCTGAAAAAGGCCCAGGAGCGGGCCCACCTGCTGGAGGGCCTGTTGGTGGCCCAGGACAACATCGACGAGGTCATCCATATCATCCGCACCAGCTATGACGACGCCAGGCAGCGACTGTGCCAGCGCTTCGACCTGGATGAGATCCAGGCCCAGGCCATTCTGGATATGCGCCTGAAGGCCCTCCAGGGCCTGGACCGGGAGAAGCTGGAGAAGGAGTATCAGGAGTTGGAGGAGCGCATTGCCTACTTCAACCAGCTGCTCTCCAGCGAGGAGATGCTTCGGGGCGTGTTGAAGGAAGAACTTACCGCCATCCGGGACAAGTACGGCGACCAGCGGTACACTGAGATCCAGGATGTGGAGGACGAGATCGACATCGAGGACCTCATTGAGGAGGAGCAGTGCGTCTTTACCCTGACTCAGGCCGGCTACATCAAGCGCACCCCGGTGAGCGAGTACGCCGCCCAGTCCAAGGGCGGTATGGGCAAGAAGGGCATCACCACCCGGGAGGAGGACACCGTGGTGGATGTGTTCACCGCCTCCACCCATGACTACCTGCTGTTCTTTACCGACACTGGTAAGGTGTACCGGAAAAAGGGCTATCAGATCCCGGAGAGCGGAAAGACCGCCAAGGGGACCAACCTGGTGAATATCCTCCAGGTGGAGCCGGGAGAGCGGGTCCAGACCATGCTCCACTTCCGGGAGACCGGGGAGGAAGAGCTCTATCTGTTCATGGTCACCCGTCAGGGCACGGTCAAGCGCCTGGCGGTCTCCGCCCTGAAGAACATCCGGGCCAGCGGTATTCGTGCCCTGACCCTGGACGAGGGCGACGAGCTGGTCTGCGTTCTGGAGACCGACGGGGCCCAGAAGATCCTGATTGCCACCCACGACGGAATGGCTGTGTGCTTTGATGAGCAGGACGTCCGGCCCATGGGCCGGACCGCTGTGGGCGTCCGGGGGATCCGCCTGCGGGAGGGCGACTATGTGGTGGGGGCCGGCCGGGCTGCCGAGGGCCGGACCGTGCTGTCCATCACAGAAAATGGCTACGGCAAGCGCACCCCCGTGGAGGAATACCGGATCACAAACCGGGGCGGCCTGGGCATCAAGAACTATATGGTCACCGAAAAGACCGGCCCAGTGGTGGGCATCAAGGTGGTGGAGGGCGGCGAGGACCTGCTGCTGGTCACCCAGGCGGGCATCCTGATCCGCACCCATGTGGACACGATCCGCACCGCCGGCCGGGCCACCCAGGGCGTCATTGTCATGCGCTTCAAGGAGGATGGAGACAGAGTGATCTCCCTGGCACTGGCCGACCGGGAGGAGGAAGAATCCACAAATTCAGAGAAAATTGTGGAAAACTCTCTGGCTTCCGGGCAAGACGGATCGGAGGCGCCGGAGCAGGTCTCCACGGAGGAGCCTTGACCGGCGGAGATCAGCCATAGAACAGAAAGGACAAAACCATGAAATTGGCAAACGCACTCTCCCAGCGCGCTGAGCTTCAGACCTGTATCCGGCAGCTGGAGGAGCGATTGAACAACAACGCGCAGGTCCAGGAGGGGGAGGAGCCCGCGGAGGACCCCATGGAGCTTCTCCGGGAGCTGGATGAGGATTACGCCCAGCTGGAGGCTCTGATCGCCCGGATCAACCGGACCAACAGCGCCACCCTGGTGGACGGGGTCCCGCTGTCCGACCTGCTGGCCCGCCGGGACTGCATGACCGGCCGACTGGGGATCCTCCGTGGTTTTTTAAGCAGCGCCAGCAGCCTGGTCAGCCGCCGGACGGTGGGTGAGATCCGGATCCGCAGCGCTGTCAACGTCCGGGAGCTGCAAAAGCAGGTGGATCAGCAGTCCAAAAGCCTGCGGGAGCTGGACGCTGTTATTCAGGAAACCAACTGGACCACAGAGCTGATGGAGCACTGAGAGAAGAAAACGCTTTGGGGCGGGGATCCATGTCCCCACCCAAAAGCTTTGGCAGCACAGAAGGCGGGCGTCAAGCTCCCTGTGCCGGAGCAGATAGGCACACAGTTATGGTAACGCGCGGGACCATGCGCTGGGTTCGACTCCTGGGTATTGTTACGTCCGGTACAGTAACACGGGCACCGTGATCCATGACAGTTATGACCGGACGCCGATTTTGTGCGGGTGGGCTTGGGGATCAAAAAAGCCTTCCCCCCACAGGGGGGAAGGTGGCACGGCCAAAGGCCGTGACGGATGAGGGGGCGAAGAGATATGAAACCAGAGCGAAAAAACTTTGCCCAACATCTTAGAAAAGAAGCGACACCGGAAGAGCGACATCTGTGGTATGATTTTTTAAAGTCATACCCGATTCAATTTCGCTGTCAGGTTCCGTTTGGTCCGTATTTTTTAGACTTTTATTGTGCAAAAGCAAAATTAGCTGTGGAACTTGACGGCGCGCAACATTACGAAGAAGAAAAACAGCAGTATGATCGAATCAGAACTGTATTCTTACAAAAAAACTACCAGATCAAAGTTATTCGTTTCACAAATCTGGAAATAGCACAGCAGTTTGAAGGGGTATGCACAACAATTCATCGAGAAGTGATACAGAGGGCCCCCTTATCCGCCCCCTGCGGGGGCACCTTCCCCCCACAGGGGGGAAGGCTTTTCAATCAGGAGGCAGTCATGAAAACAGTTACGATCTACACCGACGGGGCCTGCTCCGGCAATCCGGGTCCCGGAGGCTGGGGCGCCATCCTGATGTACGGCCCCCACAAGAAGGAGATGTCCGGCGGAGAGTCTCAGACCACGAACAACCGCATGGAGCTCACCGGGGCGATCTCTGCCCTTCGGGCTTTGAAGGAGCCCTGTCAGGTGGAATTGTACTCCGACTCCAAGTATGTCATCGACGCCCTGGAAAAGGGCTGGGCTAAGGGCTGGCGGGCCAGAGGCTGGATCAAGGGAGACAAGAAACCCGCCCTGAACCCCGACCTGTGGCAGCAGCTGCTGGAGCTGTGTGAATATCACACCGTCAACCTCCACTGGGTAAAGGGACACGCCAGCAACCCCTACAACAACCGCTGTGACGAGCTGGCGGTGGCGGAGAGCAGAAAATTCCGATGATTTATCCACATTTTTCGCAAAAAATGTGGATAAATTCCGGCGTGCGGCAAGAAAGCTGCCCTTGACAACCTGGGTTTTGTATATTACAATGTCACTCAAAGCAGAGACAGAGAACAGTACCCCCCGCCGGGGCGCAAGAGAGAGGATGGCCGGTGCGAATCCTTCGAGGGCGGAGTGGGAAGGCCCTCTGGAGCGCGGGCAGGAAATGGCCCGCCGGTCCCCCGCCGTTACCGGGAACGAAGTGCGTGTCAGCCAGACACGAATTCAGGTGGAACCACGGACAGCTTTGTTCGCCCTGAGCCGATACAGCCGGCTCAGGGCGTTTTTGTTTGCTCTGGGCCATGAGAAGAACCCCCGCCCTACCGGCTTCTTCTCAACGAAAAATCAAAGAAAAAGGAGCAAGCATCATGAAAAACAGCGAAAAGACCATGGAAAAGATCGTCGCTCTGTGTAAAGGACGGGGATTTATCTTCTCCGGCTCTGAGATCTACGGCGGTCTGGCCAACACCTGGGACTACGGCCCTCTGGGTGTGGAGCTGAAAAACAACGTGAAGAAGGCGTGGTGGAAGAAGTTCGTCCAGGAGAACCCCTATAACGTGGGCCTGGACGCCGCCATCCTGATGAATCCCCAGGTTTGGGTGGCCTCCGGCCATGTGGGCGGCTTCTCCGACCCTCTGATGGACTGTAAGGAGTGCAAGGAGCGCTTTCGCGCCGACAAGGTCATTGAGGACTGGTGCCAGGAGAACAGCTTTGAGCTGGGCCACAGTGTGGACGCCATGAGCCAGGCGGAGATGAAGGCCTTTGTGGAGGAGCACAACATCTGCTGCCCCACCTGCGGCGAGTTCAACTGGACGGACATCCGGCAGTTCAACCTGATGTTCAAGACCTTCCAGGGGGTCACCGAGGACGCCAAGAATACCGTTTATCTCCGTCCTGAGACCGCCCAGGGCATTTTTGTCAACTTCCAGAACGTCCAGCGGACCACCCGCCGGAAGCTGCCCTTCGGCGTATGCCAGATCGGCAAGTCCTTCCGCAACGAGATCACCCCGGGCAACTTCACCTTCCGCACCCGTGAGTTTGAGCAGATGGAGCTGGAGTTCTTCTGCAAGCCGGGCACCGAGCTGGAGTGGTTCGCCTATTGGAAAAAGTTCTGCCACGACTGGCTGCTGGGCCTGGGCATCCGGGACGAGAACCTGCGCCTGCGGGATCACGACCCCGAGGAGTTGAGCCACTACTCCAACGCCACCACCGACTTTGAGTTCGTGTTCCCCTTCGGCTGGGGCGAGCTGTGGGGCGTGGCCTCCCGCACCAACTTCGACCTGACCGCCCACCAGAACACCTCCGGCAAGGATCAGACCTACTTCGATCAGGAGAGCGGCGAGCACTACATCCCCTATGTGGTGGAGCCCTCTCTGGGCGCCGACCGTGTTACCCTGGCCTTCCTGGTGGACGCCTACGACGAGGAGGTGGTGGACGCCGAGAAGAACGACGTTCGCACCGTCCTGCGCCTCCACCCCGCTCTGGCCCCCTTCAAGTGCGCCGTGCTGCCCCTGTCCAAGAAGCTGGGCGAAAAGGGACGGGAGATCCAGGCCGAGCTGTCCAAGTACTTCATGGTGGATTATGACGACGCCGGCTCCATCGGCAAGCGCTACCGCCGTGAGGATGAGATCGGCACGCCCTATTGCATCACCGTGGACTTCCAGACTGTGGGCGACGACAAGACCCCCGCGGACAACGCCGTCACGATCCGGGACCGTGACACCATGGAGCAGGTGCGCGTTCCCATCAGCGAGCTGAAGAGCTGGCTGGAGGAGAAGCTGGCGTATTGATCGTCATTTGAGAAAGCAGAAAACCGTCTGGAGCAGTTGTAAGGCTGTTCCAGACGGTTTTTTAGTTGCGGTCCTATAAGAGAATATGTGGGTCTGGAACGGCGGACAGCCGCCCTCCTGTTCTCCGCCACGGAATGTTTCCCCCACGATTCCGTAGGGGAGGGGCTCGCCCCTCCCGTTGTCTGGTTCTGCTGTGATTTGCCAGAAACGCCGTAGGGGCGGCCCTCTGTGGCCGCCCGCCAGGTCTCTGCCGCAGAATGTTTTCCCCACCATTCCGTAGGGGCGGGTCTCCTGACCCGCCCGCTTTCCGTGGACCATGACATTCGTAGGGCGCGACGACCCGGCGCGCCGCCTCAAAGGGCGAAACCCCAGCGTTGACCGAAGAAATTCCGAAACCGGCGGGAGGGGCAAGCCCCTCCCCTACGGGATGAATGGGGAAACGTCCCACAACGAGGGACGGGCAGCCACAGAGGGCCGCCCACCCTTCGTGGACCATGACATCCGTAGGGCGCGACGACCCGGCGCGCCGCCACCCCAGCGTTGACCGAAAAAATTCCGAAACCCGGCGGGAGGGGTAAGCCCCTCCCCTACGGGATGACAGGGAAAATGTCCCGCAGCGGGGGACGGGCGGGTCTCCTGGCCCTCCCTCCGTAGACCATGATGCCCGTAGGGCGCGACGACCCGGCGCGCCGCCACCCCAGCGTTGACCGAAGAAATTCCGAAACCCAGCGGGAGGGGCAAGCCCCTCCCCTACGGGATAAACGGGGAAACGTCCCGTAACGGAGGACGGGCGGCCACAGAGTGCCGCCCCTACGGCGTTTTTAACAGCCCCATTTGGTCCAGTGCGGCGGGGAGTATGCGGGAGAATTGTATTTTCCGCCAGGTCAGACCACCAGCGCCCGCAGGGCAAAGGTGAGGGTCATTACCAGGATCCCCATGCTGGCACAGGCGTCCAAAAACAGAGCGTGCCGGCGTGCCTGCCGGCTGCGGCGGACCCGCGGAGCGGCGGACTGGGGCAGAAGAGTTTGTTCAGAGGTCTCCTCTGTCTGGCTGTCCTCGGCTTTTGAGAGCTTCCGGCGGTACTGTTCCAAATCAACGATGTTATCTGTGTGGCGGATCCAATTCGAGGTGCTGTAATAAAGCGTCTGCATAAAATGTCCCTCCAATCCCCTGGGAGATGCAGGGGAAGCTGATTCAGGTCCGGCGTCCCGTTTGAGTCTCACAAAACAGGACTTATGTTCTACTTGGATAATACAACAAATGTTCGAATTTGTCAAGAGAAGTCGAACATTTTTTCGGTTTTGCACATTATCCACATAGTTTTCCACACCGGTGGACGGGTACACTCTGCCTTTTTGCCGGAACTCCCCCGGTGGGAGAAGATGCAATTTTGTGTGAGTTTTTTTGAGGAACCGTTGATTTTTCTCCCCAAAAGCGGTATAATACTGCGTCCAGACCTGCCAGAATGAGAGACAGGTCCCTTGTTTGAGATGCCCAGGACCCCAGCGGTCTTGCCGGAGATAGTAGGAGGAGCTTTGTATATGCGAAATGAGAAGTTGAGAAACATTGCCATTATCGCCCACGTCGATCATGGCAAGACCACTCTGGTGGATGAGATGCTCAAGCAGTCCGGCGTGTACCGGGAGAACCAGACCGTGGTGGACCGCGTGATGGACTCCAACGATCTGGAGCGGGAGCGTGGCATCACCATCACCGCCAAGAATACCGCCATCCAGTACGGCGATGTGAAGATCAATATTGTGGACACTCCGGGCCACGCCGATTTCGGCGGTGAGGTGGAGCGCATCCTGAAGATGGTCAACGGCGTCATCCTGCTGGTGGACGCCGCCGAGGGCCCCATGCCTCAGACCCGCTTCGTCCTGTCCAAGGCCCTGGAGCTGGGCCACCGGGTCATTGTGGTGGTCAACAAGATCGACCGCCCCGACCAGCGGGTGTATGAGGTCATTGACGAGGTGCTGGAGCTTCTGATGGATCTGAACGCCACCGACGAGCAGCTGGACTCCCCCATGCTGTTCTGCTCCGGACGGCAGGGCACCGCCTCTGTCCAGCCCGATGTGGCAGGCAGCGACCTGAAGCCCCTGTTCGACACCATTCTGGAGTATATCCCCGGCCCGGAGGCCGATGTGGAGGCTCCCTTCCAGATGCTGGTCTCCTCCATCGATTACAGCGAGTTCGTGGGCCGCATCGCCATCGGCCGCATCGAGCGGGGTACTGTCAAGCAGAACCAGGAGATCGCGGTGTGTAACTACCACGCCCCCGACGCCGCCCCCAAGAAGGCCAAGGCCACTGCTCTGTATGAGTTCGACGGCCTGGCCAAGGTCCCTGTTGCAGAGGCCACTGCCGGAAATATCATCGCCATGAGCGGCATCGGCGATGTGACTATCGGCGACACCATCTGTGTCCCTGACTGCGTGGAGCCCATCGAGTTTGTGAAGATCTCCGCCCCCACCATCGAAATGACCTTCTCGGTCAACGACTCCCCCTTCGCCGGGCGGGAGGGCAAGTTCGTCACCAGCCGCCAGCTGCGGGACCGCCTGTTCCGGGAGACCCTGAAGGATGTGTCCCTGCGGGTGAATGAGGTGGAGAGTTCCACAGACTCCTTCAATGTGGCCGGCCGTGGCGAAATGTCCCTGTCCATCCTGATGGAAACCATGCGCCGGGAGGGTTATGAGTTCCAGGTCTCCCCTCCCCGTGTGCTGTATCAAGAGATCGACGGCGTTAAGTGCGAGCCTCTGGAGCGCCTGGTGGCCGATGTGCCCAACGACTGTGTGGGCGCAGTAATGGAGAAGATCGGCTCCCGCAAGGGCGAGTTCCTGTCCATGAACCCGATGGGCAGCCGCACCAAGCTGGAGTTCCTGGTCCCCTCCCGGGGCCTGTTTGGCTACCGCAACGAGTTTTTGACCGATACCAAGGGCGAGGGCATCATGGCCTCTGTCTTTGAGAAGTACGCCCCTGTGAAGGGCGAGATCCAGCGGCGGAGCACCGGCTCCCTGGTGGCCTTTGAGACCGGCGAGGCGGTGACCTACGGCCTGTTTAACGCCCAGGAGCGCGGGATCCTGTTCATCGGCGCGGGCGTCCCTGTGTACGCGGGTATGATCGTGGGCGAGACCCCCAAGGCGGAGGACATCTCGGTCAACGTGTGCAAGAAGAAGCAGCTGACCAATATGCGGGCCTCCGGCTCCGACGACGCCCTGCGCCTGACCACTCCCCGCACCCTCTCCCTGGAGCAGTGCCTGGAGTTCCTGGCGGATGACGAGCTGCTGGAGTGCACCCCGGAGAATCTGCGCCTGCGCAAGCGGGTGCTGGACCACGGCGAGCGGATGAAGCTGGCCTCCCGGAAGAAGGGCTGAGTCCCGGTGCTTCCTGAGGGTATCCTGAAATGAGAAAAGCTCTGCGTCCTGTTTTGCACAGGATGCAGAGCTTTTTTGCACCTTTTTTCAGTTTGAAATGGGGCATCAGAGTGAAATACAGGAGAAAACCGTTGCGTTTTCCACAGATTTTCCTAATAATGTGGAAAATATCGTGATGTCCTAGGGCAAGAGGGCTTGCCCTTCCCCTGCCGCTCTGTGCAGATGCGCCTGTCCTCAGCCGTCGGTCTTGTCCTGGACCAGATCCAGGATGATGTCCACGCATTTCTCAATGCCGATCAGGCCGGAATCCAGGGTTATGTGGTAGTTCTGGGCCATGCCCCATTCCCGGTCGGTATAGTGCTTGTAATTCACCCGG
The DNA here is from genome assembly GCA_902363045.1 of Clostridiales bacterium. GTDB lineage: Bacteria > Bacillota > Clostridia > Oscillospirales > Oscillospiraceae > Lawsonibacter. Next base: position 83,792 of record CABIYX010000002.1, read on the forward strand.
CGGCGGGTGTCCTTGTCCGTTAAGCGCTTCTCTGGGGACTGCTCCGACTCGCCGTATAGGCGGACGATGCGGTCGGCCCGGAACTCCATGCTGGCGTGGATAAAGGTATGGAGGCAGTCGTCCCGGTCCTTCAGGATGTAGTCGGCGCACCGGCCCACAATGACACAGGGGCCCTTGTCCGCCAGGTCCCGGATCACCCGGTGCTGAATGGTCCACAGGAAGTCAGAGGCGGACATCCCGCCCATGGCCCCGGGGACGCCGCGGCCCAGAAAGGCGTAGGCGAAGCGGTTCCTGCTGGGGGCGAACTCCCCCTGCTCCTCAATGAACTTGGGATCGAAGCCGCTCTCCAGCGCTACCTGCTTGACCAGCTCCTTGTCGTAGTATGGGATGTTCAGCTGCTGGGCGACCCTCTTGCCGATGGTGCGTCCGCCGCTTCCGAACTCGCGGCTGACGGTGATGATCTTCTTTTTCATAGCCAAAACCTCCTTGTGATGATGGGTGGCCCTCCGGGGTATAGACGGGACTGCGGCTGGGGAGAAGCGCGCCGCCTGTGGAGATACCCCTATTATAATGCGTACGAAACAAAGCCACAAGCATGGAAGGCCAAAGATTGCAGGGAAAAGTCAAAAAATTCTTGACAATACCTAGAACTGCAAGGTATTCTATACCTAGAAGAACAAGGTATGATCTGGACGGGAGATTTCCCGGGAAAGGATGGAAAGCCATGAAGCTGGATAAAGGACTGGTGGCAGGCAGCAGCACCCTGCTGGTACTCTCTCTGCTGGAGCACGGCGATCTGTACGGCTATCAGATGATCGAGGAGCTGGCCCGGCGCTCCAACGACGTCTTTCAGATGAAGGAGGGGACGCTGTACCCGATCCTGCACGCACTGGAAAAGGGAAAGTATCTATCTTCCTATGAGCAGCAGGCGCCTACGGGACGGATGCGGAAGTATTATAAGCTGACCCGGAAGGGGCGGGAACTGCTGGCCGATAAGAAAACGGAGTGGGCCAGGTTCCACCAGGGGGTGGAGGATGTGCTGTCCGGCGGAGCAAATGCCCTGGGGATGGCCTGACCGGGATGGCTGGGAGCAGAAGGCTTCCCCGGCTGAGCCGGGGTCAGAGGACAGTACGGAATTTTATTATTTTTTTCCTGGCGCTGGCATTGTGGTGGGCACTGCCCAGAATGCCGCTTTGGATGGTGGCAGAAGAGTTGGCTGCCCACCTGGAGGACAAGACATCCGACCTTCAGCGGATCTTCCCGGATATGACGGAGGCGGAGGCCCGGGATCGGGCGATCTCTGAGATGGGAAATGTCACGGAGTTGGGAAAAGAATTGGCAAAGATCCATAAGCCCTGGCTGGGGTACTTGTGGCGGGCCAGCCAGGCTGCGCTGGCAGCAGCGCTGCTGGTACTACTGGTGCTGGTGGGGAGCCATGTGATAGGCGGAAGCTCCACCCTGGGAGGCTGGTACGGCCGGGAGGGCAGCCGGAGAGACAGTCAGGACGGGATCATCCTGCTGGCGGCGGAAGAAGAAACCGTGGAGCTGGAGGGGTGCACCCTGTCCCTGGATCATACAGTCCTCTGGTCCGGCCCAGATGGGGAACGGAGCATGGAGCTCTGTCTGCGGGTAGATAGTCTGCGCTTTTGGGAAAAGGGCAGCTGTCAGTTTGAGCATATCACCGCCACAGACGATCTGGGGTCCCATTACGCCAGTGAATATGAGTGGAGCGTAAAAGCGGTACCCTTTCGCAGGCATATTTATACCTATCTGGACGGCTGGGGGCCGTTTCATCAAAGCTATCGCGTGCAGGTGAGGGGTATTGCTCCAGAGGCGGAATGGATCCGTCTGGAGTACCGGCTGCTGGGACGGAGCTTCTCCCTGAACATCGATCTGACAAAGGAGGCGGAGGCATGAAGAAGCGCCGGATGAGCTGGGGGATAAGGCTGGCTCTGAATCTGGTCCTGCTCTGTGTCTTGGTGGTGTTTATCTGGGGCCTGCTGGGCTTCTCCTCCCCGACCCTGCGTGGCAGATTCCGTAGGGTCGCCCAGGCTAACTGGGCGGACCCGCTGGAGATCCAGGGTGTGCTTCTGTGTGATGGCCGGCGCTGGGTGCTGGCCGCCGGACAGGATCAGGTGATCCTGTGGCAGGATGGGCGGGACGGCCTGGAGTACTGGCCCCGGGATCCGAATGGGACAACACTGGTCCCCGTGCCGGAGATGAGGACGGCGCAGGGAGAAATCTGGGTGGCGGCGGCGGATGTGCCGGAGGGGACAGCCGCCGCCGGGCTGGAACTGACAGTGGGCTGCTGGTATCAGAAGAACGGGACCTCTGGCTGGAGCTTCAGCAGCCAGCCGGAGCAGCCCGGGGATCTGCCGCCGCTGACCCAGCAGTGGGAAAAGACCTACTCCGCAGCGGGAGAACTGTTGCAGGACGGGGCCGTTCTGTTCCATATCGCTGTGGAGGAGGAGCCGGATGAAGGCGGGCCCCCGGAGGACCTGATCCTGAGCGACACCGGTGAGTGGGATCTCTATTGGAGTGAGCCGAAGCGGAGAGGGGTGGACTGCGCCATGGAGGCGGTGTTTTATGATGCAGAGGGCCAGGAACTGGAGCGGGCCGCTCTGGCCACCACGGAGGAGGGAGGCGGACCATGGACGGCAGGGTAAGCCCATGTGACCAGTGGCTGGACAAGGCCACGGCGGGTATCCGCTTTGGCCCTGACCGGCGGGCGGTATCGGAGGAATTGGCCGCCCACCTGGAGGACAAGGCGGCCGGCCTCCGGCGGATCTTCCCGGACATGACGGAGGAGGAGGTCTGGGAGCGGGCCACCTCAGAGATGGGGGACCCGGCGGAGATCGGAAAGGCGCTGGCGAGACTCCACAAGCCCTGGCTGGGGTACTTATGGCGGGCCAGCAAGTGGGGTGCGGCCATCCTGGTGGTGCTTCTCATGGCGATCAATCTTTTTCTGAGCGACCACTTTCAGTCGTACGGGTATGCTCTCTGGGGCAGGGAAAGCACCGTGTACGGACGGACGGAGGGAGAGAAAATCCAGATGGGGGGCTATACCTTCCAAATTGTCGGGGCGGCCTGTCTGGATTACCCTCAGGACTGGAGAGAGAGCAGGGACCGTGTGCAGGTGGCCTTTCGGGTGTCCACCCCCCGGTTCTGGGAGCGGATCGATGAGGGCGCCCTCCAGTCTGCCCTTACCATGACCGGACCGGGGGACTGGAGCTATGGGATGGACAGGGCACTGCTGGAGCAAGATCCGGAGACGATGAGCGACCGGATGATATGCGGCCTCCAGAGGGCTGAGTGGGGCCTGTTTCACGACACCTATACGGCCTATGGAGATGTGGAGTGGACAGAGGGCGAGTCCATCTGTCTGAAGTTTCACTTCGGAAAAGGCAGCTTTACTCTGACAGTTGATGACCTGGAACGGGTGGTGATGGAATGATAGAGAAGCTGCGGGCCAAATGGGAAAAAAGCGGGCTGAAGTCCCGGACAGCAGGAAAAATTTACCTCAGCCGGGGAAAGAAGCTGGCCCTCAATCTGGTGATCATCGTACTGGCCGGGGGGTGGCTGTGGGGGCTGGCGGGCTGTCCCCTGCCCACAGTGGAGATGGAGTTCCGGCGGCTGGAGCGGCAGTATCTGTTGCCCCGGAGCGAGGTGGCGTACCAGAGCGGTTTCTGGAGCTCCGGCGGCGGTGGGGATATAAAGAGCCGGGATGGGACCTATCTCAGCGTATTTGAGCCGTTGATAGTGGGCGTGACCGAGGATCGGGGTTATTCTGTCACACTGCGCCGACCTGGAGGGCACGATATGACTGTGATTTCGCTTGGCGAGGGACCGGCCCCGGTTCCAGTGAATGGGACGGTCGCCAGAGTCCCGGAGCCCGGGAGAACGTGGATGAGCGGGTGCAATCTCCTGTTTCTCCGGGTCCCGCAGGAGACGGCCCGGGCGGAGCTGGATGTGGACGCCACGCTTTGGGATGATGAGCGTTTTACCCGCCGCGCTCAGGAGGGACTCTGCCTGGAGGACGGCGTGTGGCTGTTTTCCCTGGAACCTCCGGAGGGAGGGTACCCAGGGGACTGGTACGAGGGGGCAATGTATACCCTCCGGCTGTACCGGGAGGATGGCGGGCTCCTTCTGGAGCGGAACGGCGTCATAGAGATCTGCTGAGCGGTCATGTACGGATACCATAGCTTTCTAGGGGTGGGTCAGGAGACCTGCCCCTACGAGGCGTCAGGCAAAATACAGCAGAGCCTGACAGCGGGAGGGGCAAGCCCCTCCCCTACAGGACGGTGGGGAAACATTCCCTGGCGGAGAATCGGCGGGCGGCACATGGGGCCGTCCCTACGGCGATTTCAGGCCCTTTCATAGCGTACGGCGATACAGAATCGGTTTCATAAGCTGCGGCGGCCATCGTATCGCCCATGACCGAAATTGCCTTGTAGGGGCGGGTCTCCTGACCCGCCCGTCCCGGTTCATGGAAACGGCTTCGTCCGGCACAGACACGGTCCCGCACCCTCTGCCACGGCTGGTCGGAACCAGGCGCGGCGGTGAAATGGAACAGGCCGAAATTTTGCACCGCATCAGGGCCCAGTGGCCCGGAAGGAATCATACCCGGAACCGTATTTTGCGCGCCGGAAATTTTGCGGAAGGGTGTAGGGGTATCCCCCGTAGATGGGGGTCCGGGGGTGGAGCGACTATGGGCGGGGACGCCCATCGGAGCCCACCCCTGGCGGCGTTTTGGTCCCTTTGCCGCCGTGGGCAAAGGGACTCGCCCCGCAGGGCGAAACCCTGTGAGGCGGCGCGCCGAGTCATCGCGCCCTACGGGCATCATGGTCCACGAAAGGCGGGCGGGTCAGGAGACCCGTCCCTACGGGGTGTCAGATAAAATACAGCAGAACCGGTCAACGGGAGGGGCAAGCCCCTCCCCTACGGGGTAAACGGGGAAACATCCCCTGGCGGAGAACGGGCGGGCGGGTCAGGAGACCCGCCCCTACAACGTCTCAGGCAGATCACAGCAAAGCCGGACGGCGGAAGGGGCAAGCCCCTTCCCTACGAGGTGGTTGGGAAACATTCTGCGGCAGAGAACAGGCGGGCAAAATTCTGTGAGGCGTTGCGCCGGGTCGTCGCCCCATATAGACGTCACGGTCCATGGAGGGCGGGCGGCCACATGGGGCCGCCCCTACTATGCTGCCCTGGCAGGGTGCCTAAAGAAAACGGACAGAAAACCTGGGAAAATTGGAGGAGCTCCGCTGAAAAAAATGAAAAACACCCTTGACACACACGGGGATGTTGATGTATGATACCAAAGTCCCTGTATGGGACAACTGCGATGATGCGGGAGATTGCTCGGAAACGAGGTAACTTCCGCGGAGTATGTCCGAGCTAGAATCGGGCGGCTGAAGGACCTGGGCACGGCGTATATCGCTGTGGTTGGGTGGAACCGGCCTGCTTGTCGCGCCGGTTTCTTTCATGCCACGGAGTGATACGCACGAGAACGTGGACAGGAACTTCACCGTACGGAGCGTGAAGGACAAAGAAATTCACTTCGTATGTATTTAAGGAGGAAACAACCCATGGCAGCTCAGAAAGAAATGATCCGCATCCGCCTGAAGGCTTACGATCATCAGCTGATCGACCAGTCCGCTGAGAAGATCGTGGAGACCGCCAAGCGCACCGGCGCCACTGTCTCCGGCCCCATCCCTCTGCCAACCAAGAAGGAAGTCGTCACCATTCTGCGGGCCGTCCACAAGTACAAGGACAGCCGTGAGCAGTTTGAGCGCCGCACCCACAAGCGCCTGATCGACGTGGTCAAGCCCTCCCCCAAGACCGTCGAGGCCCTGATGAGCCTGGAACTTCCCGCCGGCGTGGAGATCGAGATCAAGTTGTAAGAGAAGCGCGGAAAAGCCGGGAGCAGCCGCTCAGGCTTTGCAGCGTGACACAGTGATCTCAAATAACCTTGTTGTACCGCAGTCCGCCGCATTTTGAGGCGGACGGGTCAAGTCGCGAGAGCAATACCAGCTCAATGGGTAACTCTCCCGACCAATAACCTTTATAGGAGGAAAATCCAACATGGAGAAAGCGATCATCGGCAAAAAGATCGGCATGACCCAGATCTTCGATGAAGCTGGCCGCGTGGTCCCTGTGACCGTGATCGAGGCCGGCCCCTGCACCGTGGTGCAGAAGAAGACCGCCGAGAAGGATGGCTATGAGGCCATTCAGCTGGGTTATGAGACTGTTCCCGAGCGCAAGCTCACCAAGCCTGAGGTCGGCCATCAGAAGAAGGCCGGTCTGACCGAGTTCAAGAAGGTCCTGAAGGAGTTCGCTCTGGAGGACTGCTCCAAGTACGAGGTGGGCGACGAGCTGAAGGCCGACGTCTTTGCCGCGGGCGACCGCGTGGACGTCACCGGCATCAGCAAGGGCCACGGCTTCCAGGGCGTTGTCAAGCGCCACGGCGCCGCCATCAAGCGCATGACCCACGGCGGCGGCCCTGTCCACCGTCATCAGGGCTCCCTGGGCGCCGGCACCACCCCCGGCCACATTTACAAGGGCCGCGACGGCGCCGGTCAGATGGGCAACGAGCAGGTCACCGTCCTGAATCTGGACGTGGTCCAGGTCGATCCTGAGCTGGGCATCATCGCCGTGCGCGGCGCCATCCCCGGCCCCAAGGGCGGCGTGGTGTTCCTGCACAACAGCGTGAAGAAGTACGTCGAGCCCAAGGGCGCCGCCGGCATCTCCAACAACCCGCAGAAGGCTTCCGGCCGCAACCCGCAGAAGGCTTCCGCCCGCAACAAGTAAGGAAAGGAGAGTGTAAATCATGGCAAAAGCGAATGTATTCAACATGGCCGGCCAGCAGGTCGGCGAGATCGAGCTCTCCGAGGCTGTGTTCGGCGTCGAGCCCAACCAGGCTGTGGTCCATGAGGTGGTCAAGAACCACCTGGCCAACTGCCGTCAGGGCACCCAGAGCGCGCTGACCCGTGCCGAGGTCTCCGGCGGCGGCAAGAAGCCCTGGCGTCAGAAGGGCACCGGCCACGCCCGTCAGGGTTCCACCCGCGCTCCCCAGTGGACTCACGGCGGCATTGTGTTCGCCCCCAAGCCCCGGGATTACAGCTACACTCTGAACAAGAAGGTCAAGCGTCTGGCCCTCAAGTCCGCCCTGTCCGCCAAGGCCGCCTCCGGCGACATCCTGGTGGTGGACGGCCTGAAGCTGGATGAGATCAAGACCAAGACCATGCGCGACTTCCTGAACGCCATCGAGGCGGGCAAGTCCGTGGTCATCACTCCTGAGGTCGATCAGGTGGTCGTCAAGTCCGCCCGGAACATCCCCGGCGTGGTCACCACCACCGCCAAGGTCCTCAGCGTGTACGACATCGTAAACGCCAAGCGCCTGGTGGTCGATAAGGCCGCCCTGGCCATCATCGAGGAGGTGTTCGCGTAATGACCGCTTATGACATCATCAAGCGCCCCATCATCACCGAGCAGTCCATGGCTGATACCGAGATGAAGCGCTACACCTTCGAGGTGGCCAAGAACGCCAACAAGATCGAGATCGCCAAGGCTGTGGAGGAGATCTTCGGTGTGAAGGTCGCCAAGGTCAACACCCTGAATATGCAGGGCAAGATGAAGCGCATGGGCGCCCGGCCCGCCGGCCGCCGTCCCAGCTGGAAGAAGGCCATGGTCACCCTGACCGCCGATTCCAAGACCATCGAGTTCTTCGAGGGTATGGTGTAAGGAGGAGATTGAACAATGGCTATTAAGACTTTTAAGCCCACAACGCCCTCCCGCCGTCACATGACTGTGTCCGCCTTCGAGGGCATCGATAAGAAGGCCAAGCCCGAGCGCAGCCTGACTGAGGTCCTCAGCAAGCACGCCGGCCGCAACAGCTATGGCCGCATCACCGTCCGCCACCGCGGCGGCGGCAACAAGCAGAAGTACCGCATCATCGACTTCAAGCGCGATAAGGAAGGCAAGGCCACTGTGGTCAACCTGCAGTATGACCCCAACCGTTCCGCCAACATCGCCCTGATCGAGTACGAGGACGGCGAGCGCCGCTATATCCTGGCCCCCAACGGCCTGAAGGCCGGCCACATCATCATGACCGGTCCCGACGCTGACATCCTCCCCGGCAACTGCCTGCCCATCGCCAACATCCCTGTTGGTGAGGAGATCCACTGCATCGAGCTGTACCCCGGCAAGGGTGCTCAGCTGGTCCGCGCCGCCGGCGTGGCCGCTCAGCTGATGGCCAAGGAGAACGGCATGGCTCAGGTCCGTCTGCCCTCCGGCGAGGTCCGCTATGTCCGTGAGAACTGCAAGGCCACCATCGGCCAGGTGGGCAACACCGACTGGGCCAACATCCAGATCGGTAAGGCCGGCCGCAAGCGCCACATGGGTTGGCGTCCCACCGTCCGCGGCTCTGTTATGAACCCCAACGACCACCCCCACGGCGGTGGTGAGGGCAAGAGCCCCGTCGGCCGTCCCGGCCCTGTTACCCCCTGGGGCAAGCCCGCCCTGGGTTACAAGACCCGCAAGACGAAGAACCGCACTGACAAGTTCATCGTCAAGCGCCGCAACGCAAAGTAAGGAGGGAGTAAAAGATGAGCAGAAGTATCAAGAAAGGCCCCTTTTGTGCTCCCGAGCTGCTGAAGCGGGTCGACGAGATGAATCAGACCGGCGAGAAGAAGGTACTGAAGACCTGGAGCCGCGCCTCCACCATCTTCCCCTCCTTCGTGGGTCACACCTTTGCCGTCCACGACGGCCGCAAGCACGTGCCCGTCTATGTGACCGAGGATATGGTCGGCCACAAGCTGGGCGAGTTCGTTCCCACCCGCACCTTCAAGGGCCATGCGGGTTCCAAGACTGGTAAGTAAGGAGGAGAGAAACGATGGAAGCAAAAGCCAACCTGAAATATCTGCGGATCTCTCCCCGTAAGGTGAAGATCGTCCTGGATCTGATCCGGGGCAAGGACGTGGCCACTGCCGCCGCGATCCTGATGCAGACCCCCAAGGCTGCCTCTGAGCCTGTGCTCAAGCTGCTGAAGAGCGCCGCGGCCAACGCGGAGAACAACCACCAGATGGACCCTGAGAAGCTGTATGTGTCCGCCTGCTATGCCAACCCCGGCCCCATCATCAAGCGCATCATGCCCCGCGCTCAGGGCCGCGCGTACCGCATCAACAAGCGCACGTCTCACGTCACCATCGCGGTGAGCGAGCGCTAAGGGAGGAGGAACAATATGGGACAGAAAGTTAATCCCCACGGCCTGCGCGTGGGTGTCATCAAGGATTGGGACTCCCGTTGGTACGCCAAGAACGAGCTGGTGGGCGACCTGCTGGTCGAGGACAAGAAGATCCGCGACTACCTGAAGAAGACTCTGTACGGCGCCGGCATCCCCAAGATCGAGATCGAGCGGGACAATGCCAAGGTCCGTATCTACCTGCACTGCGCCCGCCCCGGCGTCGTCATCGGCAAGGGCGGCGAGGAGATCAAGGCCATCGAGGCTAAGCTGGTCAAGATGATCGGCAAGCCCGTGGACCTGAAGATCGTTGAGGTGCGCAACGCCGACATGAACGCCCAACTGGTGGCTGAGAACATCGCCCAGCAGCTGGAGAAGCGTATCGGCTTCCGCCGCGCCATGAAGAATGCCATGGGCCGTGCCATGCGCGCCGGCGCCCGCGGCATCAAGACCTGCTGCTCCGGCCGTCTGGGCGGCGCTGAGATCGCCCGCACTGAGCACTATCACGACGGCACCATTCCCCTGCAGACCCTGCGTGCCGACATCGATTACGGCTTCGCTGAGGCTGCCACCACCTACGGCCGCATCGGCGTGAAGGTGTGGATCTACAAGGGCGAGGTCCTGACTCAGGCCCTGCGCACCACCCCCCGCACCCTGGATACCAGTAAGCCCTACCAGGAGCGCCGCGAGCGTCCCCGCCGCGACCGCCGGGACGGCGACCGCCGCCAGGGCGGATTCAACCGTGACCGCCGCCAGGGCGGGTTCAACCGTGACAACAACCGTGGCCCCCGCCCCGCCGGTCAGGCCAATGCTCCTAAGGAAGGAGGCGCTCAGTAATGCTGCTGCCTAAGCGCGTAAAATACCGCCGCGTTCACCGCGGTCGCATGAAGGGCAAGGCCAGCCGCGGCAACACCGTGACTTACGGTGACTTCGGCCTGATGGCCACCGAGCCCAGCTGGATCACCAGCAACCAGATCGAGGCCGCCCGTATCGCCATGACCCGCTACACCAAGCGTGGCGGTAAGGTGTGGATCAAGATCTTCCCCGACAAGCCCGTCACTGAGAAGCCCGCTGAGACCCGAATGGGTTCCGGTAAGGGTTCCCCCGAGTACTGGGTGGCCGTGGTCAAGCCCGGCCGCGTCATGTTCGAGATCGCCGGTGTCTCCGAGGAGGTCGCCCGCGAGGCTCTGCGTCTGGCCAGCCACAAGCTGCCCGTCAAGTGCAAGATCGTCAAGCGTGAAGAGACCGAGAAGGGTGGTGAAGCGTAATGAAGGCCAACGAAGTTCGTAAGATGTCTGCCTCCGAGCTGGAGAGCAAGCTGGTGGATCTGAAGAAGGACCTGTTTAATCTGCGCCTTCAGCACGCTACCAATCAGCTGGATAACCCCGTGCGTATCGCCGAGGTCAAGAAGGACATCGCCCGGGTCAAGACCATCATCCGCGAGCAGCAGCTCGCCGGCCGCTAAGAGGAGGAATAGAAGATGGAAAACAGAACTTCTTCCCGTAAGACCAGAGTCGGCCTGGTGGTTTCGGACAAGATGGATAAGACCGTCGTGGTCGCCATCGCCGACCGCGTGGCCCATCCTCTGTACAAGAAGATCGTAAAGAGAACCTATAAGCTGAAGGCTCACGATGAGAACAACCAGTGCGGCATCGGCGACCGTGTCCGTGTCATGGAGACCCGTCCCCTGTCCAAGGACAAGCGCTGGCGCGTGGTTGAGATCATCGAGAAGGCGAAATAAGGAGGTGCCGGCATGATTCAGGAAGAAAGCTATCTGAAGGTCGCCGATAACACCGGCGCCAAGGAAATCAAGACCATCCGCGTGCTGGGCGGCTCCAGCCGCAAGTTCGGCAACATCGGGGATGTGATCGTGGCTTCCGTCCGCAAGGCTCAGCCCGGCGGAACTGTGAAGAAGGGCGAGGTCGTCAAGGCCGTTATCGTCCGCACTTCCCGCGGCGTGCGCCGTCCCGACGGCTCCTACGTCCGGTTCGACGACAACGCCGCCGTCCTCATCAAGGAGGACAAGAATCCCCGCGGCACCCGTATCTTTGGCCCTGTGGCCCGCGAGCTGCGCGACAAGGATTATATGAAGATCCTGTCCCTGGCTCCCGAAGTGCTGTAAGGGAGGATAATGAGCATGAATAAAATGAGCATCAAGAAGGACGACCTGGTCGTCGTCCTGTCCGGTAAGGACAAGGGCAAGCAGGGCAAGGTCCTGGAGGTCATGCCCAAGAGCGGCAAGGTGGTTGTGGAGAAGGTCAACGTGGTCTCCCGCCACACCAAGCCCCGCAAGCAGGGCGAGCAGGGCGGCATCCTCCAAAAGGAGGCCCCCATCTACGCCTGCAAGGTGCAGAAGGTCTGCCCCAAGTGCAACAAGCCCACCCGCATCGGCCACAAGGTCGAGGGCGACAAGAAGGTCCGCATCTGCAAGAAGTGCGGCGCCGAGATCTGAGAGAGGAGGAGTGAATCGAAATGGCTAACACCCCTAACCTGAAGAAGCTGTACCAGGACGAGGTCGCTCCTGCTCTGATGCAGAAGTTCGGCTATAAGTCCACCATGCAGATCCCCCGCCTGGAGAAGATTGTGGTCAACGTGGGCTGCAGCGAGGCCCGTGAGAACGCCAAGGTGCTGGACGCCGTGGTGTCCGACCTGACCACCATCACCGGCCAGAAGGCCGTGATCACCAAGGCCAAGAAGTCCGTGGCCAACTTTAAGCTCCGTGAGGGTATGCCCATCGGTGCGAAGGTTACCCTGCGCGGCAACAAGATGTGGGAGTTCCTGGACCGCCTGTTCAACGTGGCCCTGCCCCGCGTCCGCGACTTCCGCGGCATCTCCGCTGACGCCTTCGACGGCCGCGGCAACTATGCCCTGGGCGTGAAGGAGCAGCTGATCTTCCCCGAGATCGAGTACGACAAGATCGACAAGATCCGCGGCATGGACATCGTGGTCTGCACCACCGCTAAGACCGATGAGGAGGCCCGCGAGCTGCTCAAGCTGGTCGGCGCTCCCTTCGCCGGCCGCTAAGGAGGAGGAAACGTTATGGCTAAGAAGTCTATGATCCTGAAGCAGCAGAAGGAGCCCAAGTTCTCCTCCCGCCGCTATAACCGCTGCAAGCTGTGCGGCCGTCCCCACGCCTACCTGCGGGACTACGGCATCTGCCGTATCTGCTTCCGCGAGCTGGCCTACAAGGGCCAGATCCCCGGTGTGAAGAAGGCCTCCTGGTAAAAACCGTTCCCGCCCGGGGAGGGGCCGGGGCACAGAGCCCCCTCCCCTCCCCCGCGGCGTGGCCCAATATCGTCTTGAAAGGAACCGGCTGTGTCTCACAACCGGTTCCTTCCTGACAAAAGTGAACCACGCGTCCGGGTGTGCGAGGCTGAAAAACCTTGCATTTCGGATATAAATGGGGTATAATCAAGTGCTTGCGCGCCAGGGGTCGTGAAAATTAAGACACACCCGGCGCCGTGGGCGAAGGCCCAGACCCGTAATTCGGGGAGAAAATTCCCTGTTTACGGGGTTTGCGCGTTCACACCCTTTGGTCAGATCCGCTTCTGCGGTTTTGATATACGCGCCAATGGCGCGAAGGCGGTCAACAGGTCGGAGAGATTGCCTGCTCCCCGATACCTTGCCGCCTGTACCGGCACGGAAACGGCCGGTAATCTGTAAGAGGAGGTAAATACTCATGCACATCACGGATCCCATTGCGGATATGCTCACCCGCATCCGCAACGCGAACAACGCCAAGCATGACACGGTGGACGTCCCCGCTTCCAATATGAAGAAGTCCATCGCCCAGATCCTGCTGGAGGAGGGCTATATCAAGAACTTCCAGCTGATCGATGACGGCACCCAGGGCGTTATCCGCGTCACCCTGAAGTACGGCGCTGGTAAGGAGAAGGTCATCTCCGGTCTGCGCCGCGTGTCCAAGCCCGGCCTGCGCGTGTACGCCGGTGCGGACGAGCTGCCCAAGGTTCTGCGCGGCCTGGGCATCGCCATCGTGTCCACTTCCAAGGGCGTCATGACCGACAAGAAGGCCCGCGAGGCCCATGTCGGCGGTGAAGTCCTGGCATTTGTCTGGTAAGGAGGGTTATAGGAATGTCTAGAATTGGTAGAGCTCCTATCGCCGTCCCTGCCGGCGTGGAGGTTAAGATCGAGGCGAACAATGTCGTGACCGTCAAGGGCCCCAAGGGCACCATGACCCGGCAGTTCCACCCCAACATGAAGATCGAGCAGGAGGGTGAGGTCATCCACGTCACCCGTCCCAACGACGCCAAGGAGAACCGCTCTCTCCACGGCCTGACCCGCACCCTGGTCCACAACATGGTGGTGGGTGTGACCGAGGGCTATAAGAAGGAGCTGGACGTCAACGGCGTCGGTTACCGTGTGGCCAAGGAGGGCAACAAGCTGGTCATGAACCTGGGCTTCTCCCATCAGGTCATCATGGAGGAGATCGAGGGCATCACCATCGAGGTCCCCGGCCCCAACAAGATCATCATTCACGGCTGCGACAAGCAGAAGGTGGGCCAGTTTGCCGCCGAAGTGAGAGAGAAGCGTCCCCCCGAGCCGTATAAGGGCAAGGGTATCAAGTATACTGACGAGGTCATCCGCCGCAAGGCTGGTAAGACCGGCGCCAAGAAGTAAGAAGGAGGTGTGCCACTATGATCAACAGACCCGATACTCGTTCCCAGCGCATCAAGCGCCACAAGCGCGTGCGTGCTAAGATTTCCGGCACGCCCGAGCGTCCCCGCCTGAACGTGTTCCGCAGCGAGACCAACATCTACGCCCAGATCATCGACGATGTGACCGGCAAGACCCTGGTTTCCGCTTCTTCCCTGGAGAAGGACTTCTCCTGTGAGGGCACCAAGACCGACGCCGCCAAGCAGGTGGGCGTGACCGTGGCCGAGCGTGCCAAGGCGAAGGGCATCGACACCGTGGTGTTCGACCGCGGCGGCTATGTGTACCATGGCCGTGTCAAGGCTCTGGCCGAGGGCGCCCGTGAGGGCGGCCTGCAGTTCTAAGGGAGGAGGAAACGACAATGGCTAGATTTGAGAGAGAACCCAGCGAGTTCGTGGAGAAGCTCGTTTCCCTGAACCGCGTATCCAAGACCGTCAAGGGCGGCCGCATCTTCAAGTTCGCCGCCCTGATGGTGGTGGGCGATGAGAAGGGCCGCGTGGGCTTTGGCCTGGGCAAGGCCTCCGAGGTGCCCGAGGCCATCCGCAAGGGCATCGAGGACGCCAAGAAGAACATGATCACCGTGTCCCTGTCCGGCACCACCATCCCCCACGAGGTGATCGGTGAGTTCGGCGCCGGCCGCGTGCTGATGAAGCCCGCCGCCCCCGGTACCGGCGTGATCGCCGGCGGTGCTGTCCGTGCCGTTCTGGAAGCGGTCGGCATCAAGGACATCTACACCAAGTGCCTGCGCTCCAACAATCCGCAGAACGTGGTCTCCGCTGCTTTTGAGGGCCTGAAGTCCCTGAGAAGCCCCGAGGAGGTCGCCCGCATCCGCGGCAAGAGCGTGGACGAGATCTTGGGTTAAGGAGGGCGTTCACAATGGCTAATTTGAACATCAAGCTGGTCAAGAGCCTGAACGGCCGCATCGCCAAGCACAAGGCGAACGCCGAGGCTCTGGGCCTTCACAAGATCGGCGATACCACCGTGCAGCCCGACAACGCGGCTACCCGGGGCAAGATCGCTCACATCGGCTACCTGCTCCAGGTGACCGAGGAAAACTAAGAGGAGGCGCGAGACAATGAATCTGCATGAACTCTCCCCCGCCGCCGGCTCCAACACCAAGGCGTACCGCAAGGGCCGCGGCGAGGGCTCCGGAAACGGAAAGACCGCCGGCCGCGGCCAGAAGGGCCAGTGGTCCCGCTCTGGCGGCGGCGTCCGCGTCGGCTTTGAGGGCGGCCAGATGCCTCTGGCCCGCCGCCTGCCCAAGCGCGGTTTCCACAACATTTTCGCCAAGCCCCTGGAGGCTGTGAACGTATCTGTCCTGGAGAAGTTCGAGGACGGCGCCGTGGTCAACGCCCAGGCGCTCCTGGAGAAGGGCATCCTCTCCAAGTGCGAGTACGGCGTGAAGATCCTGGGCAATGGCGAGATCACCAAGAAGCTGACTGTTCAGGCTTCCGCCTTCTCCGCCTCCGCCAAGGAAAAAATCGAAGCTGCAGGTGGTAAGGTGGAGGTGGTCTGATTATGATCAAGACCGTCCGGGACGCCTGGAAGATCCCTGAGCTGCGCAAGAAGATCCTGTTTACCATCTTCGCACTGCTGATCTTCCGCCTGGGCGCCGCCATCCCTGTCCCCTATATCAACTCCCAGGAGCTGGAGGTCTATCTGGCCGCACAGAGCGGCACCATCCTGGGCCTGATGAACGCCATGAGCGGTTCGGCCTTCTCCATGGCCACCCTCTTTGCCCTGTCCATCCAGCCCTATATCAACAGCTCCATCATCATCCAGCTGCTCACCGTGGCCATCCCCGCTCTGGAGCGCATGGCCAAGGAGGGCGGCGAGGAGGGCCGCAAGAAGATCGCCTCCATCACCCGTTACACCACCGTGGCCATCGGCCTGATCCAGGGCTTTGGCTATTATAGCCTGATCAACAGCTACGGCCTGGTGGATACGGAGGGGCTGCCCGCTCTGTGGGTCGGGATCGTGATCGTCCTGTCCTTCACCGCCGGCTCCGCCTTCCTGATGTGGCTGGGTGAGCAGATCACCGAGTTTGGCATCGGAAACGGCATCTCCATCATCCTGTTTGCCGGCATCGTCTCCCGCTTCCCCCACATGGTCAGCGACGTCTACCACGGCGTCACCGCCTGGATGGACCCCCTGACCCAGGAGGAGTTCACTGCCATGAACTGGAGCGAGGCCCAGATTGCCGCCTACCAGAAGAGCCTGCTGGCCCCCTGGATGGTCGCGGTCGTGATCCTGGGTATGCTGGCCCTGGTGGTCTTCATCGTGTTCATCTCCAACGCCGAGCGCCGCCTGCCTGTGCAGTACGCCAAGCGGGTGGTGGGCCGGAAGATGTACGGCGGACAGTCCACCCATATCCCCATCAAGGTGAACATGAGCGGCGTCATGCCCATCATCTTCGCCCAGTCCATCGCCTCCCTCCCCGCCACCATCGGCGCCTTCGCCGGATGGACGCTGGAGAGTCAGGGCTTTGGCGGCGGCCTGATGCGGCTGTTCGACACCAGCAAGCCTTTTTACAGCGTGCTGTACTTCCTGCTGATTGTGGGCTTCAGTTATTTCTACGCCACCATGCAGTTCAACCCCATTGAGGTGGCCAACAACCTGAAGAAGAACGGCGGCTTCATTCCCGGCTTCCGTCCCGGAAAGCCCACCGCTGACTTCATTCTGAAGGTCCTGAACAAGATCACCATGTTCGGCGCGCTCTACCTGTCGGTGATCGCCATTGCGCCCATCATCACCGGCAACCTCTTTGGGTACAGCTCCCTGGCCATCGGCGGCACCTCCGTGATCATCGTGGTGGGCGTTGCCCTGGAGACCGTGAAGCAGATGGAGGCCCAGATGCTGATGCGGCACTATAAGGGCTTTCTGGAGTAAGTTTGGGAGATGTCACAGTTATGGGTATGAAACTGATCCTGCTGGGTGCGCCCGGTGCGGGCAAAGGCACCCAGGCAGAGGTCCTCTGCCAAAAGCTGGGGATCCCTACCATATCCACCGGCAACATATTACGCGCGGCCATTCAGGAGGGCACTCCGGTCGGGCTCCAGGCCAAGTCCTTCATGGACGCGGGCAAGCTGGTCCCCGATGAGGTGATCATCCAGATCGTGGCGCAGCGCATCGCGCAGTCTGACTGCGCGGAGGGCTTTATCCTGGATGGGGTGCCCCGCACCATCGCTCAGGCCGAGGCCCTGGATGCCGCGGGCGTCCGGTTCGACCGGGTCCTCTCCCTGGAGATCACCGATCAGGAGATCGAGGAGCGGATGTCCGGCCGCCGGGTATGCAGCAAGTGCGGCGCATCCTTCCACATCCATGCCCGACCCACTAAGGTGGAGGGTGTGTGTGATAACTGCGGCGGTCCAGTGGTTCAGCGTGATGACGATAAGCCGGAAACGGTGCGTCACCGCCTGGAGGTCTACCACCAACAGACAGAGCCCTTGAAGGACTACTATCAGGCCAAAGGTCTGCTGACTCTGGTGGATAACCGTCCCACGATTGAGGCTACCACCCAGGCGATCATGGAGGCGCTGCAATCTTGAAGGGCATTGAAATGATTTCCATTAAGTCTCCCCGTGAGATCGAGGCCATGCGCAGGGCCGGGCGGATCACCGCTCAGGCCCGTGCCCTGGCCGGATCCATGGTGGCCCCCGGGGTCACCACCCACGAGATCGACACGGCGGTGCGCCGGTTCATTGAGAGCCACGGCGCGAAGCCCTCATTTCTGGGCTACGGCGGTTACCCCGGCTCTGCCTGCATCTCGGTCAATGACGAGGTGATCCACGGCATCCCCGGCCCCCGGAAGCTTCAGGAGGGCGACATCGTCAGCGTGGACGTGGGCGCCTTCATCGGCGGGTTCCACGGGGACTGCGCCGCCACCTACGCCTGCGGCACTGTCAGCGCCGAGGCGGAGAAGCTGATCGCTGTGACCCAGCAGAGCTTCTGGGAGGGCATCAAGATGGCCCGTCAGGGCTGCCGGGTGTCCGACATCGGCCACGCGGTCCAGGCCTATGTAGAGGCCAACGGCTTCTCCGTGGTCCGGGACTATGTGGGCCATGGCGTGGGCGCCAAGCTCCACGAGGCCCCCGAGGTCCGCAACTTCGGACCGGCGGGACACGGCCCCCGGCTCCAGCCGGGCATGACCATCGCGGTGGAGCCCATGGTCAATGTGGGGACCTGGCAGATCAAGGTCCTGCCCGACGGCTGGACCGTCAAAACGCTGGACGGCTCTCTGGCCGCCCACTACGAAAACACGATCCTCATCACCGAAGGTGACGCCGAGGTCCTCACAGTCACCGAGGATGGAGCCTATGTTTGATTACACGGGCCAAATCGTCCAGGCGACCGCCGGACGGGATAAGGGCGGCGTGTTCTGTGTCGTTGGCATGGACCAGCGGCAGGAGCGACTGCTGCTGGCGGACGGGAAACGGAGAAAGGTCTCCCGGCCAAAGGCGAAGAAGCTGGGCCATGTACGGCATCTGACCGGGGCCCGGCAGGAGTATGACCACCCGGCCATCCAGAAGCTGAGACAAGGGGAACCGGTATCAGACCGAGAACTGAGAAGGGCGCTGGCCGCCTTCAAGGAGGGAATCACGCTTGGCGAAAGATGATATGATCGAGCTGGAGGGAGTCGTCACGGAATCCCTGCCCAACACCACGTTCCACGTGGACATTGGGAACGGACACATCATCCTGGCACATATTTCCGGCAAGCTGCGTATGAACTTCATCCGCATCCTGCCGGGCGACAAGGTGACGGTACAGATGTCACCCTATGATCTGACCCGCGGTCGGATCACTTGGCGGAGCAAGTAATTCCGCCCGAAACCATTCACGACCGAGTCGTCCGGCTTTGTCCGGAAGCCTTGCCTTCCGAACCCCATCCACCCCGCAGGGGAGGCGAGGGATATGGAGCCCGCGACGACGAGGGGCCATTCAGGCATTCATCAGGAGGTTTTAACTATGAAAGTCAGACCGTCCGTGAAGCCCATGTGCGAGAAGTGCAAAGTCATTAAGCGCAAGGGCAAAGTCATGGTAATTTGCGAAAACCCCAAGCATAAGCAGAGACAAGGTTAATTGGAGGTGCTGTAATAAATGGCTCGTATTGCCGGTATTGACCTGCCGAAGGAGAAAAGAATTGAGATCGGCCTCACTTATATCTACGGCATTGGGCGCACCAGCGCCAACAAGATCCTGGCCCAGGCCGGGATCAGCCCCGACGTCCGTGTGAAAGACCTGTCCGAGGAGGACGAGGCCAAGCTGCGTGAGATCATTGGCCACGACTACACCGTGGAGGGCGATCTGCGCCGCAACGTCGCGATGGACATCAAGCGGCTGACCGAGATCGGCTGCTACCGCGGCATCCGCCACCGCAAGGGGCTGCCTGTCCGCGGCCAGCGTTCCAAGACGAACGCCCGTACCCGCAAGGGTCCCAAGCGTACCGTCGCCAACAAGAAGAAGTAAGGAGGGATACACATGGCTGCAAATACCAAGGGTAAGAAAGTGGTGCGTAAGCGCCGCGAGCGTAAAAACGTGGAGAAGGGCCAGGTGCATATCCGTTCCTCCTTCAATAACACGATGGTGACCGTCACCGACCTGCAGGGCAACGCCCTGTCCTGGGCCTCCTCCGGCGGCCTGGGCTTCCGCGGTTCCCGCAAGAGCACTCCTTTTGCTGCTCAGACCGCCGCTGAGACGGCCGCCAAGGCCGCCATGGAGTACGGCCTGAAGACCGTTGAGGTCTATGTCAAGGGCCCCGGCGCCGGCCGTGAGGCCGCCATCCGGGCGCTGCAGGCCGTGGGCCTGGAGGTCACCCTGATCAAGGATGTGACCCCCGTTCCCCACAACGGCTGCCGCCCCCCGAAGCGCCGTCGTGTCTGATCTGGAAGAAGGAGGTTTTGTCAGATGGCTAGAAATATGCAGCCCATCGCCAAGCGGTGCAAGGCTCTGAACCTGTCCCCTGCCGCCATGGGCTATGCCAAGAAGAATACCAACCGCAACCCCAAGGGTCAGATGCGGAAGAAGCAGTCCGAGTATGCCCTTCAGCTGACCGAGAAGCAGAAGGTCAAGTTTGTCTACGGCGTCATGGAGAAGCAGTTCCATATGTACTATGAGAAGGCTTCCCGTATGCCCGGCAAGACCGGCGAGAACCTGCTGACCCTGATCGAGCGCCGCCTGGACAACGTGGTGTACCGCCTGGGCTTCGCCATGACCCGCCGTGAGGCCCGTCAGCTGGTGACCCACGGCCACTTCACCGTGAATGGTCAGCGGGTGGACATCCCCTCCTTCCTGGTGAAGGTGGGCGACGTCATCGAGGTCCGGGAGAAGAGCCGCTCCTCTGTGAAGTTCAAGCGCCTGCTGGGCGAGGACGCCGTGGTCGTCAACGTGCCCAAGTGGCTGGATCATGCGAAGAACACCCTCCAGGGTAAGGTCGTGGCCCTCCCCGCCCGGGAAGACATCGACTTCCCCGTGGAAGAGCACCTCATCGTCGAGCTGTACTCTAAGTAAGAAACGAGATCTGCGGGCCTCCGGCCTGGCCGGTTTTGGTCAGGCCGAAGGCCCCGGGGTGTCTTTAAAACCCGTGTTCCGCGGGCACTGGAGCGCCCCCAAGCAGTCAGACTTAGAACGACCCTCAGATATTGGTGAGCTGAATCAGACGGCCTAGCCCGCCGTCGAGAAAAGGAGGGTATCATAGCATTATGGTAGAAATCGAGAAGCCCCGCATTGAATGTGAGGAAATTCCTGGCGACAGCTCCTACGGCAAGTATGTGGTGGAGCCCCTGGAGCGCGGCTACGGCACCACCCTGGGCAACTCCCTGCGCCGGATCCTGCTGTCCTCTCTGCCCGGCACCGCGGTGACCTCCATCAAGATCGCCGGTGTCCAGCATGAGTTTTCCACCATTCCTGGTGTGAAGGAGGACGTGACCGAGATCGTCCTCAATATCAAGAGCATCATCGCCAAACTCCACTGCGAGGAGACCAAGACCGTCCATATCGAGGCCTCCGGCGAGTGCGTTGTGACGGCCGGCGACATCAAGGCGGACGCGGATGTGGAGATCCTGAATCCGGATCAGCACATTGCCACCCTGGGCGCTGACGCCACCCTGTCCATGGAGCTGACCTTGTCCCACGGCCGCGGCTATGTCCCCGCCGACCGGAACAAGCCCGCCCAGACCATCATCGGCCTGATCCCCGTGGACTCCATCTACACCCCTGTGCGCAAGGTCAACTATACGGTGGAAAACACCCGCGTGGGCGACGCCACCGACTATGACAAGCTGACCCTGGAGGTGTGGACCGACGGGACCATCGACGCCCGGGATGCCGTTTCCCTGGGCGCCCGCATCCTCTGCGACCACTTCACCCTGTTCACCGACCTGTCCGAGACCATGGGCAGCCGGTCCACCGTGGTGGAGAAGGCCGAGACCCAGCGGGACAAGGTCATGGAGATGACCATTGACGACATGGATCTGTCCGTCCGCTCTTATAACTGCCTCAAGCGGGCCAACATCAACACGGTGGAGGATCTGATCTCCAAGACCGAGGAAGAGATGATGAAGGTGCGCAACCTGGGCCGCAAGTCCCTGGAAGAGGTCATCAACAAGCTGGCTATGATGGGCCTGTCCCTGTCCAGCGACGACAACAGCTGAGCAAGCTGCCCCAGCCTGTTCCCAGGGACGGGCGGAGGCGTATGCGATTCGGGACCGTGGCGAAGGTATGTAACGTTCCGCTTCCCATGCCGCCCAGCCGGGCGGTCCCTGCGGGGTCCCGGGCCAATGGCCGAATGAACGAATTTGAAATGGATCTCGCCACGCGAGGTCAGAGGAGTGTTTCTCATGTCTCAGAAGAACCGTAAGCTGGGCCGTACCAGCGATCAGCGCCGGGCCATGCTCCGCGCCATGGTCACCTACCTGCTGGAGAATGGTCAGATCAAGACCACCATTACCCGGGCCAAGGAAGTGGCTCCCGTGGCCGAGAAGATGATCACCCTGGCTAAGAAGAACGACCTGGCCTCCTACCGTCAGGCTCTGGGCTTCATCACCAAGGAGGATGTGGCCAAGAAGCTGTTCCAGGAGCTGGGCCCCAAGTATGCTGAGCGCAACGGCGGTTACACCCGCGTTGTCCGCATCGGCCCCCGCCGCGGCGATGCTGCCGAAATGGCGATCATCCAGCTGGTGTAATTCCGCACCAAAGTCATCAAGATCCCGGCCCGCCAGGGCCGGGATTTTTTCGCCGCGGCGGGGAAACCGGTTTCCGGACAGCCGCCGTTCGTAGGAAAAAGGGGCCCCCGGGCGAGCCCAGCGGTTCTGCTGCCTGACGGACGGGGTGCGCCTCTTTCGGGTGAGCGGGTCGCCTGGGGAGAGGAGACGCAGCGAAATGAGTGAGCCCAGTCGGGAAACGAGTGGGCGAAGGATATGGAGCAGGCGGCGACGAGGCGATCATCCAGCTGGTGTAATTCCGCACCAAAGTTATCAAGATCCCGGCCCGCCAGGGCCGGGATTTTTTCGCCGCGGCGGGGAAACCGTTTCCCGGACAGCCGCCGTTCGCAGGAAAAAGGCGTGGGAACACCCTGAGGATGTTCCCACGCCGCGGGAGCGCCGGGGCCCTGTGGATCGATGGCTTCGCTGGGTCAGCGGGTCAGCCGGGAGGGGCTGAGGGAGCGGAACTGCCGGGTCATGGTGAGGCAAAGGTCGTTATAGTAGTCCAGATAGGCTTTTTTTTGCTGCCGCTGGACACGCTGGCGGTCCTGGAGCATCTTCCACTCCGCGCAGCATTTGTGACAGCCGGGCTGATAGTTGGGGCAGGTACCCTGACAAGGAAGCATGATCGACACCTCTCTCACAAAACATAGACTTTTGGGGCGAAAGAAAAACAGCAGGCGCCAAAGGGCTGTGTGTACGGAGGCACACGGCCGCTATGGACCTGCTGTTGGTTGGGGCGCGGAGGGACTGGGGGGCGGCAGAATTCTGCCTGGGGCCCGGATGATGGCGTCCCGGCGCTGGTCTGTCATGGAAATACCTCCTTCCGCGCTTCAGAAGCTGATTCCATTGTAGCAGACTTCCGGCGGCTTTTCCAGACGATTTCTGTAAAAAGCGTATGAAAAGTTTTCCAGTGGAGAGATTTGAACAAGCGGGCCGGTGTACCCAAGGTACACCGGCCCGCTTGTTTGCAGCTCAGGAATCATGGCTCTCGATCCCGGCCTCAGTCTGTGTGGAGGCGTCGGAGGAGTGCTCCGCGCCGCGGGCCTCCCGCTCCAGCTCCTCGGCCTCACGGTTGGTGAGTGCCAGATGGGTCTCGTCCAGCACCTTCAGCTCGTGGAGGAGTGCCAGTGTGTGGCTGGCCTGGGGAGTGAGGGTGATAGAGAAGGAGGAGCTGTATTCGGGCTCCCTTCCTTCGGGGTCCGGAGGGACTTCATAGTCAAAGTACAGGTCGGTGGCACAGGTGTTTTCCATCCGTTCGACACTGTTGTCAAAGAGGTAGCGCACACCAATGGTCCCCTCGGCAAAGTCCTGCCTCATGGCCTGCCACAGCTTCTCGGTGGAGCCGTCGAGATAGACGGTCTCGTACTGCCGGGTCTGGGTGTTCCAGACATCCACCAAATAGGCGGACATCAGGCGGTAGTCGCTCTCAATATGCTGGAAGTTATACATCTGCTCCACATTTTCCCGGTCAGAGAGGAGCTGCTCCGCAGCCCAGGTGAGACTCCCCTCCACATCGCGGTCCGACTCTACGATGGGCAGGGCGGGATAATTCCGCTCCAGAACCGTGCCGTCGGCCAGCTCGTAATACAGATGCAGGTACAGGAACGTCATGGTCTCCTGGTCGGAGGAAACGGTCCAGTCCTCCTCCCCAGCGCTCTCCCCTTTCAGCTGAATGGCGGCCCGGTGGAGCTGGATCGCCAGGGAGATCTGCTCCGGGTCCTCTAAAGACAGACCGCCGCGCCCGTCATCGTAGGGGGCGCTTTGAAGGCTGTCCACCGTGACCCTGGTGACCTGGCTGGGGTCCGGAACCCGGCTTTCAAAGCCGTACCAGTCGTAGTGGACGCTGAGGGAGAGGAACACAATGGCGGCGGCCAGGGGGACCGCTCCCTTCCAGGCCGGCAGCACCCGGAAGGACTTCCGCAGGAGCATCTCCGCGGCGAAGTAGCCCACCAGCTCCCAGAAGAGGATCCAGCCCATCAGAGTCAGACTGGAGAGACCGGACAGCAGCTGATAGCTGAACATCCCGCCGGAAAGGCCGGCGCACAGGGCCACCCCATATTTGAACAGGGGCCGGACCAGTTTGACCGCCACCACGTCGCCGGCGGACTCGATGTGCCGGGAGCGGTAGAGCAGCAGGGCGGCGATGGCCAGCGCCGCACCCACTGCGGCGTAGACCGCCACCAGACCGGGCTGGTAGAGGCTGGGAATCTCATTTTGATAGGTGAGAGAGACCGCCCGGGAGAGGGCAATGGGTGGGGAGAGATAATCTGCAAACTCCCACACGGGCGAGGGAAAGGACTGGAACCCATAGAGGAACAGGCTGCACTCCGCCTCCGTCAGGGAGGTCATCACAAAGGCCAGAATGTTCAGCACCCCATAGAACACCGGCAGAGCGGCCAGATGTCCGGTAAACATGGCGCAGAACACGGCGAAGGAGTAGAAAAAGAGGCACAATCCGCTCTGAACCAGCAGCCACTGGGTCAGAGGCCAGAGGGCCAGACACCCCAGGGCCGCCTCCGTAGCGGCAGTCAGAATAAAGATGGCCAGCTGGGGCAGCAGCAGGAAGGACAGCCCCGCCAGATACTGGGTGAGGAACAGGGCCTCCCGACGGAGAGGCAGGGCGTGCATCATACAGGCTGAACGGCTGGAGTAGAGATAGGAGAATACCGCCATGGCGCATACAAGCCCCGCGCCCGCGGCCAGGGGGACCCCCGCCTCCAGAAGGCCGGGGACGCCGTTCGCGGCGTTTTGGAGATACTCCGCCAGCGCCGGAGCAGCCCAGTCGCTCCGGCGCATGGCGTCCGCCCACAGGCGCAGGGGCAGGACCAGCGTCCACCCCGCTGTGTACAGGGCCCAGATCGGCCAGAAGCGAAGAAATGTTTTGCGGAAGAGCGCCGCGTTAAAGAACGATGTCCCGGACCGCATAGTCCTCACCTCCCAACTCATAAATAAAGATCTCCTCCAGGGACAGGGGCAGGGCCTCCATCAGCATGGGGGAAAAGGCCGCCACCCGGCTTTTGATGACCGCCGGCTCCCCCCGGACGATCAGGGTATGGACCCGCCCCAGCTGGGTGACATGGAGCACGTTCAGATCCGAAGGCAGCTGGGGCAGCTGCCCATCAGGAAAGACTACCTGAAGCTTCAGGATATTGTCCTGGAGGTCGGTGAGGGAGCGCTCCAGCAGCACCTTCCCGTGGGAGAGGATGCCCACATGGTCGCACACATCCTCCAGCTCCCGCAGGTTGTGGGAGGAGACCAGCACCGTGGTCCCCCGCTGGGCCACGTCCCCCATGAGAAGGGACCACACCTGCCGCCGCATCACCGGGTCCAGGCCGTCCACCGGCTCATCCAGCACCAGGATGTCCGGCATACAGCACAGGGCCAGCCAGAAGGCGGACTGCTTCTGCATCCCCTTGGACAGGCGGCGGATGGGCTGCTTCTCGTCCACGGCGGGGAAGGCGTCCTTCAGCGCCTGATACCGCTTGTCGTCGAACTGGGGATACAGTCCCCGGTAGAACTTCATCATGTCCCGGGTGGAGGCGGACAGGAAGTAGTACAGCTCGTCGGGGATCCAGGCCATCCGGCTCTTCACCGCAGGGTTTTCATACACCGGCTGACCGTCCACCCGCACGGAGCCGGAGTCCGGCCGGTAGATGCCGGTGATGTGCCGCAGAATGGTGGACTTGCCCGCGCCGTTGGGCCCCACCAGGCCGTAAATGGAGCCCCCCTCCACCGACATGGTCAGGCCGTCCAGGGCCCGGAAGCCGTCAAAGCTCTTGACCACGTTGTTTACTTGGATCATTGTGAGTCCCCTCCTTCCATTGCCCGCACCCGGGCGGTGAGCTGTTCGCCGGTGACCCCAAGATAGAGCAGCTCGGCGGTCACAGTGTCAAAATGGCCCAGCAGACTGTCCCGCCGCGCCTGGTCCACCCCGGTGTGGGGCGCGGCGAAGGAGCCCTTCCCCGGGACGGAGCAGACATAGCCCTCCGCCTCCAGGGACTCATACGCCCGCTGGATGGTGTTGGGGTTGATGGCCAGACTGCTGGCCAGGGCGCGCACCGAGGGGAGCTTCTCCCCTTCCCGGATCACGCCGGTGACCATCAGGCGGCGCAGGCCGTCCCGCACCTGCTCATAGATGGGCCGGGCGTCCCGGTAGTCCAGATTCAGCATACCATGTCCTCCCTTCTGCCACGGGTCCCACAAGGGTGCGGGACAGCGTAGCTGTATGAACTGTATTAGTACACTAAGTGTACTCAGACGGAGAAGGAAAGTCAATTAAG
Source organism: Clostridiales bacterium (assembly GCA_902363045.1). Classification (GTDB taxonomy): domain Bacteria; phylum Bacillota; class Clostridia; order Oscillospirales; family Oscillospiraceae; genus Lawsonibacter. The sequence continues at coordinate 110,185 of CABIYX010000002.1, forward strand.
AACTGTTTAAGATTTTCTTAGGATGAGGAGAGAAAAAGCCCGGACGGGACGCCGTGCGCGGCATCCCGTCCGGGGGCAGGGACGGAAGGGGAGGAATCGAGGGTGGTAACAGATCAGGGCTGGGCCATATAGGGATAATTGATGGCGGAAGAGGGAGAAAAGGACTCCTTGACCGCATGGGCGCTGAGCCAGCGGATCATGTTCAGGCCAGTGCCGGCTTTATCATTGGTGCCGGAGGCCCTGGCTCCGCCGAAGGGCTGCTGGCCGACGATGGCGCCGGTACATTTGTCGTTGATGTAGAAGTTGCCGCAGGAGTTGCGCAGAGCCCGCTCCATCTTCACGATGGCTTGACGGTCCTGGGCGAACACTGCGCCGGTGAGCGCGTAGGGGGAGGCGGTGTCACAGATGCGCAGGGTCTCGTCCAGCTGGCTGTCCTCATAGACGTAGATGGAGAGAATGGGACCGAAGATCTCCCGAACCATGGACTCATAGTAAGGGGAGTCGCAGCGGATCACGGTGGGGTGTATGAACCAGCCCTTGCTGTCGTCATAGGTGCCGCCGGCCACGATCTCACACTCTGGGGAGGCGGCGGCCCGGTCGATATAGCCCTTACAGGTCTGGAAGGAGGCCTGGTCGATGACGGCGGCCATAAAGGTGTCGAACTCCTGGACGTCGCCTACCTTCAGGGCGGCGGTCTTTTCCATCAGGCCCTGCTTCACCTGGGGCCAGATACTGGCGGGGATGAAGGCGCGGGAGCAGGCGGAGCACTTCTGACCCTGGAACTCGAAGGAGCCGCGGACCAGAGCGGCCACCAGGGGCTCCACATCGGCGGAGGGATGGGCGAAGATGTAATCCTTGCCCCCGGTCTCGCCCACCAGACGGGGGTAGTTGGCGTAGCCGGCGATGTGCTCGCCCACCTGCTTCCAGACGCTCTGGAACACGGCGGTGGAGCCGGTAAAGTGGAAGCCGGCCATTTTGGGATGGCTGACCACATACCGCGACATATCAGAGCCGGCACAGGGGACGAAATTGATGACGCCGGCGGGCAGGCCGCACCACATCAGCAGCTTCATGTAGTAGTAGTTGGACAGCACGGCGGTGCGGGAGGGCTTCCAAACGGAGACATTGCCCACGATGGCGGGGGCGGTGGGCAGGTTTCCGCCGATGGAGGTGAAGTTGAAGGGAGAGATGGCGCAGATAAAGCCATCCAGGGGGCGGTAATCCTGGCGGTTCCAGATCCCGTCCACGCTGAGGGGCTGGTCCTTGAAGATCTCCTGGGCGGACCAGACGCCGAAGCGGAGGAAGTCGGCCAGCTCGGCGATGTCGATCTCCGCCTGGAACACGGTCTTGGACTGCCCCAGCATGGTGGAAGCGTTGAGCACCTGGCGGTAGGAGCCGGTGATCAGGTCGGCGGCCTTCAGGAAGATGGCGGAGCGGTGCTCCCAGGGCATCTCCTCCCAGGCGTCCTTGGCGGCCAGAGCCGCATCCACGGCCATTTTCAGCTCCTTCTCCCCCGCCATGCAGCACTCAGCGATGACGTGCTGATGGTCGTGGGGGATGGTGACCTGGATGGTCTTGTCCGTCCAGACCTCTTTCCCGCCGATGATGAGGGGGATCTTCACCACCTGAGCGGACTGCCGGGCCAGCTCGGCTTTCAGCTCCGCGCGCTCCGGACTGCCGGGCAGATAGCTCTTAAAGGGGTCGTTGGCGGGTTTGGCAATGGTAAAATAGGCATTGGGCATGGTAGTTCTTCCTTTCTGCACGATACACAGTAGACGGTTAAACGTTGTAATATGGAGCGGGAGCCTGCGGGTGTGGGAGATCGGGGCTCCCCACAGTGATTAGATCACACCCAAGCGTTTCATCTCGGAATCCACCCAGGCCTTGGTCTCATCCTTGGCTTCCAGCAGCGGGAGCAGCTTGGATGCGCCACAGGGCACACCCGCCTGAGCCATCGCGTATTTCAGCGGGCTGATGTAATTTTCGCTGAACAGCGCCTTGAACAGGGGGAAGTAATCCAGAGACATCTCCATGGCCTCCTGGATTTTTCCGGCCTGGACCAGGTCGTACATCTTGACCCAGGCGTCCGGAACCACATTGGCGGTGGCCATCACGGCGCCCTTGACGCCCATTGCCATCAGGCTGACAGCGCTGAACTCGTCGCCAGTGAGGACGCTGATCTTGTCGCCCGCCTTCAGCAGCACTTCCATCGCCTGTGTCATGGAGGCGCATTCCTTAATGCCGACCAGGTTCTTCATCTCCTTGGTCAGGCGGACCACAGTGTCAGGCAGAACGTTGACATTGGTGCGGTAGGGGATGTTATAGATCAGGATGGGCATATCCACTTCACGGTCCAGCGTTTTGTAGAACTCTGCAAGGGCGTCCTGGGTGCCCATGATATAGAAGGGCGTCAGCACCAGCATGGCATCAGCGCCGGCGTTTTTGCAGTACTTGCAGAACTTCAGGCACTCGCCGACCCCGGTCTCCAGTACGCCGACTACCAGCGGGACCCGCTTGTTGACAGCTTTTACCGTGATGTCCACCGCGCGGAACCGCTCCTCCATGGTCATGGAGGTGTACTCACCGGTGCCGCCCAGAAGCAGCAGACTATGTACCTTGTGGGCGATCTGATAGTCAATCAGCGCAGTCAGAGTCTGTTCGTCTACTGTGCCGTCAGAATTCAAAGGGGTGACCAGAGCGGTCATGATGCCATCAAGCTTCAACATAATTGATATACTCCTTTATTGTTTGATTTTCTAAAAAATTGTGTGGATTCCCGGTGAATAGACTCTCATCTGGGGCGGTTGAACCAATTATAGGTGTCTGCACCGTCCAGGGCTTCCAAGACTGTGCGGGAGAGGCGTTCAGAGGTGCGGAGCTTGGCTTCACGGGTGTCTCCGCCAATGTGGGGTGTAAAGAGGACCTGGTCCATCTGGAACAGGGGATGATCTTTCCGGGGGGGTTCAACGCTCAGAACATCCAGTCCGGCTCCGGCGATCTCGCCCTGTGCCAGAGCGACGGCGAGGGCGTCCTCATCCAACACAGGTCCGCGGCCCATGTTGATGATGTAGGCGCTGTTTTTCATCAGCTGGAACTGAGGGGTAGAGATCATTCCTTGGGTCTCCGGCGTCAGGGGGACGTGGAGGGTAACAAAGTCGGCCCGTCTCAAACCATCCTCCAAGTGGTCCACCTTTTCGACCCCGAACTCCTCCATAGCTTCCCGGGATACAAAGCCATCATAGGCCATGACGTGCATATCAAACGCCTGGGCCCGTTTGGCGACTGCTTTTCCGATCCGGCCCAGGCCGACGATCAGCAGGTTCTTTTCAAATACCTCCATCGTGCATCGGTTCTCACGGCTGTACCAGGCATCTGCTCGGACACTGCAGTCATTGATTCGAAGGCTGCGGCTCAGCGCCAGGATAAACATGATGGTATGCTCGGCCACAGACAGGTAATTGGCGTCCGGAATATTCAGGACACGGATCCCGTGGGCAGTGGCCTCTTTGACGTCGATGTGGTCAAGACCCACGCCGTGCATTCCGATCACCTTCAGGGACGGCACGGCGTCCATGATCTCTTTGGTGATGGGCTCGCAGCGGACCACGACCCCCTCGATCTGATGCTCGTTCATACAGCGGATCAAGGTTTCCGGCTGACCGTCCGGCGCATAAAATACGTTTGCGTGTTCCTCAAAATAGGCCACGCCGTTGGGCTGGATCGTGGGATGGATAAGCAGAATGTTGTGTTTCATAGTAGTTTGTCATCTCCAAAGACAATGTTTATAACAGATGAAAGGGGACGGATCAATCCACCTCAAAACCAAGCTCACGGATCTGGCGGTCAGCCTCCTCCTGAGAGATCGTCTTGATGCCAATGCCGGTATAGCCGTAGATAATGGCCAGAATGGGGCAGATAAAGGCCATAAAGTGCCAGGGCAGATAGGAGAGTACGGGGACACCCAGAGCGCCAGCATAAAACAGGCCAGAGGTGCTGAAGGGGACGATGCTGCAGATCATAGTACCACCGTCCTCGCAGGTGCGGGACAGGACAGACAGATCCATGCGCCATTTCAGGTAAGGCTTGCGGAACAGCTCGCCAGTCATAATCAGGGAGATGTAACCGCTGACGCCGATGATCGTCAGGGTAATAGCAGTGCAGATGCCAGCCGCCACGGTAGCCCCGCGGGTTTTGATCTTCCCAATAACAGCATCAATGATCTTTTCCATAAATCCAGCTTCTTCCGCGATCCCGGCAAAGGAGTAGGCACAGAAGATGGTGAGAATAATGTTGGACATAGAGGTCAGACCGCCGCGCTGCACCAGGGTCAGAACATCAGCATTTGTGGCCGCGGCATCCAGACCGGGCACCATAGTGATCTTGAAGCCGCTGACAAAAGCGGTGAGTCCATGGCCCAAAGTGAAGCCCTGGAAGATCATGCCCAAGGCGACTGCAACTGCGATGCCGATATACATGACAGGCAGAGTGGGCTTTCTCAACAAAGAACCCAGGAGAATGATTACAAAGGGGATCAAAAGCAGAGGATTCCAGGTATACATCTGGTCCATTGTTGCAAGCATGGAGGAAACATTTTCCGGCATCACAAAGTCACCGCCAAAGCGCAGCCCATATACGGTATAGATGATGACGGTAACAACAGCGGCAGGGATCGTGGTCCACAGCATGGACCGAACATGAGCATACAGATCAGTTCCCGCGCTCAGCGCGGCCATATTGGTAGTATCAGACAGCGGGGAGAGCTTATCGCCAAAGGTGGACCCGGCGACGACTGCGGCAGCAACAGGGGCCAGCGGAATCTCAAGCCCCATGGCAATACCGATCAAGGCAACACCGGCAGTTCCGGCGGAGCCCCAGCCAGTGCCGGTAGCGGTGGCCAGAATGGCGCAAATCAGGAAACTGCAGGGGATCAGGAACTGGGGGCTGATGATTTGAAGCCCGTAGTAAATCAGCATAGGGATCGTACCGGAGTAGATGAAGGTAGCAATCAGACCGCCGACGGTAAACATGATATACACGGCGGGCAGAACCTTGACCATGCGCTGAGAGATCGCCTTTTCAAGAACAGTCCAGCTTAACCCCAGACGCATAGCCATGAGGGCGGTAAAAGTGGCCGTACAAAGAAGCATGACCTGAAGTTCCAGCTTGAACACACCATAGCCAATGCTGACAAAAAAGACCATGGAGAGCAGAACGATGATAGATTCGATAAGGGATGGCTTTCGCAAAGATGTGTTTTTTTTGTTGTTGTGTTCCATGGTTACCCTCCTGTTTCAGATATTAAGGATGAAAATGTGAGCGGGTGATCTGGGACAAACGACCTGAAGATGTATATTTTGCTGAATTTTTGCACCTCCATATTCCTGATATTGTTATATTCATCATATATAACCTTTGACATTTTGTAAATCTCATAATATGATAAGTATAATTGAAGGAAACTCAATAAACGTAAATGGGGGAAAACTCAGTGTCTTTGACCGCTTATCAGATTTTCTGCACCATTGCAGAACAAAAAAACATGACCAAGGCGGCGGAACTGCTGCACATTACGCCCTCTGCGGTCACACATTCCATGAACGCACTGGAGAAAAGTCTGGGATTTGCATTATTGAACCGGGATCGCGGCGGGGCAACACTTACAGCTCATGGTGAGATGCTCCTGCCCCGGTTCCGGGCTATTTTGCTGGAGGAGCAGCGCCTTCAGGAGGAGGTCGCGCAGATCAACGGTTTGGAGAAGGGATGTGTGCGGATCGGGGCTCTCAACAGTGTCTGCATACAATGGCTTCCAGATATTCTAATGTCCTTTCACTCTAAATATCCCAATATTGAGGTCAGAGTTTATCAGGGCGGTTATCAGGAGATCGAGGATATGGTGGAAGATTCCCGCCTAGACCTTGGGTTCGTCTCCATGCCTACATCGGAGCACTTCCATACCATCACATTGTTCCACGACCGTCTGTTTTGTGTTATGCCGCAGGGCTTTGTACCGCAGGAGCCGCCATACGTACGGGCGGAGGAACTGAGGGACCTTCCTCTGATCCTGGCAAAGCGGGGATATGACCGAAATATACAGGAGTTTATTGAAGACAATCAGCTGACGGTCAGTGAACAGCATGATATTGCCTTGGAGAGCGCAGTGATCGCCTTGGTAGAAAGTGGAATGGGGTACAGCATTCTTCCGGAAATGACCCTGAAGCACCAGCCAGGAAACTATCAGACATTTCCCCTGATCCATAACAAATACCGCACGATTGGCCTGGCTGTTTCGAAGGATAAGAAGCCGTCTCTTGCAACACAAAAAATGATTCAAGAAATTCGGGATAAAATTGAAGATCGCTCAATATACCATTGAATTCAATTAAAAATACAGGTTTACAGAGATAAAAATATGCGAAATGCACAAATAAATGTGGTACAAAGCTGAGAAAACAGCGTTTCAGGTGGGAGCGTCCATTTGCGCAGAGCTAAACGCAGCTGCCGCTTTGTAGAAAATGGACTCAAAAATGAATCCTTTGGATATAATTTGATGCAATTCAAAGAAAGCAAGGGTGGCGTATACGACAGAAAAACAGGGCTTTATTCAGGATTCCAGAGGAAGAACAGATGAAAAAAGCCGCTTTTCGCAAAAAAGCAATTGAATTCTGAAAGAAGCGTGTTATGATAAAAGAAAAGTTTCTGCGCATGAGATATATCGGCTCTGGTTGAATCGTGAAAATGCACAGAAGGAAGAAGGCCAGAGCACGATTCAGCCCCAAAAAGGCGGAGGCGCAAATTTTAAGATCTAAGGAGTATGATCGAGATGTTTTCATCCATCGGATTCATCGGCACAGGCACCATGGGCACGGCGGTGGCCCGGGCGGCGGTCAAAGGGGCCCAGGGCGCGCCTGTCCTTCTGGCCAACCGGACCCGGTCCAAGGCGGAGGCGGTGGCCCGGGAGCTGGGCGTACAGACGGCGGACAATGAGACGGTGGCCCGGGAGTGCGGCCTGATCTTTCTGGGGGTGAAGCCCCAGATGATGGAGCAGCTGCTCTCCGGGCTGGCCCCCATTCTGAAGGCACGGAAGGACCGGTTCGTGCTGGCCTCCATGGCCGCGGGGCTGGACGCCCGGCGCATCCAGGAGATGGCCGGCGGCGCATATCCGGTGATCTGCCTGATGCCCAACACCCCGGTGGCAGTGGGGGCCGGCGTGGTGCAGTACTACGGGGTGGACGCCAATGAGGAGGAACTGTCCGACTTCCAGAACCTGCTGTCCGCCGCCGGTATGATCGACCGGGTCAACCCGGACCGGCTCAACGCCGCCAGCGCCGTATCCGGCTGCGGCCCCGCGTTCTGCGCCATGTTTATTGAAGCTCTTGCGGATGGGGGCGTGGCCTGTGGTCTGCCCCGGGACAAGGCGCTGGCCTATGCGGCCAAGATGGCGGAGGGCACGGCCCAGCTGATGCTGGAGAACCACGCCCACCCCGGCCAGCTGAAGGATGGGGTATGCTCCCCCGGCGGCACCACCATTCAGGGCGTCCGCACTCTGGAGGACCGGGGCTTCCGCTCCGCGGTGATGGAAGCGGTCATCGCCGCCTATGAAAAGACCATCGCCCTGGGCAAGTGACCGGGCGTGACCGGACGGCCGCCCCCGGCGGACCGCTCCACAGGAAAGGGGCTGTTGAGATATGAGAATTGTAGTCAAGGTGGGGACCTCCACCCTGGCCCACGCCACGGGCCGAATGAACATCCGCCATGTGGAGGATCTGGTCAAGGTCCTCAGCGATCTGAAAAACGCGGGCCACGAGGTGATCTTGGTCTCCTCCGGCGCCATCGGCATGGGGGTGGGCAAACTAAATCTGCCCGGAAAGCCCAGCGATATGCCGTCCAAGCAGGCCGCCGCCGCGGTGGGTCAGTGTGAGCTGATGTACACCTATGACCGGCTGTTCCTTCAGTATAACCACACGGTGGCCCAGATCCTCCTTACTGGCGAGGATGTGGACCACGCCGAGCGCCGGCAGAACTTTGAAAACACCCTGGAGCGCCTGTTGGAGCTGGGGGCCCTGCCCATCATCAATGAGAACGACACCATCGCCACCGCCGAGATCAAGGTGGGCGACAACGACACGCTGGGGGCCATCGTGGCCTGCTCGGTCCATGCGGACCTGCTGGTCCTGCTCAGCGACATCGAGGGCCTGTATACCGCCGACCCCCGAAAGGATCCGGAGGCCCGGCTCATCCCTGTGGTGGAGGAGGTCACCCCGGAGATCGAGGGGCTGGCCGGCGGCGCAGGCTCCGGCCTGGGGACCGGCGGCATGGCGACCAAGCTGCGGGCGGCCAAAATGGTCACCGCCGCGGGCTGCGACATGATCATCACCAATGGGGAACGGCCTCAGGTGTTGTACGATGTGGCAGATGGAAAAGCGGTGGGGACCCGCTTTTTGGGGAAGAAATAAGGGATCAAACGAATACAAACTGAAAAAATGATCCGTCTAATTACGAAAAGGAATCGAATTTTGGCCCGTGACCGCAGGAGGCGGGCCGAAGATGGAAGGCTGAGAGAAGGGTGACGTCAATGACAACAATGGAACTGCTGGAGAAGGCCAGGGGCGCAAAGGGAGCCATGGCTCTGGCGGATACGGAGCGGAAGAACCAAGCGCTGCTGGAGATGGCCCGGGCCCTGGAGGGCCGCACGGCGGACATCCTGGCCGCCAATGGCCGGGATCTGGAGGCGGCCCGGGGGACCATCTCTGAGGTGATGCTGGACCGGCTGGCGCTGAGCCCGGAGCGCATCGCCGGCATGGCACAGGGGATGCGGGAGGTGGCCGCCCTCCCCGATCCGGTGGGCGCGGTGCTGTCCCGGGTGGAGCGGCCCAATGGGATGGTGATCGAAAAGACCGCCGTTCCCATGGGGGTCATCGCCATCATCTATGAGAGCCGGCCCAACGTCACCAGCGACGCCGCCGCTCTGGCGCTGAAGGCGGGCTCCGCCTGTGTGCTCCGGGGCGGCAAGGAGGCCCACCGCTCCGCCGCCGCCATCGTGGCCGCTTTGAAGGAGGGGCTGGCCGCCGCCGGACTGCCGGAGGACGCCCTCCAGCTGGTGGAGGACACCAGCCGCGCCTCCGCCAACGAGCTGATGACGGCCAGCGGCTATGTGGACCTGCTGATTCCCCGGGGAGGCGCGGGCCTGATCCGGGCCTGCGTGGACAACGCCACCGTTCCGGTGATCGAGACAGGCACCGGGATCTGCCACATCTATGTGGACCAGTGGGCCGACCAGGAGATGGCCCTGGACATTTTGGAGAACGCCAAGTGCTCCCGGCCCAGCGTGTGCAATGCCGCCGAAGTGTGTCTGGTGGACGGGAAGATCGCGGGAGAATTCCTGCCCAAGCTGAAGGCACGGCTGGTGGACAGCCGGACAGTGGCCGGACAGCCTCCGGTGGAGCTGCGGCTGGACGAGGCGGCTGCCGCCGTGATCGACGGCGCGCCCGCCGGGGAGCGGGACTTTGACACCGAGTTCCTGGACTATATCCTGGCGGTCCGGGTGGTGGACGGTGTGGAGGGCGCGGTCGCCCACATCGCCGCCCACTCCACCGGCCACTCCGAGTGCATCGTCACCGGCGACGAGAGGGCGGCCCATGCCTTCCAGCGGCAGGTGGACTCCGCCGCCGTGTACTGGAACGCCTCCACCCGCTTTACCGACGGCGGGGAGTTCGGCCTGGGCTGTGAAATGGGCATCTCCACCCAGAAACTCCACGCCCGGGGGCCCCTGGGGCTGGCGGAGCTGTGCACCTTCAAGTTTATCATTCGGGGGAACGGTCAGATCCGGTAAAAATTTCTCCCCCTTCCTCGCTTGTGTCTTTGTGCCGTACGCATTATAATAGAGACTGAGCCGGACCGGCCGATGTTCTTTTGGATGCCGGCTCCCCGCGGCCGTACCGCGGAGCTGTGTATCATATTCCAACTACTGCCGTTTGACAGAAAGGACTGATTCCATTGAACCATTATCTTGAGGAGTTCTGCCGGACCACGGAGGAGCTTTTGGGTTCTGACGCCGTACGCATGATGGGACGGTGGAAGCACCACGGCCATATCAGCACGCTGGACCACTCCCTGTTTGTCGCCTACTGCTCGTACCGGGCCGCCCGCGCCCTGCGGCTGGATGAGACCGCCGCGGCCCGGGCCGGTCTGCTGCACGACCTGTACCTCTACGACTCTCGGGACGCGTCGGCGCACCCCGGCTGGCAGTGCTTTGACCATCCCCGCGCGGCCGCCCGAAACGCGGCGGAGCTCACCGCGCTCTCTGAGAAGGAGCGCAACATCATCCTGTCCCATATGTGGCCCTTGGGCGGCCAGCTTCCCCGCTCCTGGGAGGCCTGGCTGGTGGACCTGGTGGACACCCTGTGCGCCGGCCTGGAGCTGGCCCACATCTATCACCCCGGACGCCTGCGGGAGCGGCTCGGGGTCCAGCCCCTTCTGGAGGAGGAGCTGGCCGCAGCTCCCTGCTGACAGTTGACGGCCGCCGTCCTGGTTTATTCCGGGGCGGCGGCCGCACTGCGTTTTGAGTTTTCTTGCCCCAAAATAGGAGAATCCTGACTTTTTAAAAATTTTTCGCGGATTGTGGCAAAAAGCCGGAAGGATATGCTATAATGGGGGCGGAAGAGAGAAAAACGGCTTTGGAAAGAGAACAGTTTCCCCTCTTTTTTTGATCTTTCTCAGGAGGTAACCAGTTTATGGATGAATTTGCCGCGAAGCGCCAGGCTCTGCTGGAGTCCGGCGTGCGGATGATGGACCCCGGCGCCGTCTATGTGGAGGCGGGGGTCACGGTGGGAGCGGGGACCCTGCTGCTCCCCGGGACCATTCTGCGGGGGAATACCGTGGTGGGAGAGAACTGTGAGATCGGCCCCAACACCATGCTCACAGACTGCACCGTGGGAGATGGCGCTGTGATCAACTCCTCCCAGTGCAATGAGAGTACCATCGAGTCCGGCGCCCATGTGGGTCCCTTCGCCTATATTCGCCCCAACTGCCATGTGGGCCGGGATGTGAAGGTGGGGGACTTTGTGGAGCTGAAAAACTCCACCATCGGGGACGGGACCAAGATCGCCCACCTCACCTATGTGGGGGACGCCGATGTGGGACACCGGGTGAACTTCGGCTGCGGCACGGTGCTGGTCAACTATGACGGTAACCGGAAGTACCGCACCACCATTGGGGACGACTGCTTCATCGGCTGCAATACCAACTTGGTCTCCCCGGTCCATGTGGGAGACGGGGCCTATACCGCCGCCGGCTCCACCATCACGGAGGATGTACCCGCCGACGCCCTGGCAATCGCCCGGGCCCGTCAGGTGGAAAAGCCGGGCTGGGCAGCCGCCCACCGGGCCAAAAAGCCGCAGAAGTGAACCCAAGCCCGCTGCGCCGGGCCGTGGGACCGAAATGCTGTGAGGACCGCAGGAAGCGATAACAGGGGCTGCGCTCCCGTCCGGGGCGGGCTCCGCAATAAATGGAAGGAAGTTGAGTATGATCACACACGGGAAGAGCATCAAGATTTTTACCGGAAACTCCAATCCCAACCTGGCAAAGGCCATCTGCCAGGAGCTGGGGGTCCCCCTGGGCAACTCTGAGGTCGGGTCCTTCGCCGATGGCGAGAACTTTGCCTCCATCTACGAGACCGTCCGCGGCGCGGATGTGTTCGTGGTCCAGTCCACCTGCCCCTTTGAGAAGGACGGGCGTCTCCACTCGGTGAACGACTCCCTGATGGAGCTGCTTATTATGATCGACGCCCTGCGCCGGGCCTCCGCCGGCCGGATTACCGCCGTGGTCCCCTATTTCGGCTACGCCCGCCAGGACCGCAAGACCAAGCCCCGCGATCCCATCTCCGCCAAGCTGGTGGCCAATATCCTCACCCGCGCCGGCGCGGACCGGGTGCTGACCATGGACCTGCACGCCAACCAGATCCAGGGCTTCTTCGACATCCCGGTGGACAACCTGCTGGGCTCCCCCATCTTTGTCAACGAGTTTATCCGTAAGTTTGCCGCGGTTCAGGATGAGACCATGGTGGTCTCCCCCGACGTGGGCTCTGTGGCCCGCGCCCGCGCCTTTGCCCAGAAGCTGGGGATGCCCCTGGCTATCGTGGACAAGCGCCGTCAGAAGGCCAACTCCTCTGAGGTCATGAATATCATCGGCGACGTCACCGACAAGCACGTCATCCTGCTGGATGACATGGTGGACACCGGCGGATCCCTGTGCCACGCGGCCAAGGCCCTGGTGGACATTGGCAAGGCCAAGAGTGTCACCGCCTGCGCCACCCACGGTCTGCTCTCCGGCCCCGCCATCCAGCGCATCGCCGACAGCGTCATTGACGAGGTGGTGTTCCTGGACACCATCCCGCCCAAGGCCGGCGTCGCCGCCTGCGAGAAGATCCGTTACATCTCTGTGGCCCACATGTTCGCCGAGGCCATCAGCCACATCTACGAGGAGACCTCTGTCTCCCGTCTGTTCTCCTGAATACCACCCTGCCGAACCGGAGGGGACGGGCGACGCCCGTCTCCTCCTTTTCTGAGCGAAGAAAGGACGACCATGTTTTTCCGAAACAATACCGGCGGCGCTGAGTGGCTGCTGGTGGGTCTGGGGAATCCCGGGAACCAGTATGAAAATACCCGCCACAATGTGGGCTTTCTGGTGGCCGATGAGCTGGCCGAGCGGCAGAACGCCCCCATCCAGAGGCTGAAGTTCAAGGCGCTGACCAATCTGCTCACTATTTCCGGGGAAAAGGTGCTGGTGATGAAGCCGGTGACCTATATGAATCTGTCCGGCGAGGCAGTGCGCCAGGCGGTGGACTTTTATAAGATCCCGCCGGAGCGGGTGCTGGTGGTGTCGGATGACACCGCCCTGGCGGTGGGCCGCCTGCGCATCCGCAAGGGAGGCAGCGCCGGCGGACACAACGGCCTGAAGAACATCATCCAGCATCTGGGCACCGATCAGTTCCCCCGGGTCCGGGTGGGTGTGGGAGAAAAGCCCCACCCCGACTATGACATGGCGGACTGGGTGCTGGGCAAGTTCCAGGGGGAGGATAAAAAAGCCATCGACGGGGCGGTAAAGCGGGCCGCCGACGCGGTGGAGTGCTTCCTGAAGGAGGGCCCGGACCGGGCGATGAACCGCTTCAACGGATGAGGGGCTGCGCCCCAGAGGAGGGAAGCCTAATGGCCGAACAGCACACGCTCCGGGTGATCGCCCGGATCCACAGCGATTTTCCCACAAAATTCGGCATCCCGCGGCAGAGTGGCCTGGTGGAGGCGCTGCGCGCTGCGGTGGTGTTTGAGCCGGAGTACCGCAATCCGGACGCCCTGCGGGGGCTGGAGGGCTTTTCTCACCTCTGGCTCATCTGGCAGTTCTCCCAGGCGGTGCGGGAGAGCTGGTCCCCCACGGTGAGGCCGCCGCGACTTGGAGGCAATACCCGTATGGGGGTGTTTGCTACCCGCTCCCCCTTCCGTCCCAACCCCATTGGCCTGTCCTGCGTCCGGCTGGAGCGGATCGAGCAGCATCCCCAGTGGGGACCGGTACTCTGGGTAGCGGGGGCTGATCTGATGGACGGAACCCCTATTTATGATGTGAAGCCCTATCTCCCCTACGCCGACTGCCGCCCCGAGGCGGCGGGCGGCTTTGCCAGCCAGCCCAAGGAGGCCAGCCTGCGGGTGGAGTGTCCCCCGGAACTGCTGGGGCCGGTGGAGGAGGAGCGCCGGGCCGCCCTGCTGGGGGTGCTGGCCCAGGATCCGCGCCCCACCTATCAGCACGACCCGGACCGGGTGTACGGTCTTGCCTTCGGCGGCTGGGAGGTGAAGTTCACTGTGGCGGAGGATGTGCTCACTGTCCGGGAGATCTTCCACCGGCGGCAGGAGCCCTGAACCGCGGGACAGACCGCAGTATATGCCCCGGCTCTGCGCTGGGAGACAGCATAAAAGCACCGGCCCGTATTCACGGGCCGGTGCTTTTTCCTGCATGGAGTGGATGGAGGATGGTTCCGCTGTATGTCTGTCACAAAATCTGTTGAATCTCAGCCAGACTCCTCACGATGTGCTCTGCCTTGGATGTATCCAGCGCCGGTGCGGGCTGTTTTTGATAAAGGCAGGTGTGCATCCCATACCCTGCTCCACCTGCGATATCCGAGGAGAGAGAATCTCCGATGATGATCGTCTCTTCTGGTACTAGGTTCGGAAAGCCGCTGCTCCGCAATTCGTTGAAACAGAAGTCAAAAAAGGCTGCGCTCGGTTTTTGTGCGCCGATCTGTGATGAAACGAAAAAGTGTGTGAAAAAGTCATACATATTTCCCAAACGGAGCCGATTGATCTGCTGTTCATAGGGACCGTTGCTGGCGATACACAGCCGATACCGGCGGCTGAGATACTCCAGCAGCTCCACAGCGCCCGGTTCAGGCACTGCGCTGAAAAACAGCTTTTCCCTGAAATACTGCTCAAAGATCCGGCCATCAAAGGAAATCCCAAGTGCGTGGAAGATCAGATTCCATCGGATCTCGGTCAGTTCTTCAAAGGAGAGCGTCCCCTGCTCGATCTGTTCCCACAGGCTGTTGTTGATCCGTTCAAATACAGGGAACATTGCTTCTGTATACGGTTTTAGGCCGTACTGTGCAAAACCGTCTCTCATGGCCTCTTTGACATATCCCGAAAAACTCAGGAGGGTGTTGTCGATGTCGATCAAAACGACCTGGATCATATTGGCCTGCTCCTCTCTGCGGTCTTATGGAAGCAGTTTATCACATCGAAGTCTCTCCGTGCAAGGAGAATCGATACAGGCACAGCGGTGGGAAGCCGCTGTGCCTGTGTTTGTTTCCTCTTAAACCGGTCACGGAGTGACGGAGATCCCCTGAATGTGCTGTCCCAGGGCGTCCAGCAGCAGGATGTGGTCCGCACCCGGGGCCAGGAGGACCGCCCGGCGGACGCCCCCCTCCACGGCCCGGCAGGCCAGCTCCAGGGCCCGGTCTGTGTCCAGAGGGAGCTCCCCAGCCTTCCTCAACTCGGCGGCCCGGGTCAGGTCCAGGTGGAGCAGCTCCACCTGACGGTCCACGCCCAAGGCCAGGGAGGGCTCGGTTGCAGTGAACAGCACCAGGCGGTGGGCACGGGTGGCCTGGGCCACAGCCAGGGACTCCTCCTCCCCGCCCTCCAGCACGGGCAGGAAGCCTCCATCCAGCAAGGTATCCAGCACCTTGGGCCGGACGGTGAAGCCGGTGTCCGCCCGGTAGAGCAGTCCGCCGTCTCCAGCGGAGAGGGTGACGCCGTTTCCTGACAGGGCGGCGGGCAGGGGGCCGCTCCCACGGCGCACCAGGACCATCCGGACACCGGCCCGGCTCAGGGCTGCGGCGTCCCGGGCCGCAGCCTCTTCTCCGCCGGGGGGACAGCAGACTACCCAGAGTTCCTCCCGCCGTGCCTCCAGGGCAGGGAGAATGGACAGCAGTGCCCGGGCGGGGCTCTCCCGTTCCAGCCCCCGGCGCAGGTCGTACTCCTGGAGGAAGGCCTGGGCATACTCCACATCGGTAGGGGTATCGATATAGGCGGTCCCACGCTTCTGGCGGGTCTCCCGCCCCTTGCCGGTGAGGAGCAGCACCGTGGGTCCGGCGCAGTCCAGCACCGCCTGGCGGATGGCCTCGCCCCGGTTGGGGATGATCCGGACGGGACAGCCCTCCTTCTCCACGTTGGGGGCGATCTCCCGGCAGATGTCCAGGGTGTCCTCCTCCCCGCTGTCCTCCTCGGTGAGATAGACCCGATCGCACCAGCGGCCGGCGGCCTCCCCCAGATCCCGGCGGCGGTCGTACGCCTTTTTCCCGGGGCAGCCGAACACAATGGCCATCTCCCGGCCGGGGTACTCCGCCCGGACGGAGCGGAACAGGGTCTCGAAGGACAGTCGGTTGTGGGCGTAGTCCACAATGGCGTGGAGGCTGCCGTCGGCGTTGGCGTAGGTCTCCATCCGCCCGGGCACCCGGGCCCGGACCAGGCCGTCGTACACGGCGGAGGGAGGGACATGGAGGGCATGGCACACCGCAATGACTCCCAGGGCGTTCTCCACATTGAACAGCCCGGGCATGGTCAGGCGGAACTCCCGCTCATACTGGGGAGTGCGGACGTGAAAGACGGTCTGGCCGTTCTCCTTCCGGACCTGGCTGGCATAGACGTCGGCCTGGGGGTCCCGCTGGGAGAAGGTGAACACGGGCCGGCCCGCCTGCCGGGCGGCCTCCAGGATCCGGCCGGCGTGGTCGCTGTCCAGATTGACGCAGTTTACCCCCGCCTGGGCGAAGATCTTCAGCTTGGAGGCAAAATAGTCCTCAAAATCCGGGTGCTCCACTGGGGAGACGTGGTCGTAGCCGATGTTGAGGAAGCAGGCGGCGGCGAAGCGGGTACACAGGGTGCGGTGGTACTTCAGGGCCTGGCTGGATACCTCCATGGTGAGGTACTCCAGCCCCGCGTCGGCGGCGTGGGCCAGGTGGCGCTGGAGGTCCAGGGGCTCCGGGGTGGTGAGGTGGGACTCAAAGCGCTCCACCCCGTCATAGGTGTCAATGGAGGAGATCACGCCGGTCTCCCCTCTCCCCTGTCCGGCCTGCCAGACGTCCAGGATGGATTTCAGGTAGTAGGCGGAGGTGGACTTTCCCTTGGTCCCGGTGAAACCCACCACCTTCAGCCGCCCGGATGGATGGCCGTAGCACAGGTCGGCCAGCAGGGCCATGGCCCGTCGCAGATCGGTGAGCCGCAGGCCGGGGAGCGGGCAGTTGGGATAGATGGTCTCGCCGGCGTAGAGGAAGGCCCCCCGTTCCCGGGCGGCCTCCAGATATTCCTCCCGAAAATGGGAGCCCTTACAGAGAAACAGGGTCCCGGGGACCACATTCCGGGAGTCGCAGGAGACGAGGGCCACCGGTGCGCTCCGGTCCAGGCCGTCCGGGACGGGGCCGGCCAGAAGGCCCTCCTGCTCCAGCAGGGACAGATATTCGCCCAGCGGGCGGATGAGATCAGACATACAGGGATACCTCCGAAGGGTCAGGGGATGGGCAGGGTCATTTGCTGTGGATCTGACGCAGGGGCTTGTGGCAGGCCTGTACCGCCCGCTCCGCCAGAACGGCCATTGCGTCTATAAAAAAGGTGGAAAGGGGATGCTGCGTGGCAAAAACGGATAATTCAGTACAGGCCAATATTGCACAGTCGCAGCCTTGGGCGATCAGATCCTGGTGGGCAGCGGCGAACTTTTCCGGGTCGCCCAGCTTGCCTGCCTTGATGTCGTCATAGATCAGGGACATGATCTGCCTCTGGGCCTCCGGCCCGGGGGCCACGGGCTCCAGCCCCAGGGCAGCAAACTCCCGCTGGTAGAGACCGGTCTGGATGGTACCATCGGTAGCCAGGATGCCGGGCCGCTTCCGGCCCTGGCTGACCAGGAGGCGGGCGGTCTCCCGGATCATGTGGAGGATGGGGACCCCCACCTGCTCCTGAACCCGGTCCAGAAAATAGTGGGCGGTATTGCAGGGGACGGCCAGCACGGTACAGCCCGCCGACTCCAGCAGGCGTGCGTCATCCAGCAGGCGCTGGGAGACCGCCTCCCGGTCCGCCTCACTGCCCAGGATGGCCCCGGTGCGGTCGGGCATATCACTGTCCGAAAAGATCAGAACGGACAGGTGCTCCTGGTCACTGTGGGCATCGGTACGGTCGATGATATACTGGTAAAAGGTATTGGTGGCCTGGGGTCCCATGCCGCCGATGATACCCAGTCTGTGTTCATTCATAGGGACTCTCCTTCTATTCGTTCAGGGCGCGGCGGACGCCTTCGCCCGGACCAGTTCAATGGCCTCTTTTCCAGTGAGGTGCTGGATGGTCAGCTCTGCGATGCAGAGGTTGGAGAAAAAGCGGTCGATCTCCCGCTGGTGGTCTGTCTGGGACTGCTCCGGGGCGTGCCGCCGGGCCAGCAGAAGAAGGGCGTTCTGCTTCTCCTCCGGGTCCTCCACCACCCGGACCGTGCCAAAGGCGATGGCGCTGCGGAAATAGGTGGTATACTCCGGGGGGACCACCTGATCCCGGTCCACCACACAGAAGGAGGCCTTGGGACAGGCGCGGACGGCGTCCAGCTTGTGTCCGCTGAGGGCCCAATGGAAATAGAGCTTCCCATCGTGATAGACATAGCTCAGGGGCACCCCATAGGGGTAGCCCCCGTCCCCCAGGACGGACAGGACCCCGGAGGTCCCCCGGGTCAGGACGGCCTCCGTCTCCTCTTGGGACAGCTGCTGCTTGCTGCGGCGCATTTCACGAAACATGGTTTATCCCTCCGGCTTCTGATTGTACTGCTGAAAGCGCTTCAGATTGCCCAGATGGTTTTTCCAAATACGGAGGCGGCGCTTGAGCGCGGCGTCCCGCCCGTACACCAGGGAGTGGGAATCCGCCCCCGCCCGGATGAGTGCCTTCATCTCCTGGTGATAGCGCTTGGGGGTGAAGTCGAAGGCAACCTTTTGGGGCACCATCCGCCACAGGGAGCGGTTGCTGGTGATGAGGAAGGGCAATTCCTGGTGCTGGATCCGGTCCTCCACCAACAGCCTGGCGATGTTGTGTCCCGCCCCGGTGACATAATAGTTGCTCCGCCCCTGGCGGCAGTTGATCTCAAAGGCCTTGTACTTCCCGTCCCGCTGGTCGTACTTGATGTCGAAGTTGGAAAAGCCGGTGAAGTGCAGGTCCTCCAGCATGGCCTTGATCTTCAGGGAGAGGGCCTCGTCATGCTCCGTGATGATAACGGCATGATTGCCGATGCCGTGGGGGGAGTGCTCCTCCAGCAGGACGTGGCCCAGGCACATCAGCTTCACCTGGCCGTTCCGGTCGGAGTAGTTGGTCAGCACCCGCATATAGGTGTCGTCTCCGGGAATGAACTCCTGGAGGACCATGTGGTCGGGGTAACCGGCGGCGTACACCTGGTCCAGGGCAGTCAGCAGCTCCTCCCAGCTCTGGCAGACATAGACCTTGGCCAGCGCGTGGACCCCAGTGGCCCAGTAGGCCACGCTGTCGGCGGGCTTGGCGATATAGGGCGGGCCGAAGGGCAGCGTGAAGTCATGGCCCATGGATTTGTCATAAATGAAGGTGGCGGGGTGGTCGATGCCGTACCGGTCGCACAGCTGATAGAACTTCTCCTTGTTGATCAGGGTGTCCAGCAGAGCTCCGTCGATATAGGGGGCGATGACGTTGTCCGGCAGCTGGTCCTTGCAGTGTGCGGCCAGCTGTACATAGCTGTCCCCACAGCCCAGCAGAAGGACGGTCTTGTCCGGGAACTCCTGGGCCACCGCCCGAACGTTGCGGCGGAAGGCGTCGGCGCTTTCGTTGTCCGGGCAGACCCGGTAGTCCAGAATGGCGCTGCCGTGGCAGGGGAAGGAGGGGTATTTGCCGAAGGCGATGCTGCGCACCCCATAGGCCTCATGGAAGGCTCGGGCCACGCTGTATACGTTGATGTCGCCGCCGAAGAGCAGCGGCTGGAAATTCAGGTCAGACACTGTAAAACACCTTCTTGGTTGGGTTAGGAATTAGGAGTTAGGAATTAGGAGTTAGGAATTAGGAATGAGGAATTAGGAATTAGGAGTTAGGAGTTAGGAATTGGGGATCTGCAATTAGGAGCTGGGAGTTGGAAACAGGGCGCGGCGGCGAAGCGCCGCAATTCCTAATTCCTCATTCCTAATTCCTAACTGACCCCGTTACCGGTACTCGATCTGGAAGCCCCGGGCATACAGGGGATCCAGCTCGAAGGCGGCGGTATCCCCGGCGGAGCACTTCACGTCGGTGACGTTGAGGATGGTCTCCGTGGCGCCGATGCTGCCGATGATCTTCACCCGCTGTTCCCCCAGGCGGACGGTGCGGCTCCGGTTTTTCTGCCACTGCCGCCAGAGGGCCAGCAGGCCGGAGTCCCGGGGGCGGTCCACACCAAAGCCGTTTTGATAGCCCACCGGGAGGACGGCCACTCGGGTGGGCCGCTTCAGCGCGGTGAGCCTGTCCGCCCCCACGGTGTGCCCCTTGGGCAGCCAGCGGACTTCGGCCAGGGGGGCCTCTCCGAAGCCCACAGGGCGCAGCCCGTCCCCCTGGTCCCGGCGGCACCGGCCCAGCAGGACAGAACCCGCCCGCACAGCGTCCAGCCGGGCCTCGTCAAAGTGCATCAGGGCATAGGAGCCGGCGGCGTGGACGGTGCCCGTCTCAAAGCCAGCGGCGTGGATGGCGTCCAGCACCTGGTGGAATTGCCGGAGCTGGGCGCCCACCTCCGGTCCCTTGGGGGAGACAGCGTGGAGCTGGGTATAGATGCCGGACAGGGCCACGTTGGGCAGCGAGCGGTAGGCCAGCAGGATTTTCTCCGGCTCGCCCACCAGAAAGCCGCCGAAGCCCATGCCGGTGTCCACCTGGATGTGGGCCTCCGCCACAGTGGAGCGGTTTTCCGCCACCGCGTTCAGGGCCAACCCGGTGTCCACAGAGGAGATGGTACATACCACATTCAGGTCCACCAGCCGCTCCAGCTCCTCCCGGTCCACCGTGGCCCGGAGCATCAGGATCTCCTCATCTTCAAAGCCGGCCTCCCGCAGGGCCTGGGCCTCCTCCACCGTGCCCACAGCGAAGCGGCTGATCCCCTCGTCCCGGATCAGGCGGGCCAGCTCGGTCAGGCCGGCGCCCCCGCCGTCTCCGGTGAGCACGCCGTACAGCGCCGCGCCCCTGGCGCGCTCTTTGATGACCGCCATGTTGGCACGGACAGCGGCTTTCTCAATGATCAGCTTGCGCATGATGGATGGCTCCCTTCTGTCTGTCTCCGGGGCCCGGCCCCAACTCTTGAACATCATATTTTACCATGCCTCCGGGAAAAAGGCAACGTGGCGGGGGCGGCACGGCTGAGGAAAGGAAAGAAAAACGGGAAGGTTTACAAAAAGTTTTCAAAATCCTCCGCCCGGCGGAGCGGATGTGGAGACAGGATGATTTTTCTGCTCTGCTTTTCTTGTCTCCCGGCGGAAAAAATGCTACAATAATACGATATAAACTCACACTGGGATCCGGGCGCGCCGCCCAGGGAGTATGCCCGGCCGCGGTCCCCTCAAAACCCACGTTTCGGAGGTCCAAATGGAACGAATCACAACCACCATCCCGCAGGCGGAGGTAGACCGCCAGCTGCAATACTGCCGGGAGATCGCCCGGATGAACGCCGACCGGGGAGAGACGCCCCTGGCCTTTGTGGACACCTATGGCTGCCAGCAGAACGAGGCCGACTCCGAGCGGATCCGGGGCTATCTGCGCCAGATGGGCTATGACTTCACCACTGACGAGGAGCAGGCCCGGATCATCGTCCTGAACACCTGCGCCATCCGGGAGCACGCCGAGCAGCGGGTGCTGGGCAATCTGGGGGCGCTGGTCCATGTGAAGCGCCGCCACCCGGAGCAGATCATCTGCCTGTGCGGCTGTATGGCCCAGGAGGCCCATGTGGCCGAAAAGGTGCGGCAGTCCTTCCGCCATGTGGACCTGGTATTCGGCCCCCACGTTTTATGGAAATTCCCGGAGTTCATTCACACCCTGCTGACTCAGCGGGGGCGGATCTTCTCCAACGCCGACGATCCCGGCTCCATCGCCGAGGGCATCCCGGTGGTGCGTCAGGACAAGGTCAAGGCGTGGGTGTCCATCATGTACGGGTGCAACAACTTCTGCTCCTACTGCATCGTGCCCTATGTCCGGGGTCGGGAGCGCTCCCGACGGCCGGAGGACATCCTGGCCGAGGTGCGCCAGCTGGCGGAGGAGGGCTATCACGACATCACCCTGCTGGGGCAGAACGTGAATTCCTACGGGAAAGACCTGGAGGAGCCCATGGACTTTGCCGATCTGCTGGAGCGGGTGAACGCCATCCCCGGGGATTTCCTGATCCGCTTCATGACCTCCCACCCCAAGGACGCCACCCACAAGCTGTTTGAGACCATGGCCCGGTGCGAGAAGGTGGCTCCGGTGCTCCACCTGCCCTTCCAGGCGGGAAATGACCGGGTGCTGAAGGTGATGAACCGCCGCCACACTCGGGCGCAGTATCTGGAAAAGATCCGGGATCTGAAGGCCCTCATCCCGGACATCGTGCTCACCTCCGACATCATTGTGGGCTTCCCCGGGGAGACCACAGAGGAATTTGAGGACACCCTGAAGGTGTTGGAGGAGGTCCGTTTTGACGCCCTGTTCACCTTCATCTACTCCCCCCGGGTGGGCACCCCCGCCGCCGAAATGGACGATCCCATGTCCCGGGAGGAGAAGCTGGCCAACTTCAACCGCCTGGTGGCCCTCCAGGACGCCATTTCCGAGGAAAAGCACGCCGCCTATGTCGGGAAGACCGTGCGCTGCCTGCTGGACGGCGTGAGCGACGATCCCCGGTACGACCTCACCGCACGCACCCCGGGCAACCGGCTGGTCCGGGTGACGGGGGATCGGGAGGCCCTGGGGCAGTTCCGGGATGTAAAGATCACCGGGGCCAACAAATGGTCCCTGTTTGGGGAGTTGGCATAACCGCCGCCGGTCTTACATAGACCATGACGTCCGTAGGGCGCGATGACCCGCAGGGCCAAAATTGCCCCGTAGGGGCGGGTCTCCTGACCCGCCCGTCCTCCGTGGACCATGCCGCCCGTAGGGCGCGACGACTGGCGGGAGGGGCAAGCCCCTCCCCTACGGGACGGTGGGGGGACATTCCCCGGCGGAGAACAGGCAGGCGGCCACATAGGACCGCCGCCCCGGTGAAGAGAAGAGAAAGAGAGTTGGTGACCCCATGGCAGAGATGACCCCCATGATGAAGCAATATCTGGAGATGAAGGAGCGCAACCCGGACTCCATCCTGTTCTTCCGGCTGGGCGACTTTTATGAGATGTTCAACGAGGACGCCCGGCTGGTGTCCAAGGAGCTGGACCTCACCCTCACCACCCGGGACCGGAACAAGCCTCCGGAGGAGCGCACCCCCATGTGCGGGGTCCCCTACCACTCCTGTGACAGCTACATCGCCCGGCTCATCGCCAAGGGGTACAAGGTGGCCATCTGCGAGCAGACGGAGGACCCGGCCACGGCCAAGGGTCTGGTGGACCGGGACATCATCAGGGTCATCACACCGGGCACCGTCATTGCCTCTTCCATGCTGGAGGAGGGGCGGAACAACTTCCTCTGCGCCGTCTACGCCGACTCCGCCGCCCTGGGCCTGTGCCTGTGCGACATCTCCACCGGAGAGGTGTTCGCCACCTCCTTCCCCAGCGGAGAGGAGGCTCTCCCCCACCTGGAGAACGAGCTGGGCCGCTTCCACCCCGCCGAGGCGGTGCTGTCCGACGGGGCCTGGAACCTGGAGGGGCTGACCGATTTCCTCCGGGAGAAGCTGGACTGCCTGTGTGAGAACGGGGGCGAGGGCCGCTTCCGCTATGATGTGTCCCGGACCCAGGTGGAGGGCCAGTTCCGGGCGGGGCTGGACTCCCTGCCGGAGGGGGACCGGGCGGCGGTGCAGGCCACCGGCGGTCTGCTGTCCTATCTCTATGAGACCCAAAAGACCGACCTGTCCCACATCGCGGTCTTTACCTACTACACCGCGGGCCAGTTCATGGAGCTGGACCTCACCGCCCGGCAGACCCTGGAGCTCACCGAGACCATGCGGGGCAAGGAGAAAAAGGGCTCTCTGCTCTGGGTGCTGGACAAGACCCGCACCGCCATGGGCCACCGGCTCATCCGGGGCTGGCTGGAGCGGCCCCTCCTCTCCCCCGTTCAGATCGCCCGGCGGCAGCAGGCGGTGAACGATCTGGTGGGGGACATCATCACCCGGGAGGAGCTGGCTCTGG
Organism: Clostridiales bacterium; assembly: GCA_902363045.1. Classification (GTDB taxonomy): domain Bacteria; phylum Bacillota; class Clostridia; order Oscillospirales; family Oscillospiraceae; genus Lawsonibacter. The sequence continues at coordinate 134,015 of CABIYX010000002.1, forward strand.
AGCTGCGTGAGGTCACCGACCTGGAGCGGCTCATCGGCCGGGTGGTGTACGGCTCCGCCGGAGGCCGGGACCTGGCTGCCCTGGGGACCGGCCTGGGCCACCTGCCCCGGTTGCGGGAGCTGCTGGAGGGCTGCCCCTCCGCCCTGCTCCAGTCCCTGCGGGAGGAGCTGGATGACCTGCCCCAGCTGCGGGACTTGCTCCAGCGGGCCCTGGTGGACGAGCCCCCCTTCTCCGTCCGGGAGGGGAAGTTCATCCGGGAGGGGTACAGCGAGGAGGTGGACCGCCTCCGCAACGTCATCGACCACGGGGCGGAGCTGCTGGCCGACCTGGAGGGCCGAACCAAGGAACAGACGGGCATCCGGAACATGAAGGTGGGCTATAACAAGGTCTTTGGCTATTACATCGAGGTGGCCAAATCCCAGACGGACCTGGTCCCCCAGGACTGGGTGCGCAAGCAGACCACCGTTAACGCCGAGCGCTATATCTCCCAGGAGCTGAAGGAGCTGGAGCACACCATCCTCTCCGCCCAGGACAAGGTGGTAGCCCTGGAGTACCAGCTGTTTGTGGAGCTGCGGGAGGAGGTCTGCGCCCATGTGGCACAGATCCAGGCTGCGGCCGCGGCGGTGGCCCAGGTGGATGTGCTCACCTCCTTTGCCGTGGTGGCGGCGGCCAACCACTACTGTATGCCTCTGGTGGACAGCTCTTCCGTCCTGAGCATCACGGAGGGGCGGCACCCAGTGGTGGAGAAGATGCTGAAAAACGCCGTGTTTGTCCCCAACGACACCCACATGGATGACGGGGATGACCTGTGCGCCATCATCACCGGCCCCAATATGGCGGGCAAGTCCACCTATATGCGCCAGGTGGCCCTCATCGTCCTCATGGCCCAGATGGGCTCCTTTGTCCCGGCCCGCTCCGCCCACATCGGGGTGGTGGACCGGGTGTTCACCCGCATCGGGGCCAGCGACGACCTGGCCGCCGGACAGTCCACCTTCATGGTGGAGATGAGCGAGGTGGCCCAGCTGCTGAAAAACGCCAGCCGCCGCTCCCTGCTCATTCTGGACGAGATCGGACGGGGGACCTCCACCTATGACGGCATGGCCATCGCCCGGGCGGTGCTGGAGCACTGCGCCGACCGCCGCCGCCTGGGGGCCAAGACCCTCTTTGCCACCCACTACCACGAGCTCACCGTCCTGGAGGGACAGATCTCCGGGGTGAAAAACTATAACATCGCCGCCAAAAAGAAGAAGGGCGAGGTCATTTTCCTGCGGAAGATCGTCCGGGGAGGCGCGGACCAGAGCTATGGCATCGAGGTGGCCAAGCTTGCCGGCGTCCCCGACCGGGTGGTCCGCCGGGCCCGGGAGATCCTGGAGGAGCTGGAGAACGGCTCCGCCCCCGTAGGGGCTGATGTCCCCATCGGCCCGTCCTCTCATGACGAGCAAATTTCCCTGTGCGACCTGGGCGGGCAGACCGTGCTGAACAAGCTGCGCATGACCGATGTGAATATCCTCTCCCCCATCGAGGCCCTGAATCTGCTGGCCGAACTGAAGCAGGATCTGAACGGGGGCTGAGGGGCTTTGAAGTGCTGTCCGCAGCAGGCGGACAGGAGACTCATTTCCACAGAGAGGTGAGACCATGACCCACCGCTATCTCGACCGCGTCTATTTGAGAGAGCCCGTCCCGGCGGGCAGCTATCTGGCCGCCCTGCCGGCAGTGCGGGCTTTGGGAGACCGGGAGCATCCCCTAAAGATCCCCGCGCCCGTTACCTTCCTTGTGGGGGAGAACGGAACGGGCAAGTCCACCCTGCTGGAGGCGGTGGCGGTAGCCTGCGGCTTCAACGCCGAGGGCGGGACCCGGAATTTCAGCTTCTCCACCCGGGAGACCCACTCTCCCCTGTACCGGTATCTCACAGTGGGGCGGACGGCCTATCCCAGAGACGGCTTTTTCCTCCGGGCGGAGAGCTTTTACAATGTGGCCACCAACATCGACGAGATGGATGAGGAGCCGGGGCCGGGCGGCCGGGTCATCGACAGCTACGGCGGGG
>CABIYX010000002.1:136273-188895 GCA_902363045.1 Clostridiales bacterium
GACTCCCAGTTCCTCATTGCCACCCACTCCCCCATCCTGATGTCCTATCCCGGGGCCTGCATCTATCAGCTGTCGGAGGCGGGGATCGTCCGGGTGGACTACCGGGATACAGAGCACTACCAGCTGACCCGGCGGTTCCTGGAGGCCCCGGAGCAGATGATGGAGCTGTTGTTTCAAGAGTTGTAGGGACGGCCCCGCCGGCCCCTGTTAGAAGCCTGTGTAAGGAAGAGGTACACCATGCCAAACATCCAAGTTTTAGACCCCCATGTGGCCGATCTGATCGCCGCCGGAGAGGTGGTGGAGAGGCCCGCCTCCGTGGCCAAGGAGCTGATGGAGAACGCCATCGACGCCGGAGCGTCCAGCGTGACGGTGGAGATCGCCCACGGCGGCCTCACCTTCCTGCGGGTGACCGATGACGGGAAGGGGATCCCGGCGGACCAGCTCCGGACGGCCTTCCTCCGCCATGCTACCAGCAAGCTGCGCACCGAGTACGACTTGGAGGCCATCGGCACCCTGGGCTTTCGGGGGGAGGCCCTGGCGGCCATTGCCGCCGTCTCCCGGGTAGAGGTGATGAGCCGGACGGCGGACGCCCCGTTGGGGGCCTCCCTGGCTCTGGAGGGGGGCGAGCCCGGCCCGGTGGAGGAGGCGGGCTGCCCGCTGGGGACCACCATGGTGGTGCGGGACCTGTTTTATAACACCCCCGCCCGGCTGAAGTTTATGAAGAAGGACGCCGCCGAGGGGGCCGCCGTGTTCGCGGTGGTCCAGCGGACCGCTCTGTCCCACCCGGAGGTGAGCGTGAAGTTCCTTCGGGACGGGAAGCAGGAGCTGCTCACCCCCGGGGACGGACAACTGCAAAGCGCCGTCTACGCCGTTCTGGGCCGGGAGCTGGCCCTGGGCTTCACCCGGGTGAAGGGCTCTGGGGAGGAGATGTCGGTCACCGGCTTCGTGTCCAAGCCCGTTTGCTGCCGGGCCAGCCGGAACTGGCAGTTCTTTTTTGTCAACGGCCGCCAGGTGAAGTCCCGGCTGATGCTGGCCGCCCTGGAGGAAGCCTACCAGAACCAGAAGATGGTGGGCCGCTTCCCCGCCTGCGTGCTCCATCTGGAGGTGAAGCTGAGCGCGGTGGACGTGAATGTCCACCCAGCAAAGACAGAGGTGAAGTTCGGCAGCGAGCGGGCAGTGTTCAGCGCCGTATACCATGCGGTGCGCGCCGCCCTGGAGGGAGACCGCACCCGGCCCTCGGCGGTTCTGGAGCCTATCCAGTCTGTCTCTGTACCTGCGCACCCCCCTGCTCCTGTGGCAGAGCCCCCGCGGACAGAGGCATCTGCTCCCCTGCTGGCAGTCCATGACTCCGCCCGGCCGGTCCAAAAGCGGCCGGTCCGGAGCGATCCCCTCCTCCGGCCCCAGGCGCTGTCCCCCCAGCCCGTCCGTCCCGCCCCTGTCCCGCCGGAGCGGACAGTTTCCACACCCCCGGAGAACAGGAAAACTACTTGTCAAGCACAGGTGGGACCGGCCCTCAGCCCTGTGGAAGAAAATGTGGATAATGTGGATAAGTCGGTGGACAATGTGGAAAACGTCCGTCTAACAGCGACAAATTTTGTCGAAAACAGGCCGAAGCCCCACCATTCCGTCCCTGAGACGGTAAACGCCTCCCCGAAAATGCCCCGGGAGACGGCTCCGGAGAGCCTGCTCCCCCAGGAGGAGCCGTGGCGGCTGGCAGGCGAGGTGCTGAACACCTACATCATTGTGGAGCAGGGGGACAAGGTGCTGTTGATCGACAAGCACGCCGCCCACGAGCGGATGAATTTCGACCGCATGAAGGCGGAGGGCTACGATCCCATGTCCCAGACGCTTCTGGCTCCGGCGGTGTGCCGCCTGTCCCCGGAGGAGCACGCCGCGCTGACCGCCCGCCTCCCCCTGTTGGAGGAGTTCGGCTTTGCCGCGGAGGACTTTGGCGGCGGGTCCCTCATCGTCCGCCGGGCCCCCTTTGACGTGGACCCGGGGGACATTGAGGCCACCCTCACCGAGATCGCCCGGAAGCTGCTGTCCACCGGCTCCGCCGACCCAACGGCGGCCCGGGACGAGCTGCTCCACACCATGGCCTGCAAGGCGGCCATCAAGGGGGGATGGCGCTCCAGCCCCCAGGAGCTGGAGCGGGTGGCCCGGGCGGTGATGTCCGGCCAGGTCCGCTATTGCCCCCATGGCCGTCCCGTGGCCATTGAGCTGACCCGGGGACAGCTGGAAAAGCAGTTCAGGCGTGCCTGATGCCGGAGGGGTACTTGCAATTTTACTTCGGAGGTGGTACGATGCCCCCAAAGATTTTAGTGATCGTCGGCCCCACGGCCTCGGGCAAGACCCGGCTGGCGGTGGAGCTGGCCCATGAGTGGAACGGAGAGGTGGTCTCCGCCGACTCCATGCAGGTCTACCGCCGCATGGACATCGGCACGGCCAAGCCAACGGCGGAGGAAATGGATGGGATCCCCCACCACATGATCGATGTGGCAGACCCGGGGGAGGACTTCTCCGCCGCCCGGTATGTGGAGATGGCCTCAGCTTGTGTAGATGAGATTCTGGCCCGGGGCAAGCTGCCCATCGTGGCCGGAGGGACAGGGCTGTATATCGACTCCCTGCTCTCTGGACGGACCTTTGCCGCCTTCTCCCCGGACAGCCCCCTGCGGGGGGAGCTGGAGGCCGAGCTGGCCCGGCTGGGCGGGGCGGCCATGCTGGCCCAGCTGGCCCAGGTGGATCCGGAGACCGCCGCACGCCTTCACCCCAACGACCACAAACGTATCGTCCGGGCCCTGGAGGTGTTCCGCTCCACCGGCAGGACCATCTCCCAGCACGACCGGGAGACCCGGGCCCTCCCCCCCCGCTATGACGCCCTCACCATCGGCCTGACCTTCCGGGAACGGGCTGACCTGTGGGCACGCATCGACCAACGGGTGGACCAGATGGCCCGGGACGGCCTGGAGGCAGAGGTGCGGGGGCTGCTGTCCTCCGGACTGCCCCGGACGTGCACCGCCATGCAGGCCATTGGCTACAAGGAATTTGTGGCCGCGGTAGACGGACAGATGTCCTGGAAGGAGGCGGAGGAGCTGGTGAAGCTCCGCTCCCGGCAGTACGCCAAGCGGCAGCTGACCTGGTTCCGCCGCCGGGCGGAGACCCGGTGGATCACCTGGGAAAAGGAACCAGATTTTGGTATTGCACGACGGTGTTCGACGGAATTTATCCGGGAGGCTGGGTTAGGATAGAGGCACTTCAAGCGCGGCTCCGGCCGGGGCTGCGCCAGAGAAAAAAGGAGTGCTACATCATGCAGAAAGCCAATAATCTCCAGGAGATCTTCCTCACCCAGGTCCGCCGGGACCGCCGCCCCGTGACCATGTTTTTGATGAACGGCTATCAGATGCGGGGCTATGTCACCGGCTTCGACGCCTTCACTGTGGTCCTCAGCAGCGATGGCAAGCAGATGGTCATTTACAAGCACGCCATCTCCACCATCGTGCCTGAGCGCCCTGTGGCGCTGTGTGAGCCCGGGGAGGGCTGAGACCTCCCTGCCCCGGGGCGCGCGGGGGGCGGTCCAGGCCGCCTCCCGCCCGGGGACCCATGAGCTCTGCCCCCGCCCGGCGGGGCCGGAGCTGATGGGCCCCATGGATTTCAAGAGAAAGAGAGAACTGCCATGAAACAAGGGAAAGCCCTGATCACCTTTGTAATGGTCCTGCTGGCGGCCGCCCTGACGTGCTATCTGGGCTACTATGTGTGGGATACCCTTCAGGAGCCCTTCACCACTACATACACCTATGAGTACGAGCTCAATGACAGCGTGGAGGCCGAGGGCCTCATCGTCCGCCGGGAGCAGGTGCTCCCCGGGGCCCAGGGGATCCTGGACATCACCCGGGGCGAGGGAGAGCAGGTTGGTCTGGGCCAGCAGGTGGGTCTGGTCTATCGGGACGACCAGGCTCAGCTGGCCCAGGAGCAGCAGGAGTCCCTGCGGATGGAGCTGATCCAGCTCCGGTACGCCATCGGCCAGGGCGGGGATGCCGCCTCGGCAGCCAGGGTGGATGAGGACATCCTTCGGGCCCTGGTGGCCTTGCGCAGCTCCGCCGCCCTGGACGATTACAGCAGGCTGGAGGACCAGGTGCTGGAGGTGAAAAGCAGTGTGCTGCGCCGGGAGTATGCCTATGGCGCAGATCTGAGCGCAGTGGATCTGGCTGCCCGTCTCAATGAGATGACTGCCCAATATGAGGCGCTGCGGGCCCAGAACTATGCAGCTGTCACCCGGATCACCGCTCCGGTATCCGGCACGTTTTCCGCTCTGGTGGATGGCTATGAGACTCTGATCGACCTGGACTCCGCCCTCCAGCTGACCCCGGAGGGGCTGGCCGGCCTGATGAAGCAGCCCCCGGAATCCGACCGCACCGCAGCGGGAAAACTCATCACCTCCAACCGATGGCAGTTTGCCGCCCTGGTCAGTCAGGAGGAGGGGGAGCGGCTGGCGCGGGAGAGCCGCGTGATCCTCCGCTTTGCCAGCGACTTCACCCAGGACATCCCCATGGAGGTGGTTCGGGTGGGGGAGCCGGAGAATGGACAGTCGGTGGTGGTGCTGTCCACTGACCGCTGCCTGGAGCAGACCACCCTGCTGCGCCGCCAGACGGCGGAGCTGATCTTTGACAGCCGAACCGGCCTGCGGGTGCCCAAGGGGGCAGTGCGCATGATCGACGGGACACAGACCGACGAGGAGACTGGCGAGACCACCCAGTACAGCACCCTAGGCGTCTATGTGGTAACGGCGGGCCGGGCGGAGTTCAAGCCTGTGGAGATCCTGGCCGAGGGGGACGAGTTCTATGTGGTCCGCTCAGTAAACCAGGACCGGAAGGCCCTGCGGGCCGGGGATGAGGTGGTCATCCAGGGCACCGGCCTGTACGATGGAAAGCTGCTGGAGTTTTGACGGGGGGCGCCCCGTCGGAGACACCTTCAGAGACAGAAACACAGAAAGAGGGAGTGGAAATGTCCATTCAAGAGCACGTCAATACAGTCAAAGAGACCATCGCCGCTGCCGCCCTGGCGGCGGGGCGGGACCCGGGGGACATCACCCTGTGTGCCGCCACCAAGGTGCAGACGGACGACACCATCCGCCAGGCCATTGCCGCGGGGATCACGGTGTGCGGCGAGAACCGGGTCCAGGAGCTCACTGCGCACCTGGCCGCCAACGCCTATGCCGGAGCCCAGGTCCATTTTATCGGACACCTCCAGACCAACAAGGTCAAGCAGGTGGTGGGAAAGGCGGCACTGATCCACTCGGTGGACTCCCAGCGGCTGCTTCAGGCCATCGAAAACCAGGCAGGTAAGCTGGGACTGGTGCAGGACATCCTGCTGGAGGTCAACATCGCCGGAGAGGAGAGCAAGGGCGGCTGTACGCCCCAGGAGGCAGAGGCGCTGGCCGCCTTGGCGGCGGGCATGGACCATGTGCGCCTGCGGGGGCTGATGGCCATTCCTCCGGTCTCTCCGGAACCGGGAGCCAACCGCCCGTTTTTTGCAGCCATGCGCCAGCTTTTTGTTGACATAAAGGGAAAAATGGCCCATAATCAAGATGATATGGATTGCCTGTCCATGGGCATGAGCGGGGACTACGCCGACGCCATCGCCGAAGGCTCCACGCTGGTACGGGTGGGGACTGCCCTGTTTGGTCCCCGTCCCCCCATGACACGGCAATAAGGTCCGTGTATACTTCCTGAGAAAGAGGGTTTCATAATGGGATTTTTGGACGAGTTTAAGCGGCTGGCCCACCCCTACGAGGATGAGGAAGAGGACGACTTCGAGGACGACTTTGATGCCTCTCCCCGTCCCATCGAGCGCCGGGAGCGGGAGCGCGTGTCCCGGAATGAGCCGGCCTACTCCAGCCCTGTCATGGACGAGCTGGAGGCCCGCCGGAGCAACAAGGTAGTCAACATCCGGGCTGCCACTCAGCTCCAGGTGGTGCTGGTCAAGCCAGAGCGCTTTGAGAACGCCAGTGAGATCGCCGACCATCTGCGGGAGAAGCGCACGGTGGTGCTGAACCTGGAGTCCACCAATAAGGAGATCGCCCGCCGCCTGCTGGATTTTCTGTCCGGCGTGGCCTATGCCAACGAGGGCAAGATCAAGAAGGTGGCCATCTCCACCTACATTATCACCCCCTATAATGTGGACATTCTGGGGGATCTGATCGACGAACTGGAGAACAACGGGCTGTATTTTTAAGGGGAGGACCCCATGAAGAAAAAATACCTGGTCCCGGCCGCTGCTGCTGCGGTGCTGCTGTTGCTGACAGCCGCCCTCCTGTGGTATGGGCGGAGCCGGCCCTTCCGGGCGGTGTTTCCCCTGTCCGGCTCTGTGGAGGTGTCCTGTCAGGCCCAGTGGACACCGGAGGAGGGACAGGGCTGTGCCCGGGACCTGACCGGGGAGCAGACCAGCCGGGTGCTGGGGGCCCTGAAGGAGCAGCAGCTCCGCCGCCGGTATGGCGATCTTATGCCCTGGGGCGTGAAGGAGCCGGTGACCTCCTCCATGGGGGAGAGCCTTCTGCTCACCTTCCAGGACCGGAGCGGGTCCGCCTGCGAGCTTCTGTTTTTAGGGGACCGGGTGTGGCTCCACGACCTGGAGCGGGACCGGGGGGCCAGCTATACCCTCTCCGGCGGACAGACCTTTCAGAAGGAGCTGACCGGCGGCGTCTATGAGCTGGTACGCCCCAAGGCGGAGACCGTAGGGACGGTGTACGCGGATCTGGACGGGGACGGCTCTGACGAGACGGTGCGGCTGTGCGTGGAAGAGACGGTGGAGCCTGACGGGAGCGGGGTCCCCCTGGTCACCAGTGAGGCGGCCCTGCGCCCCTACCGCCTGGAGACAGAGGTGGATGGCCATACCGTGGCCTGTCCCCTTGGAGACGCGGGAGAGCGGTACGAGGAGGTGGAGCGCCTGTTCGTCACCGCGGACCGGGCCGGTGCGCCGGTGGTCGTGGCCGGACTGCGGGAGGAGGGAGCGAGCGGAGCGCTGGCGGTATACGCCCTCTCCTGGGAGCCCGAAACCGGCTCCTTCGTCCGGCTGGAAGCGCCTGAGTACTCCATTCAGGGGCTTCTGGAGGGAACGACGGCCCATGTAGTGGTGCCGGAGACCGGAAACGCGGAGGACCTGGATCTGAACTGGTGGTTGTCCCGGCAGAACGCCCAGGCGGACCCGAATACGGACGGAACGGTCCAACAGCCCGGAGCACCGGAGCGGGCCGGAGAAATTTGCGGCGTGGGACCGGCGGAGCAGGGGATCCAGGTGGTCCAGCCCCTGTGGAACGGGGAGCAGACCGAAAGGATGGGCTGGCTGGTGACCCAGGTGACCTGGAAGGACAGAGAGCCGGCGGTGGTCAGCCAATCGTTTGACTGGCAGGCCGAAGCCGCGGAAGATGTGCTGCGCTGAGACCGGCGCTTTGATTAGGAGGTAATGAACGATGCTGACTCCCCAGGAGGTTTCCGAGCGCGCCTTTCCCAAGGCGTCCTTCGGCGGATATAATATGTCCCAGGTGGACGAGTTCCTGGATGTGCTGACCGAGGATTACAGCGCCCTGTACAGCGAGAATGCGGTGTTGAAAAGCAAAATGAAGGTACTGGTGGAGAAGGTGGAGGAGTACCGCTCCACGGAGGAGGCCATGCGGAAGGCCCTGATGACCGCCCAGCGTATGGCGGATGACCTGGTGAAGGAGGCCGAGCAGAAGCGGGACCAGATCCTTCAGGAGGCCGCCGCGGAGGCACAGAAGAAGGTGGACTCCATCCGCCAGGAGGCGGAGGCGGAGCAGTTCCGCCTGGCCGCGGCCCAGAAGGAGACCGCTGGCTATGTGGCCAAGGTGAAGGCCCTCCACGCCCAGGCCCAGGCCTATCTCGACCAGCTGGACCAGCTGGTCCCCACAGTCCCCGACCAGCAGGAGGAAAAGGTGGAGGAGGCCGTCTCCGACATTGATGACAGCGTCCAGCGCCTGGTGGCCCAGGCCATGGCGGAGGCCGCTGCGGAGAACGAGAAGGTTCGCCAGGCCGAAGAGGGCCAGAGCGCGGAGGACCTGTCCGACACCGCCGAGTTTCCCGCCCAGAAGGTCCAGCCGGAGGAAAACGAAGACCTGGAAAAGACTACCCGGATCGACTTTGGAGAGCTTCAGTTCGGCCGGGACTATGAGATCAAATAGAGCTGTTTCCGTCCTGTTCTCAGCAACTGCCCGGACCGCGCGGAGGGTGCGTGTCAGCGGCTTTCGCTTGTTTTTTCCCCTCAAATATGTTATACTGGGGCCCCTGAGAGGGGCAGAATACGGCATACGGCCAGAGGGAGGTGCCTGACCTGGGCGAGGGTATCAAGATCGTGGCGAAAAACAGCAAGGCGTACCACGACTACTTCATTGAGGAAAAATATGAGGCCGGCATCGAACTGGCCGGCACCGAGGTCAAATCCATCCGCCAGGGCCATGTGAATCTGAAGGACTCCTTCTGCCACATCAAGGACGGAGAGATGTCTGTCATTGGGATGCACATCAGCCCCTATGAAAAAGGCAATATTTTCAACAAGGACCCTCTGCGGCAGCGCCGCCTGCTGATGCATAAGCGGGAGATCCTGAAGCTTTTTGCCAGGATCAAGCAGGACGGCTACTCCCTGATCCCCCTGTCCATCTATTTTCGCGGGCCAAGAGTCAAGCTGGAGCTGGGCCTGGCGAAGGGCAAAAAGCTCTATGATAAACGGGAATCGGCGGCCAAGCGGGACGCCAAGCGTGAGATGGATCGAACGATGAAATCCAGAGGCCGGTACTGAGATCATCCGGCGGACGGCCCTTGGGCCGTGACAGAAAGGAGCGCTTTTTATGGCACAGAACCCCATTGTCACCATTGAGATGGAGGACGGCGGCGTCATCAAGGCGGAGCTCTATCCCCAGACGGCGCCCAACACGGTGAATAACTTTATCAGCCTGATCCAGAGGGGCTATTATGACGGCCTGATCTTCCACCGGGTGATCCCCGGCTTTATGATCCAGGGTGGCTGTCCTGACGGGACCGGCATGGGCGGACCTGGCTACTCCATCAGGGGCGAGTTCACACAGAACCGCTTTCAGAACGACCTGACCCACGACCGGGGCGTGCTGTCCATGGCCCGGACCATGGCTCCCGACTCCGCGGGCAGCCAGTTCTTCATCATGGTGGAGAAGGCCCCTCATCTGGACGGCCAGTATGCCTCCTTCGGCAAGGTCATCGAGGGCATGGAGGTGGCGGACGCCATCGTCTCCGCCAAGCGGGACTGGAACGACAAGCCCCGCCAGCCCCAGCGGATGAAGAAGGTCACTGTGGACACCTTCGGCGTGGACTATCCCGAGCCTGAGAAGGTCTGATTTTTCCTGAGTAAGCGTCTTCCGTACCGGCGCGCAAAGGCGCGCCGGTACGGCCCAGCGTTTGATTTTCCCAAACCAGAACGGTTTTCTCCCAAGCGGCGGCGCATCCGCCGTCCCAAACCGAAGCCCAGCGCAGCGGGTTCGGTTTGGAGAGGAGGAGCAGCGAAATGAGCGAGCTTTCGGCTTTTGCCGGAAGCGAGGGATATGGAGCTTGCGACGACGAGGGGGCGTACCGGTTTCGACGGGGACACGGAAGTGGAAATAGCGGGCGGTGGCGCCTGGCCACCTTAAAACAGGCATTCTTTATAAATTAAAGAACAACGATAACTACGCTTACGCTGCCTGATTAACGGCGGCCGTCTGACCCGGAAGGACCACGAGCCGGGATCAGGCGTCGTTTAGTGGTGCACGTGCGCCGGCAAAGCTTTGAGCCGGCCATGAATCATGAAGCTTACCTGACCTCCAGGCGTGTCGGCTTGCCTGGAGCGAGGGGAACAGGGCGGTCACGCCGCCCGAAATAACCGTCTGCGCCCGGAGAAGTTTCCATGGAAGGGTTTTCGGACGGGAGTTCGACTCTCCCCGCCTCCACCAATTTGATCCCAGGTCGAACCCCTGAGACGGCAATTATCGCCTTGTCTTATGGGTTCGTACTTGCGGCCCAGATCAAGAGCAAGCTGTAATGGCTTGCTCTTTTTCTTTTGGTAGTCGATGTAGTCGACGGAACGAAGATTTCCTATATATACGTATAATGCGAAGGGGCAAGGTGATTGCGCTCTCTGTCCCTTTACTTTTTCAGAAAATCTTTTTGAGTTTTATCGACTACAAGTACTACCAGTCTCCAAAAAGCCTTATACGTCAAGCACTTTCCACGGTAGCAGGCTCGGTAGCAGAGGGCTCGGGCTCGACTACCTCGACTGCAATGGAGATACGGCAGAGCTGATTTTCAGGGACGAAGGCCCTAAGCTGCTTTGCAAGCTGCCCCGCGTCGAGGATTCCAGTAAAGCAGAGCTGCACATTCTCCAAAGTCATTTTTTTTGTCGGCGCAACGCGCTCGGTCAGGCCAAAGTCCTCTCTAAACCTTTCCAGGTCTTCACGAACAGGCTTGAAGCCTCTCAGGAAGCTGAACCCCAGCTTGTGAAGTCTGGACGTGCAGGTCGAGACAGGAACGCCAAGCAAATCGGCGATCGCGGACATTCCTACTTTATAGTTCGCAAGAATGTTCTTCACGTATTCCTTTTGCAGGGTCTCAGGCTGCGCCTTAAAGTCTGCGTAAGCGATAGGCTTACCCAGGTCGATCTTATGAACTGGTCCGCTCATTTCTCTTATCTCCTTTGCTGTGTACTGCGGGACTCGGCACCCGCCCCTGTGAGGTTTCTTCTTAGAACTCCTCGCAGTGATCGCCTTCTCACGCACATCTTCAAAGAAGACGTGTCTTTCATCTTTCATATTACTCCCCCCCAGCGTGCCCCGGACGACCCGTATCGCGTTTTACCAGCAGGGCCCTTAGATTTACCCTCTGATAAGATTGGACGCGATACGGGCTGTTCTGGGCTTGTTTTAATCAGCTCGCTCCATACGGACCTCGCAGACTCCGCAGATCAGGCTCAGGTCAGCAGTGGTCTTGACTTCCTGACCGCAGATCGGGCAGACATACTTGTGAGCCTTTTCGCGCTCAGCCTTTGCCTTAGGCTTAGGAGCGACTCTGGCGAAAGGAACTTCCAGCACAAAGCCGTTGTCCTCGAGCGTCTTCTTAAAGGCCTCAGTCGGCTCAGTCAGAGAGTAGCCAATCGTGCGGTCATACCCGATCTCCAGGTCACGGGCCTCAGCCTCGGCCTTGAAGGTCTTGTTGTGATAGCGGCCCTTTTGGCAGGTGTCCGCAATATCGTTCACCAGGCAGTAGAGGTGGACCATCTCATGGCACATCGTCGCCGCAGTGTTTGCGGAAGGCCGGTTGAGGTATTCCGCACCGATATTGATCTCGTACTGACCTGCGGTATCGTTCGACCAGATTTTCTTTGTGGAGCAGTGGCCGTACGCTTTGGGCGTAGACTGAACAGTGATGACCGGCTTCGGCAGTGCGTTCTCGAAGTACACGCGATTCAGAATGTCGAACAGGCCTTCGAGCTTAGTAACGACGTCGGACATCTTCATTTCGGGGACCTCGGTCTCAGTGGTCTCAAGGGCCTCGGCCTCAGTAGTCTCGGTGACCTCGTAGAGTTTCCAACGGCGGTCAAAGCTCGCTGCGGCCATGCGGGTCGGCTCAGCGTCAGGCTCGTTGGCGGGAACAGAAAAGATTTTGCGCTCCGCTTCATCAATGCTGACGACCAGGCGGACCTCGTTGGTCTCCTTGTTGATGATCTTCTTATTAAGTACGATAGTCATATCCTTCATTGTAATTGCCTCCTTGAAGTTTTCCATTGTTTTCCAACTGACAATTATATTTTACCGCAATCAGTAAGAAATGGGAGCGCGCTAAACTGCCGGGATTCCGCGGAGTTTTCTATGCGGTTTTACTGCTTTTAGTACGCACAGTATTCTCCAGAAGCATTGCGACGGTCATAGGACCTACACCGCCAGGTACAGGAGTGATCGCCGAGGCGATCTCCGATACCGGACCAAAATCCACATCGCCGCAGAGCTTACCCTCTGCCGTGCGGTTGATTCCTACATCGATGACGATCGCCCCAGGCTTCACCATATCCGCAGTAATAAAGCAGGGCTTACCTACTGCGGAGATCAGCACATCAGCCTGTCTGGTGAAGGCGGCAAGGTCTTTCGTTTTAGAGTGGCATACTGTGACCGTCGCGTCAGCTTGCAGCAGCATGAGCGCAAGAGGCTTTCCCACAGTATTGCTGCGGCCAACTACAACGCAATGCTTTCCGGCTACGTCTCCCAGGAGGCGCATGATACCGGCCGGAGTGCAGGGAACAGGGCCGTCCTCGCCGATCATAAGGCGACCGAGGTTGTTCGGGTGGAAGCCGTCAACGTCTTTCTCCGGCGGTATTGTGCCGAGAACCTTCTTCGCGTCAATATGATCGGGAAGCGGCAGCTGAACGAGAACGCCGTCCGCCCAGCGGCACAGCTCCTCGACTGACGCGATCACTTCTTCGGTCGTCGCGGTAGCAGGCAGCCTGCGAGAGCAGGACTGGAGCCCGACCTCTGCGCAGGCGCGTTCCTTATTGCGAACATATACCGAAGAGGCAGGGTCTTCTCCGACCATAAGAACTGCGAGCTTTGCTTTTGCGCCACGGAGAGAGTTCTTGATCTCAGCCGCGGCGGCTTTGCCGTCAATAATCACTCAGCGCTCACCTCTCGATCAGGTTTCATCAGTTCGGCAGGGTCACACTCGAGAGCCTGAGCCAGCTTGATCGCAGTCTTGAGGGTAATGTTTTCCGGCTTGATAATGCCAACCTCAATATCGCGGATTTTCTGATAGCGGATACCGCTGACCTTTGACAGTTCAGCGCGTGAGAGGTTCCTTGCCTCTCTCAAGTCTTTCAATCCCATAAGGGTATTCTCCTTTCTCCGCGGGGCACAAGGCCCCGCGGATTCATAGATAGCAGATTAGATATAGAAGCCGAAGCAAACGCCGCCGGAGAGGTTGGCGTAGTTATTGCTGGCGTTGCCGTTGCTGCTCACAGCGCAGAAGCTGTTGGAGCTGCCCGCATTAGGCGAACGCTCCCACCACCAATACGCATCTCCGTCCTCATCGAACTTGACACGGTTGATCGGGTTCTTGAAGTACTCGAGCTGCTTGTCGCCCTCGTCACCGGCGCCCCAGATATGCTCACCGAAAATCTCGACTTCAGAGAAGAGCCAGAGGCGATCTTCTTCGTCGCCGAACTTGCGCGGCTTGATTGCAGCGAGCAGGTCATCGGGCAGCAGCTCAATAACTTCCTCGTTGAGGTAGCGGCGCATGTCGCTGGCGAGCCAGCCGCCCTTGTTGGTCCAGGTCTTATTCATCTGGTGCCAGCCGAGCAGACCTTTCAAACCGATCACGCCGTAGTCCATGACGACGAACACGACCTCGCGGCCGTCTTCCAGGGTCTCGGTGATCTCGTCGCCGACCTTGAGCACGCCGGGGTTACGCCAGTCAAACATGCGAGTCTCTTTCGTTGTAATAGTTGCCATAATAAAAAACCTCCTAAATATATTTGCTTATAAGAGCGTCTTGCCCTTGAAAAGCCGTCTGATCGTCCATACCTCGGAGCAGTACATGGGCGTGAACCAGTAGTTCTCCAGGGTATCTTTTGGGCACATAGGCTCGGTAAAGGTATTTCCTACCTTGATATAAGCTGCCACACCGAGTAGCGAAAGCTGGATATAGCACATCAGCGCAACGGTGTAGTCAATATCTTGCGCGGTGACAAGAATATGGTTTTGCCAGTTGAAACCGGCCTTCATAAGCGGTTTAGCTGCGGCATGAACTCCTGCGATCAAGGTCGCGCCAGCGCCGCAGGCGGGGTCATTGATCGTAATGTAGCCGCGCTCTTTAACTTGCGGCACAACGTTGCCGATAGTCATTTCAGCCATCATCTGGCAGACGTTGTACGGAGTAAAGAACTGGCCGCCGGAGTCGTTACTCAAGCCGAGCTCCATAAAGATTTTACCGAGGAAGTCTTGCTCTGGATTCTTCTCCAGGGCAAGCACAACCTCTGCTGCGAGCTGCGGAAAGATTTCCTGCTCTTTGGCGTTGTACTTCTGGATTCGCTTGAGGTACATCGCCTCGCGATCATCAAAGTGCAGCTTCTCGACTGCATTCGAGATCGAGCAGGCGAACATTGTAACGAAGTCCTGCCAGACCTCCCAGGGAGTCCAGCGGTATGTAAGCTCACGATAGAGCTTGATAAAGGGCTGGTCGCTCTGCGACCCTACTCGTTTAGCCATATTTATGCCTCCCTTGCTTGCTGAGCCCACGCCGCGGCTTCTTCGTAGGTCTCGAAGTAGTCGTGATATTCATCGCACATGGCGTTTTCCCGCATACCATCTGCGGGCTTGCTTTCGGCTTCGACAGGAGCGATATTTACTTTAACTCGTCCAGAGTCAAAGAACTTAGTAATAACAAGCCAGTATTTCATTTTGATTTGCCTCCTTTAATACGGTAGATAATTAAAGTAAATTGATGAAAAACTTGCGTTTCTGCAAGTAGACTTGACTTTCTTGTTGACTTACTTGCAAAAACGCTTACTTTTTGAAGGTGAGTGCTTACTTCTTGACAAAGGAACAAGTTTTGTGGTCCCAGAAACGGACTTCTTCATAAATCATATCCGTAAACTGATTGGGCGCCTTTGTGGTTACGCAGTAGCCTTCAGCAGCAGCTTTACCAACGACCTTATTAAGGTTTTCTCTATCGGTCTTAACGATCGCGCCAGACTGGGTCTCAAACACAAGGTTCTTAGCCGTAGTTCTAATCAATGTTGCGGCTTCACCAAAGGTGGTATGCCCGCTGCCACAGCGAAACACAGTAACGTTCTGACCGATAGTCATGTTGACGAACTCACCACAAAACCAAACTTTCATTTTGTTTGCCTCCTTTATCCTCTTGACATTATTTATTATGCCGCAAGTTACTGTTTTTGGGAGCCGACGAAACAACCGAGGTTTTACTGCTTTCAGTATGCAGTTCTTACGGTGTTTACTTTTCCAAAGGAACGCGGTATAATATATAAACACTCTCGAACCCAGCCGGCCTTACGGCCGGCCAGGCTCTCGAGCGTTTGAGGTTTAGCTGTCGATGTACTCCAGATACTCTTCATAGGTGATAAAGGTTATCCAGGTGCCATCGACGCAGGCGGCGTAATAGCCGTCCGGGGTGAAGCCCTCACTCATAGGCGCTTCCTCCTTTCTGAGCTCTTGCAGTCGCTACCTGCAAGGGCTCTTTTATTTGCCAGGGTTATCCACCTGACATTATTATTGTACCGTGTTTGGTAATAAAAGGGAGCGCGCTAAACCGCCGGGATTCTGCGGAGTTTCCGATGCGGTTCTACCGCAAATAGTAAAAGAGGCCGAAGCTGTTCCACGAAGGAACGGCCTCGGCCTCTTTAATTAGACGAGCGTATTTACTTTTGCCTGAACCTCTGCGTAGTCGTAGCCGGCAGCTTTAAGCCGGGCTTTACGATCTGCGCCGTTGCCCCATTTGCCCTGGAGAACCTCGCGGGCGATCTCCTCGACAGACTTACCGCCTCCAGAGACGACATAGGTACTAAAGCCGGCGGCTTTCAGCTTAGCAGCCATAGCGATCGCATTGGACTTCTGCGCGAACGCACCGACCTGAACCTTATACAGGCCGTTGACCTTTACCATATAAGTATCAAAGCCCTTAGCCTTGACCTGCTGGAGCAGCGCCTCGGCGCCTGCCTTATTGCGGAACGCGCCAGTCTGAACGCGGTACAGGACCTTTTCAGGCTGGGGCCTGGTATCTGTACTCCCGAGGCGTTTGTTGACCTCAGAGGCAATCTGGGCGTGCCTGGAGTAGAGATATTCACCAGGGCAAGACTTATTGGCGTAGTCGCGGTGTACGGTCATATTGCAGCCGTTCTTGTGGTTCACGCGGTCAGCCTTGCTG
Source organism: Clostridiales bacterium (assembly GCA_902363045.1). Lineage (GTDB taxonomy): Bacteria > Bacillota > Clostridia > Oscillospirales > Oscillospiraceae > Lawsonibacter. The sequence goes on from CABIYX010000002.1 coordinate 152,215, forward strand.
GTAGACCAGACAAGGCGGGGAATGCCGTTGCGCTTGCAAATATCAACGAGCAGGTCGATCAAAGCGGCGTAGGCTTTGGCGTTGACCGCGTAAGGGTGTTTGGTATCGCTGGCGACCTCGATCGTGATCGCACGGTTATCATTTGCGGCATTGGAGGAGCACCAGGAGCGGTCCTTCTCCTCGCAATACATACCGATACGACCGTCTGCGCCGATACCGTAGTTGCAGGACGCCTGTCTGGAGGTAGGCGCAAAGATATTGCCCAGGGTCTCCACGGAACACTGACCGACCACGCAATGAATAGTCACGGTGTCGATCTTGTGGTTTCTGGGGCTTGTCCTGTTCGGAGAGATTTTCGTATAAGAGATAAGTTTACTGTTACTCATTTTCATTCTCCTCTCTTACGGCAAAGCCGATAACATTCGTAGGCTCTTCGGGCTCCGGCGTTTGCGTATTCAAAATAGTAGTAAACTTAGTGTAGGCTTCTTTAATATATTTGCAGGAGACGAGCAGCACAGAGCCGATAATCACGAGGTCAGCGAAGAGGTCAGAGTACTCCTCAGGAATTGCCCAGCCGACCTGAGTAGCAAATAGCGGCAGCGCAGTGATCGACGTACAGAGCAGCGTCAGCCCGACAACGAAGGTCAGAATCTTCAGGCCGCTGGCGATCAGCTTGTCTCGGTCAAAGGGCTCATGCAGAATCTTGATATTGTACCAAAGGGAGAAAGCTACGTTCGCGAGGTACGCAGCGAGGAAGATCAGCATTGCCCAGCCGATATTGATAAGGTTTTGAGTCAAACTTTCCAGCATAGGTTATACCTCCTTTGAGTCGTTATAAATATCAGCCCCATACTTCTTGCGGAGCTTGATTCGGTTTTCTGCCTTTGCCTTGCTGTAGTAAAAGCCGGTAGCAGTCGCCAGCTCGGCAAAGACGGCGGGAATTAGGTAAGCGAGCGGCGAAGTGTCGCCGGTTCTCCATACGACCACCAAAGTAAAAGCCGTCACGACAAGCGTAACGGCTCCTACTGAGGCGATCAGTACTTTAGAGAACTCTCGTTTTTTAGTTCGCATCCGGAGGCTGGACCGGCAGCTCGAGGAACTTGTTGTGAAGGTCGTCCATGACGCCGTTGACGCCGAGAGAGTGGTACTGCTTCCAGCAATTCTCAAAGTTCTCTCTTGCGTAGATCGGTGCGTAGCCGCGGTCGTCCCACTTGTTATAGTCGTTAATCATCTGCGCCCTGAGCAGAGCCTGCAGCCCCGCCTTCACTGCGGCTGTGTCAGTGGCGTTCTTCTTAACGAGCGAGTGCAGATACTTGAATACTGCCGCGATCAGCGCCGGAGCGCCGAGAAGGCAGAGCCATTGATAAATTGTCATACTACCTCCTCCCAGCCGTACACACCAGGTTCCCAAACATTATTTGCAGCAGTGCTGACCCACTTCTTGCCGTTGTGCGATACCTTGTCGCCGAGATTATAGGCGTCGTGCGCTCCGAGGGGCTGAGACCATTCCGGGAACTCAGCGCGAGGGTCGCCGATCTGTTTCCAGAGGCTTGCCGCAGAGGGCGGTGTCCAGTCAGCCTGAGACGTGTGCGCCTGGTTGCAGCGGTAGAGCTTGCCCTCATAGGTACAGATTGCTTTCGCAGCGTAGCTTACGGGGTAAGCCCAGGCCGGGAACTGCTCAGCGTGCTCGGTCAAGGTCGTATCGTCCAGCTGCTCCGTCTCTGCCAGCTTTACAAAGACAATATTTGCGAGCTCAGGAGCTTTAGCCTTCGCCAGAGCGCTCAGGTTCGCCTCGGTCGTATAGAACTCCCCGGCGTGGTAGAAGTAGTAACCTGCGGTTACGCCGTTGGGAACGCTCTCGACCTCAACGAGGGTGTGGCTGTCGCAGAGATAGCCGATGCGCTCAATAGGCCAGAAGGTATCGGAGTCGTTAGAATAGATCGCGTCAGCGTGCTCCTGGTCGCTGAGGATAACGACGCCGTTAGACTGCCTGCGAACGTAGCAGGGATGATTGCAGATTTCCACAATGAGCTTTGCGGAGTTCGTGATTAGGTACATAGCGCTTTCCTCCATTCCGTTTTATTATTCGGGTGGAACCCGAACAACTTCTTAAAGTACAGGTCCATGCGTTGAACGGCATGGAAACTGTTGCCGCGTTTCATGTGTCCGCGCCAGCTTTCATAGGCCCCGCAAATATCAGAGAGCGGAAAGACTTTGCGGATGAACTTACCGCCGATCTTCACGACTCGGCCGACTTCGTTCCAGAGTTTGAACTTCTTGAGCTTGCGCCGCATTTTCTTAATGGTCTCATAGCTCATCTTGCGAAGGACCTTCCCGGTTTCAGTCAACTTGAAACGAACCTGCAGGAACTTGAAACCCTCGCTGAGCCGCTTGATCTTCGTCTTCTTCGTGTTCAGAATGATACCGAGAGACGCACAGACCTCCTGCATTTGCACGAGACACTTTTGCAGGTACTCTTTGCTCGTGTGAATCAGATAGCCGTCGTCCATGTACCTTGCGTAGCCCTTAATGCCGAGCTTTTCCTTTATAAAGTGATCGAGCTTGTTCGGCAGCATAAGCGCGGCAGTCTGGGAGATTTGACTTCCCAGGCCGTACCCGACCGGACCGAAGTTATCAAGGCACTCATTTGCGAGGGCCCTGATTCGTACGTCATGAATCCGCTTTGCGAGTTCTCTGCTGACAGGCCAGTGCTGGGCGTTCGCAAAGTAGTTGGAGAAGTCAAAAAGCAGGACATACCCGTCCTGGCCGTGCTTCCTGTAGTGCCTTTGCAGGTGACAGGTAAGACGGTTGAGGGCGAAGTCGATACCTTTGTTCTCCGTACTCGCGCCGTTGTCGTAGATGAACGAGGGCTTGAGAGTAGGGTTGACTACCTTGTCGCAGAGCGTTCTTTGGACTACGCGCTCGCTGATATGAATACTCCTGATGTGCCGCATTTTCCCTCGGTCCCAGAGGTCGAACTCGATAAAGCCTCGGCTTTTATAGGTCCCGTCAAGAAGCGCGCGGCGCGTAGCAGCCGTATTCGTAACCAGGTTAAAGCGGTACATCTGAGTAGAGCTTTTCCAGCCAACCCCGCGGCAGCAGATATGGCCGGATTGATATAGATTTTCATAAGAAAAGACGTCCTCAAAGTCTCCGCATGATCTGCTGAGCGCAAGGCGTCTTTCTTGTCGTCTTTTGACCCGCCTTTGATAGCGGGCCTCGTGTCGTTCTTCGCTTGTCATAAAATAAAAATTGTCCCCTTCGTACAGTAATGCTGAATCTCACGCGAAAAAGGTAACTGCATAGTAGTACCGCCCATGAAACACGGTCCGCGTAAACCGTGCCATGCAAGCAGCGTCCGAGCGACTACATCAAAGGAGTGTTTTAGCCTAAAGGCAGGGTACCAGTCATCCTTCCATAAAGGTACTGAGTTCGGCGGTTGTTTACCGCTTACTATGTCGGACCTGATTCCTTATGGAATCCGAAGCAAACGCCGTTGGAGTTGTTGGCGTTGTTATTGTTGGCGTTGCCGTTGCTGTTCACATTGCAGAAGTTGTTGGAGTTGCTCGCATTAGGAGAACGCTCCCACCACCAATTCGCAGCACAAAGACAACAGTATCATGGCTGGACCCATATATCAGCTAAGGAAGATTTTTGAATCTTTCCCTGTCTGACTTTTTGACGCCGGAAATGAGCTTAGCCTCTTCGGCGATCAGCGACGCCCACTCCTCGAGGGCGTTATCCAGCCAGCGCAGCTTCTCAGGGTTCTGCTTCAAGAGGTCGGACATAATACCGAGCTGGCCGATCAGGGCTTGCAAGGTAGCGTTGGCCTCGATCAGGTGATCTCTGCGAAGCTGTGCTTCATGCTGGTTTCCGGGGAAAACGCTGTTCGCCATTTTAACCTCATTGTATACGGTATCGGCGAGAGCGCTGAGCTCCTGAGCGCCGTAAAAGGTATATCTTTTCGGCATCTTCAGGCAGCATTTTCGGGTGTGCACAGCGAGCTTGCGCGCGGTCTCTACGAACTGGACCGAGCTGTCCCCTCGCAGTGCTTTATATACTGACATAGTTGGCTTTCACCTCCTACCGGGGCCACAAGGGCCCCGGATTTACTATAGATAGTAGATTAAACACAGAAGCCGAAGCAAACGCCGCTGGAGTTGACGGCGTAGTTAACGTTGGCGTAGCCGCTGCTGTCCACATAGCAGAAGCCGTTGGAGCTGCTCGCATAAGGAGAACGCTCCCACCACCAATTCGCAGACCCTGTGCCGTTGGCAAGGTGCTTGATACGATTGCCGGCAGTTGCAAAGTACGGGTACTGCGCACCCTCGTTTCCGGTCGAGTAGGTCTTCGAGCCAAAAATCTCCTGCTCAGAAAAGAGGAACAGCTTCATGGCATTCGTGTTAATCGTCGAACTTGCGCTACCGGCAGAAGTTTTCTTGTTCACGCTCTTCAGTACAGATTGCAGGTCAGAGGGCAGCTGCTTCAGAAGTGTATTCTGGAGCCAGGAATACATAGCAGAACCTGGGAATCCGCCGCTGTTCGTACTCGAGCTGTTCATCTGACGCTGGTCCTTCATCAGGTGTTTCAAGCCGAAGGTGATACCAGCTTTACCGCCGCCCGCAAGATCATCATGACCGAAGCCCACGATCACAAGGGTAAGGGTCTCGCCGTTGACGCTGATATTCTTCTCGTCGCCCACCTTCCAAAGGGTGGAGGCTTTGCCGGCGGCAGAGGCCTTGCTGATCTGCGCCCAGGTGTTATTTGCGAGAACCTTGTTGAAGAACAGGCACTCTGCGGTATAGGTCTGGCCGGAGTTGGTGATCTGGACGGAAACAGTCTCGGTCTTTTCGCCGGACTTAGAAGCGGAGACCGCGTAAGTGCCGGGGGCGGTGATCTTCAGGTCCAGCACGCCGTTAGACGGGACAGTCCCCGAAACGGTTTTAGGACCAGTTGCGGTTACGGTCGCGCCAGACTCAGAGGTCACGCGCAGAGTCGCAGAGAAGTAGGCCAGAGACAAGCGATACTGCTTTACATCATCGACAACAACGTTCTCAGTTGCGGTCTGACCGTTCAGCGTAGCGGTCACTGTCCAGGTGCCATAAGCCGGAAGGGCAAAGGTCACCGTGCCGGTGCTCGTAGCGCTCAACGTCTTAGAGCCACTTTTACAGGTGACCGCGCTCCCGCTCGGAACAGTAACGATGATTTGCGGAGGCACGCCGACCGCGCCGAGCTGCGACTCAGGAATCTTGCCGTCGGCGCCAAGTGTGGCCACACCGCCCGCGGTACCTTTCTGGCTTGTAGGAATATAGTCGAGCTCAGGAATCTGCGCAACTGGAACCTTTCTGTTCCCGTCGAGAGTCGCAACGCCATTCGCTGCACCCTTCTGCGCGGTGGGAATGTAGTCCAGGGAAGGCAACTGCCCAGAAGGGACTTTACCGTCAGAGCCAAGGGACGCAACGCCGTCCGGCTGGCCCTTCTGGTTATTGGGAATGTAGTCGAGCGACGGCAGTTGCCCGGCGGGAACCTTGCCGTCCTGGCCGAGCGAGGCGACGCCTCCGGCCTTGCCTTTTTCGGATGCCGGGATATAGCTGAGCGTAGGCAGCTGCTCAGCCGGCAGCTTGCCGCCGGCGTCGAGATCAGCCTTTTTCTTGAGAACCTCGTCGACCTTATCGGCGTTCGCATTAAGGTCTGCAACGTCGCCGAAGTCTTCAGGCGCCGGCTTTATCAGGTTGTAGTTTTTCGTGTACGTAGCCATTTACGGAAGTACCTCCTCTTTGATTTCTCTCCAGGTGAGTTTCTTTAGCTCTGCCCAGGTATAGGCCTTGATCTGGCCCCAGGTGTTATAAAGAAGCTCAACGCTGAAAACCATGTTATAGGGCAAGATTCGCTCAAGGGTTTCTGCAATGATCGTCTCTTGCTTTTTAACAGTAAGAGCGACCTTCACGTTCACCGTAAAGGTCGCCGTATTGATCGCGAGAATATACCCGCCCGCGCCGCAAAGGGACTCCAGAAGAGCCTCCAGGCTCCTTCTGGTGTACGGAATATTCTCGTTATACCTACTGAGCAGCCTGAGCTTGCGGTCGTCCAGGGTGTCCGTGGCGAAGGGCGTGATCTTCAGCATTTTCTCTCTGCGAGCAACGCCGTTTTCAGTCGCCTCCATGATGAACTGGTCATTCATGCAGTCTTCGCAGGCGTCCCAGATAGCCTGGACTTCCGGGGTCTCAGCCTCCATGATCGCCCGCATTTCCTGAACATCTTTCAGCACTTCAGGCAAGTACTCTCCGAGGTCGATCGTTCTGATATTATTGAAGTTACGCACCGGAGAACGACCCCCTCACTGCAACCGCGTCCTTATCAAGAGTGAGGTTTCCGGCCTGACCGTTCAGAGTCGTGCCGGAAATATCTACAATGCCGGAGAGCGCCAGAAGGCGGGACTCGATCTGCGAGATTCTCACGATTAAGTTAGCCTCTCGTGCCCAGGTAGAATTGAGCTCTCGATAGTACGCGTCGATAGCGTCCTCGATATAGGTGAGGCTTTCTTCCAGGTTCCAGCCAGGGGCGAAAGTCAATGTAGTAGAGATATTGACCGTGGTGCCGGTCGCGGCAACGATCGTAACCTCGTGGTCAATCGGGGCAAGGCCGATACCCTCGCCGTGGTTCTGCGTGGGGTCAATCGCGGTCTGCACCTTCTCAACCAGAGTACTGGAAGGCGGCTTGTAGTCGCTGTCCGTGATAACGAGCTTGACCGTACCAGGACCTTTCCAGGCTCGGTATGGCTTACAGCCGCCGACGCCGGGCAGAGCCTCAGTTACTTCCACATACTGCCCGCGGTTAAACCCATAGGACTGGTTCTCAAAGCTGTTGAGGTAGCGAAGGCGCAGAGTTTCAGTCGTTTCCTCGTCCTCGCCGTTGATCGCAATCGAGGTAAGTTCTGCCGTAGCAAGGCCCTCGATATACTCAATGGGGATAAGCTGGCCTGTGTAGCTGTTCGGGTCTGCACCCGCAGTCTCGCACTTGAGGTAGTACTTCATGGACGAGATTTTCTCGGTCACAACCCAGTTATACTTATCGCAGGAGAACCGAGTACCGATAGGAATCTCCATGCTAAAGTCGCCGATACCGACCGCCGCAGTAGCGGGCAAAGGCGTAATGCCTCTCTCGCTGCAGCGCTTGATAAGGTAGTCACGGCTTGCTGTGTCAGCGAAGGTCTCGTTGAGTACAGTATCGAGGGCGACATAGATCATCGCGCTTTCCAGCGAGTTCGGCGCAAGCGCGTCGAAAATGATAGAGCCCTCGCGCTTGTCAAGGCTCGAGGCTACTCGCGCCAGTTTTTCTTGAAGAATCGCCTCATAGGTCTTATCTTCGTACATCAGTTTCCACCTCCAGGTCACCGAAAATGCTGTGCACGGTAAAGGTAACGTGAACAGTCTCTTTTCCGGTTTCAAACTCAAAGCCGTCTACTGCAGTAACGCGGTCGTCCTGCAGCAGGGCTTCTGTAATACAACGCTTAATCTCTGGGAGCGCGTACTCTTTCGGCTTGCCGATCAGCTCGACGAGTTCCACCCCGTAGTCCCAGGAGTAAATCAGGTACGCATAGCGCTCTGTACTGAGAATCAGATAGATCGCTTGTCTTAGGGACTCGAGGTTATCGACCATGCCGCGAATACGCCCATGCTCAATATCCAGAGCGTAAGTGAGACTCGGTTGAGTCTCGACCTCCAGCGTCAGGAGGTCGTCGTCTGTTTTGGGAATCATTTCGGCGCCTCCACTCTGTCTAAAATAATAAACTTCTGCCCACCGTCAGCCCTCAGCAAAAGGACCTGCTCACCAGCCTTGAGCGCAAGGTGAACACGAAAGACCTTTGTACCCTTGTAGGCATGCTTGTGACTGGCAAAAGCTGCATCGCCGCTGCCGCCGGACGTGTCTTCGGTCTGGTGATCGACAGTCATGCGGACCGTGTAATCTCTGACCGCGTTCGTCAGGATAAGCTGCTGTTCGGTAAGCTCCAGTTTCTGGTCTACCTGCACTTTGAGCGGCGCGGCGCTGGTTACCTTGCCGAGTACAAAGGCGAAGGGCTTGCCAGCCTTAACAGCCTCGACGGCGGCGCGTTTTACGTCTCCAAGGAATCCGGTCATATCAGGCGACAAATGTACCACCTCGCAATTTCAGGTCCATCAGGTGCTGATTCTGCTTGAACTTATGCGTTACCTTCTCCACAAGCAAATAGCTCTGGATATTGATGTCGCCGAGCCCGAGCTTCACAATGACGGACGAACCGGCCCGGACCCGAATATCTCCGAGCGCGTCGGAGATAGACAGGGAACGGGTCTTTGTGTTATAGAGTTTCAAAAGAGCCTCTGCTTTTGCTGCGCCGTTTGTGGCGATCTCCACCTTGTCGGTGTACTGCAGAAGGCCCCACTTGTTGATATTTGCGCTGTCTTTCGCTATGAACACCTCGCGCTTACCGCTTTTCTTATTCTCAAAAGTGATCTTGATCTGGTTATAAGTCTGGCGGTCGATCGAGCTGGAGTAGCTGTAGTTGCCAGCCGTGTCCATATCGATACAGAGGTTTAGCTTCATGTTCTCAATGTTTTGCAGCGTCAGCTTGCCGACATTATCATAAAGAACGAAGAGCTTTGTCTTAGCCTGGAGCGTTTCGTCCAGCGCGTTCTGCGCAATATCGAAGAGCGTAGCGTTGTCCTCGGTGCGGGACTCAATGACGTGCTCAGTGTCCTCCAGCTTTCCTGTTTTCAGGCCAAAGTCCTCAGCGATCATCTTAATGACCTCGTTCGCCTTCTTGTTGGAGTAGACGTAGGTGTCTTTGTTCTTGAAGTAGCGGAGCTGATCGTAGGCCGTAACCTCAATGAGGTACGGCGTCCGGCCGGACCGGCTCTTTTCAAACACGAAACCATAAAAAATATCCGTCCCGTCGACGGATAGCTTTACAGGGTTTCCCTCCTGGAAGGAAAGAACGTCGTCCTTGATACAGGAAAACTTGAGCTTGCCTGGAGTACCTTTACGGTCCCACTCAAGCGTGATACCCTCCTCGATGATAGGGTAGTAGACAGTGCTGCCGTTTTGAATAATCAGGTCTATTTTCATGGAATCGTCAACACCTGCCCCGGATAAATAAGGTTCGGATTCTTGATCTTTCCCTTATTCGCGTTATAGATTTTTGTGTACTGCGCGCCGTTGCCGTAATACTTCTTAGCGATATTCCAAAGGCAGTCGCCGGACTTAACCGTGTAGGTCTTGACTTTCGGCGCGCTGGAGGTCTCTCGCTTTTTCTTCTGCTGAACAACGGGCTTTTTTTCAGGCTTTGGCTTTACTACAGTGACGGTCTTCGTCGAGTAGCTGATATACTGCTTGAGCGTGATAGAGACAGTCACGTCTGGGCCCTTTGTGGCGTCCTCTGTGACCGTGTAATTCTCAAGGCTTACTTTCATATTCGTGTCATATAAAAGTCTTCCAGAGGGAGACACACGGCTCACCAGGAAGCGAAACGGCTCCTTGCCGGTCATAAGGCTCTCCAGCTTGTTCAGGTAGGAGTCCGGCCGGCGGTAGCCGTTCGCAAAGGAGTACTGTCCCAGCATGGGAAGTATCGCGTCAAAGGTGATCTCAGTAAGCCCAGGGGCGCGCAGGAAGTTTATATCGCCTTCGTTAATCAAGGTCAGCGTTTTATTGTTGCCCTTGATCTTAACGGTTAATTTCTGTGGAGCGATCGGCAGCTCCATACCGTCAATGAAAAAGCTATACATTTACTCATGCACCCCCTCAGCAGCGACTTCCAGAGCCTCGGCAAAGCCCTCAGTCAGAGTATTCAGCACGCCGTCAAGGTCCATGTCGGAGTCGATACGGTTGGTCATGCCGGACATATCGATCTTGACCTCGGCGGTGGTGAAGCGGTTGATAGCCTCTTGCTCTGCGAGGTCTCGCATATACTTGAGGTCTTCTGTGGTTTCCTTAAGAGACGCAGCCGCGCTGCCGGCGCTGTCCTTGATACCTCCAGGGCCAGACAGGTCCTGACCGATACCGTCAAGCGCCATCTGCTCTGCGGCATTGTTCGCCGCGGCTTCCGCCTTCATCTGGGCATTTGCGCTTTGCAAAGCGCTGACCGAAGAGTTGAGCTCAGCTTTCAGGGAGTCTATATGCGCGTCTCGGCCGGCTTTAGCTGCCGCAAGCTCGGCCTCGAAGTTCGCAAGCTCCTCAGCTCTCGCAGCCTTTGCGGCCTCGTTCTCTGCGGCGGCTGTCGCCGCGAAGGTGACGTGCTCGATCGCCTCAATATTGACCCCAGGGAGCTTGTTCAGCAGCCCGATGAACTTATTGATAAGATCGATCGCGCCGTTAATCATATTCTGCAAAATCGTCAGAACGGAGACCTTCATGTTTCCCATAAAGTTCGCAATCGCAACACCGGCCTTCTGCCAGCAGAGCTGGAGTTTTGCGACCAGGTCCATGACCCAGTACACGCCGACGAAGAACGCGCGCTTAACTGCATTCCAGCCGACGATCAATGCGAGCGTGCAGAGGTTCCAGGCATTACGGAGACCTCCGACAGACTGAATCCACTTATAGATCATGCCTACGAGTATGCCAATCGCTACCGCAATCCAGAGAATCGGGTTAGAAAGCAGCGAGATGATAAGGGCTCGGTTCGCCTCAACCTGGAGCCAGGTGGCCGCGGTATGAACGAGATACGCTGCGGTAAGAATCGCGACCGCCGTAGCCACGCCGACGAGCACAGGCTCGATCGCCGCCCAGTTCTCATAAATCCACTGCGCGCCTGCGCCGATAACCTGAATCAAAGGACCGAACGCCTCGAGCAGAATGTTCTGCATCATCGTCCAGACCTGAGAGAAGGTATAAGGCATAGCGCTGAACTGTGCGTTGATTTCATCCGCAGAGCTAAGCATGGCATCTTTAACAACCTGCGCCGTGATCTGGCCCTCAGCAGCCATAGCCCGAATCTCTCCAACCGATACACCGAGGTGATCGGCAATCGTCTGAATGATCGTAGGCGCCTGCTCAAAGATACTGTTGAGCTCTTCACCTCGCAGCACGCCGGAGGCCATAGCCTGAGTCAGCTGCATCATTGCAGCCTCTTGACCGGCCGCAGAAGCGCCCGCAATCGTGAACTGCTTATTGATAAGCTCGGTGAAGGCGATGAGCTCGTCTGTATTGTTAAAGGCGTCTTTTGCCATGATACCCATCTTCGCAACGGCGTCGGCCGTGCTCTGGTAGGCAGCGCGGGACCTGTTTGCGGAGGCCATGATCTGGTCTTGTAGCGCCGCAGTCTTTTCAAGGTCGCCGGTAATCAGGTTCAGCCGCGCCTCGGTCTGCGTCATGGCGTCCGCAAGGCCGATAATATTCTTGATCGACAGCGCAGCGCCGACCGCCGCGGCCGCGTGCATAAACTTCGACTTCATAGACTCTGCTGCGCCGCTGGTTCTACGCGTCTGGTTCTCGACTTCTTCAAGCTGAGCGCCCATCCGAGCAAGCTCTTCACGCGCCGTCTGGAAGGAGCGGGTATCGACTGCGCGCCCAGAAGCGGTCTGCATGGACTCAAAGCTGTTTAGCGCCAAGTTCATTGCTCGGTGAATGCTTCTCAGCGGTGCAGTCATGCCGTCGACCAGAACAAGCTGCGACTTGATAAGTGCCATAGGCCCTCCTTTCTAAGAAAAAAGCGGCGGAGCGGAGCCCCAAACCACTCTGCGCCGCCGTTTATTTTTTCTTGTGCTTTATTTTTGCCGCCTCTTTCTTTTCCTGTTCAACCTTAATATCGATCGCGGCTATGATAAAAGCCTGCGTATAAGGGTCTAAGTCAAGAAAGACGTTCGGCGGCCATTTGAACTTGTGAAGACAGTAGTAGACGTAACTCGCCTCGGGGTCGTCTTCAAGTATTAGTTTTTTGCGTCTTCCACCATTTCCTCGCCGGACTGGAAGCCGTTGACCTCCAGAACCTTCGTAGAGTAGTCCTCAAACTCGGCGGGGGTCAGCATGGTGGTAACCAGCTGCTCTGCGCCCATAACGCCGTAGCTCTGCTGCAGCTCGGCGTCGTTCAGATTAGGGAACACCGTGCAGCGAACGGAGACCTTTGCGAGGTAGGCGTTCGCGTCAAAGTCCTGGGTGAACTGGCCTTTACGGCCAGGCACGGGGATCGTGCGCATACAGGACTTTCTGAGAGAGGCGTTCTCTGCGGCAGTAATGCAGCAGATTTCCCAGGGCATTGCCTCGCCGGTATCAGGGTCCACGAAACGGTCGGACGCGATAAAAGTAACGTTGTCGACCTTCTTTGCGTTCTGAGCAAGGAACGCAGTCAGATTCTTAGCCATAAATAATTACCTCCTGTTTTTTGTGTCGTTTACTGCATGCCGTTCAGCAAGCTAAAGGTCTCAGGCATTTCCCAGTCGTCGAAGGTGCCTTCAAGCTCCTCGTCCAGGGTCTCGGCGTCGGCGTCGAACTTCGCAAGGATACCGCCCTTAGTGAGGCAGTTCTTCAGGATAATCGTCTGACGACCGACAGAAGCGGTCGGGTCCTCGTTGGAAACCTGAATGTCGAAGGTCGGCATAAAGCCGGTTCTCTTGTACTCGAGCAACATCTTTCTGATGACAGACTGGTTATAGTGGGCGGTGCCGCTCCAGGTACCGGTCCAGCCGGTGGGCTTGTTTCCCTTACCGGACTTGCCGAGGATAGGAACCTCGGCCACGTTGATCTCCATATTGGACTCGAAGGAGTAGAGCTGCATAAAGCAATATCTGTTTCCGTCGGCCATGGTGATATACGCAGAGGCCTGAGAGCCTGCAACCGCGTCAAGCGCGTTCATAATAGGCTGATTCATAGTTCAAACCTCCTTCTTACATGATGATGACAGACATATAGAGCTGAGCCATAGCGTTCACGACGTTCAGGTTCTTCACAATGCAGAGAACAGCCTTCTTCGTGTCGCCCTGCTCAACGGTCACGCTGTCGGGGTCAAAGTCTTCGATTGCACGAATAGACTCAAGGTCCTGGTGCAGCTTGCAAATGTCGTTCCACAGAGCGACTCTGCCTGCCGCGTCGTTCGGCACGGTACCCAGGTAGCGGGTATTGAAGAGCACGGCCGTGTCATTGGCGATCTGATCGCAGACGCGGATAGTCTGGTTAGACTTGAATACGTCGCCCTTCGTGTCGGAGACAGTGACCAGGGAGTTAATATCCTCCAGGATTCGGGTCTCTCCATTGACGTTGTGGAACATCAGGCGCCCGCTCTTGATCGCGGCCTCGAGTTCGGCCTGGGTGTAGTCGGTGTTGACGGTCAACTCGCCGTCATACTTCTTGTTGGTATTGGACTTATTGACTGCGCAGCCAGCAGACGCGCCGGTCATCCAATACACAAGGCCGTACTGACCCATGCCGGGAATGCTCTCATCATAGCCCGTCACATTACTGCCGACTTCGATAACGCCCTCATAGTCTCCGATCTTCTCATTGGTAGACAGGTTGAAGATAACCGTCTGGAACTTCGCGCCGATCTCGTCGCGGAGGCGCTTCGTGTAGTTGACGTACAGCTTAATTGTGGTCGGGTCATCGGAAGGACAGCCGAGCGTGTTGAAGCTGTAGCTCTCCAGCTTGTCCAGGAAAGCCTGGTGCGCAGAAGAGTTTGCAGTACCGTTCGTGCCGCTCGCGAGCGGGGTCTTCGCGGTTGCCTTCAGCACGGCCTCAGACTTCCAGGTGACAAAGTCGTTGTCCTTCAATGCGGTAGCCGCGTCGACCGTCTGCATGTCAAGCAGAGTGGTGTCATAGTACAGGCTGACGTCAAAGAGACTCGGCTGATCGGCATTTGCAGCGATAACCACAAACATTTTATTGCCGGCAACACCGGAATAGCGTGCGGTGCAGAACTCGCACGTAGCTTTCGCGCCGCCGCCGTTCAGGCGGTAAGCGTAAAGGGTCTGCGTATACTGGAACAGCTCACGCAGGGGCTGCAGAGCCTTATCGGTATACGGGTGACCGAACAGCTTGAGGCTGTTCTTCTGGAAGTCCCCGCTCGTCACGGCGAAAACCGTGTTATCGGGGCCCCAGTCCAGCACCAGAGGCATAGCCGCATAGCCTCTTTCGGAGAGGGTAGCGGACGCCTTAGCCACGCTGGAAAAGTTGATATAAGTACCGGGGAGTACCTTGTTCTGTACTGCCCAGATTCCACCGCCAAGGGCCATATTATTTCACCTTACCTTTCATAAAGTTATCGATCGCAGTATCGACCTCAGCGAGGGTATACTGCTTATCGTCCTCCAAAAGGGCGCCAATCAGGTCGCGCCGGTTCGCGTATCGGTTAGACCTGAGCAGCTGCTCTTTCGAGTGCTTAGGAACTGCAGCCTTTGCCGCAGTAGAGGCTTTAGCCATATTACTTTCCTCCTTGCTCAATTTTCAGCGTGCCCATCAGGGTCTCGTTGATCTCTGTACGAGCAAAGTGATTATACGAGACGAGGAAATGCAGCACGCCGGCAGTGACCTCAAAGCTCATATCCGTGCCGCGCAGCTTATCGCCCCCCGGCAGGTCGATGAGCTTGAGCTCTTCACAGAGGGTATCGGCTACACGGTAGCACTCTTCTCGTCCGGCCTTTGGAAAGTAAAGGACGTCAAAGCGAGGGAGTCTCTTTTGACGCTGCGCCGGATAGTCCAGGACTTCGGCGTTTACCAAAAGCACAATAAAAGCAGGCGGCCGAAGCCCCTGCTTTACTGTGCCAGACTCGATATGACTTTCAGGAAAGGCCTTTCGCAAGGCCAGAGTGATTCCATCTAAAATAATGTTCGTGTTAATTTCCGCCATTGCAAACCTCCTTCAGCTTTTGGAGCACCATCTTCTCAAGCGCAGACGGGGCGATTCGCTTTAGCTTTTCTTCCGAGATAGTCAGCATGTACTGACCCTCGACCCAGCCCCCGGAAGAGGTTCGGTGACCGAACTCCACATAGGAGGCGTATTCTACGGGGTTAATGATCTCAACGGTATACATATTACCGCTCTTTGCCACAGTCAGGGACTGCGCATAACCCTGAGCGGCTTTGCCGTTCTTTGCGCCCCAGCCGCGCCGGAGAGTACCGCCTTTCTTGCCAGAGCCTTTCGGGTATTTGCCGACCGGCGTTGCAGGGATAACCAGCGCCAGAAGTCTGGACGCAAGTTCTTTACTGCAGGCGATACAGAGATCATCAAGCTCCGCGTCACTCAGTTTGCCAAAGCTGTTCGCGAGCTCTCGATACTGAGAGAAGTCGCAGCGACCCCAGCGAGCCATTACGCATACCTCTCGAAAGGCACGAGCATGATCTCCTGGTGAACGCTGTAAACTGCAGGAGGACCAGACTGCGCGTAGGCGTTTGTCTGGCCCTCCTGGGTAACCACGATCTTCGAGCCGGGAGGAATGGCTACGGACTTATCGAGGAACAGTTTCAGCGACTGCTGTGTCAGCGGAGCGCTATCCTGCTCGGTAGTGCTTGAGATACTGGAGAAGGAAAGCCGGCAGGGCTGTTTCTGGAGAATCTGGACCTCCGTGGGCTCGTCTCGGCCGTTGGCTGGGTTTCTTATAGTCTTGACTGTGTAAACGTCGCAGAGGCCCTTCCAGAGCTTCTGGAGCGCGTTCCGATAGTTCTTTACCATACCAGCCTCCTATAAGCTGCGATCAGCTCTGCGCTGGGTTCGATCATCTTTGCAAGCATTGCGTCGAACTGGTCCTCGAAAGAGCCAGTATCGGCGATTGCGAAAGTGACCGAAGTATCGCCCTCAGAGATACTCTTTGCAGGGGCCTCAAAGTCATACTGATCGGCGAGTGCGCCGGTCTGCTTCTTGTCTGCGAGGAACATGCCCGCGGCCATATCCACCCAGACATAGAAAAGGCCCTCAGGCACTTGAAGCTGATTCGTTCTGGCCTTTAGGTCTGCCTCGGCTTTCTTAACATTGTAGTCGATCGCCGCGCTATCGGTCTCGGCTACCGTATAGCCGAGAGCCGACAGTCGGGTTTTTACTGCCGCGAGTACATCCACCATAGGCCTTAACCTCTGGAGATGATACGGGCGATAGGAATGACCTTATCAGCGATCGTATCGGTACCGTCGTTAACCAGAGACCAGTTAGTGCCGGTAGCCAGCTCAGCATTGGTGGGGCTGTTGGTAGCCTGGGAGGCCTTCGTGTAGGAGATACCTGCAACAGACACCGCCTTGCGCTTACGGCTGATGAGGGTATCTTCACCGCCGCGGTGCTTAGCGTCACGAATCATCTCGTACGGCACCTTCGCGCCGACATCTTCCCAACCGATCGCGCCCTCACCCAGCACGTAGGTGGTGTAGACGCTGTGCTTGTGAGTGCTGCCTTCCTCGGCAACAGGCATGGAGTCGTCTACGATAACCAGGCGGCCGTTCCAGGAGCCCAGGCCCAGCTCGCGCTCGATACCGGCGGCGTCAGTGTACTTCAGGTAAGTCAGGAGCTTCATGTTCTCCAGGTTGGTAGCAACCGCAGAGTGGCAGAGCACCAGAGAGAACTTGCTCTTGTGATCGCCGCAGGCCTTCTGGATAGCGGAGTTCAGAGTGGTAGCGGTCATCATCATGTCAGCGGTAGTCTCGGTATCGCCGCTTGCGGAGATGTCATAGGTATGGTTGTCCACGAACTTCTTGTTCGCAGTCTTGATCGCGCCGGTGCCGGTATTGGACATGAGGAAGATACCCTTCAAGATGTCAAGCAGAATATCCTGGTCAACGCTGTTCCAGTACTCGTTGATCTGGTTGCGGACGTTCGCCATAAAGTCAACGCCACCGGTGACATCATAGGAGAAGTCAGCCTCAGTCCAGCCGTTCATACGGCCGAAGGTGAAAACACCCTGCTCAAAGGTCTTAGTAGAGCCAGGGTTCAGGTCACTCACGCCGTCGTAGTTCTGAGCGGTGCCGCCGAGCAGACCGAAGAAAGGCAGAACCGCGTACACAGTACCGCCCTGGTTCGCGTTGCCAAAGGTATCGCGCAGGCGCTGGTCGCCCACGATCGCGCGAGACTCTCTCAGCTTATTCAGCTTAGGGTTGGGAACGGCAGACATATACTTGCCGAATGCCTTCTCATTGAAGGACTTAGCATCAAATTTCGCCATTATTGTTCAACTTCCTTTCAAAATTAGTTTGCCGCGTCAGGGTTGTTCTCCATATACGCAGCGAGTTCGTCGTAGGTCATCTTAGAGTAGTCCGGGGGCTGGTTGTTAGGGTCACCGCTCTCACCAGGCTTGAAACCCTTGAAGCCAGCCTTGCCAGTCTCGAACATAAAGCCGCTGTCAGGGGCCTCAGCCAGTTTTTTAATCTGGTCGGTCAGTCCCTTAACGGTGCCGTCTGCGTCCAGCTCAGCCTTATCCAGGTCAAGCAGAGCCTTAACGGCTTTTACGTTCTTCGCTTTTGCCGCAGACAGAGCCAGCTCAACGGCGGTATCGATTTTGAGGCTTTTGATCTCAGCCTCGTGGGCCTTCGCCGCAGTTGCGTTCTCGGTCTGGAGAGTTGCGATCTGGTTTTTCAGAGCTTCAACGTCGCCGGTAGAGGCCTTGAGGGTCTCCAGCTGCTTGTCGCGCTCCTTAACCGTGTCGGCAAGGTTTTTCTTCTCAGTGTTCAGCGTGTTAAAGTCAGCGCGCGCCACGAAGTTCTTACCGATCTCCTCGGAAACCTTCTTGTCGATCTCCTCGGAGTACGCTTCTCCCAAAATAGTTTTCAGCCAGTCCAACATATTTTCCTCCTGTCTCCCGCTATCCTTTTTATCCGGCCAGTCCCGGTATTGCGGGCGCGCTATTTATTGTCCGCCGCGCAAGGCGGTAATTTTTGTGTGAAAAAAGCACCACCTGCGTTATCCGCAGGGGTGCTCTAATCATTATTGCTTGTATGGGGCTCCACGGTCTCCTGTATCGCGTTTTTACGCTGGGGCCCTTAGGTTTACCCTCTTAGAGCCATTGGCTCGATACGGGTCAATTATGAACCCAGAACATCAGCCTCAGACCCTTCAACAATTTCAAATACTTTAGGCGGAAAAAGGTAAGTTTCGTCGAGCTCAGTCATAACACGGTACCAACCTTTTTCGATAGACAGTACTTCACATACTGTACCAGTGGGCATGGCAACGAAGTCCGGCCCGATATACTTCACCTTCAATCCAACCACTCCTTAACAAAGAACTCAAACTTGCCGACGCCAGAGCACTGCACCCAATGGACCTCGGCCTCTCGATCGCCCTCAAGCGTAGCGAGAACACCAAACCCCTTTGCGTGCTGCCAGTCCTCTGGCTTGCCGCCGTAACGGTCAGCGTACTTCTCAGCTTTCCTAAAAGGAGACTTTACTCCCTTACCGGCAAAGACCTCTACGTCCTGAATCTTTGTACCTTCAGCAAAGTGGAACATCTCGCCGGTATCAAGGTCCATGACTTCATAGTTACGAGCTTTCGCACCTACGGACCTCCCTATGATTATATCACGCTGCGGTAAGGTTGTAAGCGCTTTTGGTAGAAATTTTCTTTCCCACTCTTTATAGGTCATATCCTTAGGAACAGTATAGCGCTTGCCCTCGTCGTCTCTTGCGAAACGGTCTCCGAGGTTTTCCATATCCTCATAGTAAGGCGCGGTCGTGCCGCGGCACCAGGGGTGGAAAGGCGGCGCAGTAACGCCGACTTTGTACTCGCTCATAGGATAGACCTTGCCGTCCAGAGAACCGCAAAGGCTGCAGGTCTCCTTGTCAAGGGTCTCCACGATCACGTACTTCTTAACGCCGAGATCGGTAAAGCAGTCTTTTCGCGCCATGTTGGCAAAGGCTGCTGTCTCAGTCATGACCAAGCGTCCAGCCTGCGAGCGGGAAACCTTAAAGCGATCAGCAATCGCCTTAATTGCCTTATCAGGTGCGGCGCCGCGCATGATCGTCTGAGTAAGCTGCGTATTCACGCTGTTTACCAGGGCTTGCTTATTGGCCCAGATACGATCACTGAACGTCTGGGCGTCCAGAGTCCAAGGTCTTGCGAGCGCCTTCTTGATCGTGTTGTCGGTCAAACCGTGAAGGGTCCAGCCGACTCCGATACCCTTTTGCAGCTCAAAGGCTGTATGGTAATAACCGCGTTCATAAACTTCCGCAAGAGAAGTCTCAAGCAGCTCCGTCTGGGCTCCGTGTAGAGCCTCGGCTTGCGCCTGGAGCTGGAGCTTGAGACTATCAAGCCTCGATACGTGAACGCGGGCAGAAGCATTTTTAAGCTGCTTATACCACGCCTGAGAGACTGCGTTCTCTTGACCGTATTTTATATATTCTTCAACGGTCCACCTGAACTCGTCAAGCTCCTGCGTGGTAAGCAGCTTATTAGCCTCGGCGAGAGTTATGCCATTCTCAGTTGCAAAGCGCTGATACCATTTCGCGATTTGCGATTCTATATCCTGAATAGCGGTTGCATACTGCCGCTCGAGGTTCTTTACATAATCATAGCCGGTATCGAGCAAGGACTCTTCAAGAATCCGCATTCGATTGGCCCAGTATTTATCATTCCTCATTTACCGGCTCACCGCCTTCGGGATTGCGCAAAGCGTTGGCCTGCTCAAAGGCTGCACGGTAGGGGTCGGTTTCCTCTTTCTGCTTTTCGAGACGTTCCAGCTCTGCCGCGGGGTCATCGACCCACGGGTGCATAGCTACGATCGTCTCGTCAGAGATAATGCCGACAGACTTCGCGCAGTTATCGATAGACTCGGACTCGTTGATAAGAATATCACGGTTGAAGATAACCGTAATATCTTCGGACTCAAACGAGCCCTTGCCGGTGTTGGCGAGGTGCGTATTGACGAACCAGAGAATCTCTTCAAAAGCAGCTTGCAGCTCGGTCTCCATTGCATTTGCGTCAAGATCGATGTCGCAATACATGCTCTGTATATTCATCTGGTTAGGCGTACCGGAGAGCCGGTCGTCCTTTGCGTCGTAGCTGCGGAGGTTTTCAATGAGCGCCTTTTTCAGGAGCTCCAGAACAGTCTTATAGTTCTCGGCGTTTACCGTGATCTCGAGACTGTCCACGCCGCCGTCAGTACCTTCAACCGTGCGGACCTTGATAGCTCCGTAGGTAGTGAGGTTGCGACGGAACTCGCCGAGGTCCTGGCCGTCATAGTTCTTGAGCACGAGAACCGTGTTCCGTACGTCTTCCTCCATGTTATTCACAAAGTCAGACTGGAGCAGGTTGATCGCGTCTTGCAGCGAGCGACCGCGGCGAATCAGGGGAATCTCTTTCGCGTTGTACTTGATAGGGATAAGCGGAAAGTGTTCCCAGTTCAGAGGCTTTTCATTGCCCCTGGTGTCTTTCGCCTTAACATAGGACTGCTTCTCGGTGTCCTGTGTCAGCCGGCCGTCTTCAAAGGTGTAAGTCGTAACGCCGTCCATAGTGAAGAGGTCGACCTTCTTGACGATCTTCTTCTCGGTTCCGTAGTACACCTCGACAGGATAGAGCCGCAAAGCCGAATCAAGCTCAGTGTGCGCGGCGTCTGCCCAAAAAGGGAGTACCTCATAGCCGGGGAACACGCGGAAAGCAAGCTCGCCGCTTTTGTTATAGTAGGGGTAGAGCCAGGAGATACCTGCGTTAAAGCACTCGACTCCTGCGGTTTTCAGGGTACGCATGAACTTCATGCCGAGAATCTTCTTGACCTCAGCTACATACCCCTCGTTATCGCAGGAAAAGGAGATTGGCTGACCGAGCAGGTAGTTGGCCTTCTGGTCTACGTGTTTCGCGTATTGGTTATCCACGATACGGTTGTTCGGAAGGTTCTCCACAGGAATCAGCTTCCCGTCAGGACCGATCGCGGTGCGTTTGCGCCGCAGAATATCGTGGTTGCCGACATAGTATCGATCGCCGTCAAGCATTTCCTTACGCTCCGGGGAAGACTCCCAGGCGTCAAGCTCTCTGGCGTAGAACTCAAGCTCAGTGATCGGCCTGCCGGCACGGAGGCGCAGATTAAAAAGCTCCTGCTCAATAGGGTTCATAAATAAAGGCATGATCTCGCCTCCTTAAAAACTAAATCTCGACGGCTGGAACGCAGCGCGGACGAAGTAGCGGGTATCGTCCATTGCGTGGTCGTCGGTTTTAAGAGGCCGGTCGTCGATCGCTTTTTCGTCCCAGCGATAGAGACCGAACTCTCGAATACAGTCCTTGCAGCAATCGCAGATAAAGAAGTCGCCGGCGTTCAGCCGAGTGGCGACATCGCGAATACCGTCAAGAACTCTATTGCTTGCAGGCTCAACCATAAAGCGGTCATGCCTGCGTACTACTTCGATAAAAGACGCGGCAGACGGGTCAACAATGAGCTTTCTAATCGGCAGGTTGCCGGCAAGCTCTTCGATCGCTGCGTAATGCTCCTCGTCTGTTCGCTGGTGCCGCTGCTTTCGTCCGTCGTAGTAATACTCACGAATGCGGTACCATTTTCCCTCGCACAGCCCCCACAGCCCGGCCGAAGTCGGGTTCAGGGTGCCGTAGTCGCAGGAGATCAGGTAGTCCTCGTAGCTACGAGGTATAGAAGGAACTACGTGGTTGTCCTTATTAAACATGGTATAGATCAGGCCCTCTGCAACGGTCCACAGACCTCTGATATAGCGGTCATAGAACACGCCGGAATACATACCCTCATATCTGGCCTTGATCTTACTGTCGAGGCTGAGGTTGTCGTCCATAGTGAAGTGTAGATAGAGCATATTGCGCTCCGCGGCCTTACAAATCCACTCTTTATAGAACCAGTGGCCTGGACTTTCAGGGTTGCAGTTGAACCAGAACTTCGAGCCAGAGACAGAGCAACGAGCCATTGCCTGCTCGACAAAGGAACGCGGCATAAGCGCGACCTCATCGAAAAGGACGCCGGCCAGCGTGATACCCTGAATCAGTGTATAGCTGGACTCGTCTCGGCCGCCGAAGAGGTAATAGGTGTTTGTCCGTTTTCCCACGGTCACGACCATCTTGTTCTCACTGCGGCGCTCAGTCACTGTGAAGAGGCCCTCAAGCCAGGTAGGAATATGAACGATCACGTTCCGGCGCAGAGCCTCGATCGTTCGGCCGCAGATAGCGAAACTCTGGTTGTTAAACCTTGACATGCTCCAGAGGATAAAGCCGACCGTCATGGAGACTGTCTTGCCTGAACGAATGGAACCGTCACAGATAACGCCGTCGCGGCTGCCGAAGGCCTTAGTCTTCCACCATATCAGAGTCGCCTTCTGCCGAGTGCTGAACTTCTGGTAGATCATTCAAATCCTCCTCTCCGATAGAATCGATCGCCTCGAAGAGGTTGTTCTCAGACTGCTCCTGTATCGCGCCGCCCTCAAAGGTGCCGAGGTACTTGCCAAGCAGCTCAAGCGCCTTAACTTTGTCATGGAGCTTGACCTCCACGCCATACTGGTTAGCCTTGATACCTGCTATAGCCGGTAGCTTCTCAGGAGCCAGCTCATCAGTCGGAATCATCTCAACCGTAGGCAGTGGCCCAGTATTTATGACCTTAGCGAAGTCTGCGCCGTTCGCAAATGCGATAGCGGCAAGCTCCTGAAGGACTCGTTCCTGGGTGATCTCCAGTTTATTCTGGAGTTTGACCTGTCTTTTCTGGATTTCAGCCTGGATAACAGGTTTGGAAAGGTTTTCTGCGCCGATCTGCTGAGCCGTCTTTTTGCTGTACCCCGCTCGGATAGCGGCTTGCGTAGCATTCAGGTCGATCAAGTATTCATTTACAAAGCGCCTCTGTTTTGGCGTTAGCTTAGCCGCCACGCTCACCACCTCCTTCGGGGTAAAAGTGTAGTGGGACACTGCACCGGAGGCCCGCGCAGTGTCCCACTAAAAAGACTCGGACGTTTTCCATCCGAGTCTTCCGAGTATAAATTATATCGCGCGCGTAATGTGAATTAACGCGCTTTCGCCGAAAAAGTTTCCAACGCTCTCTTGTGTAGCGTCATCGTCCACCGGAAAGTAAGGTTCATACGAACTGCGATTTCCTCCCACTTGAGATAGTTGAGATACCGCAGCTCCAAAACTTGTTTCAGAGTCGGGTCTTCGACATACTGGTCGATCGCTCTGCCGATTTCAGCCTCAGCCCTTGTAAGAGCATTGATCTCGTCCAATATCTCGCTCTGCAGGTCAACGATATTGCAGGCGCAGTCCTCTACCTTCTTAGAGGGAAGAGAGGAGAATGCGGCTACCGGTTTTATCGCCGCTGTGATAGACTCGGCGATCTGCTGCCAACTATCAATGCGCTCTCGCTTTGCCTGAATCCGTGCTCTGGACCTATAGCCGCGGTTGAGAAACTCTTTTGCTTCATCTCTTGTCATGCTGTACCTCCTTGATTCTTGCTTTCAGCGCCTCAAGGCAAGCGTTCTGCCGCACCTCCTTCGGCGCAAGTATGTCGTCTAAAACTCTGTAGTCATAGGTGCCTTTCATCAGGATATGGTGAATCAGGACCGTTTTCTTCTGCCCTGGACGGTGCAAGCGCTTATTTGCCTGCTGGTATAGCTCAAGGCTGGTAGGTAGGCCGTACCATATCGCGATATGGCCTCCAGCTTGAAGGTTCAGCCCATGCCCAGCGCTTGCGGGGTGCGCCAGCATGATCGGAATCTTGCCTTCGTTCCAACGGACGACTGCGCCGTCCTCCTTAATATCTACAGCCTCAGGATAGCGCTCCATGATTCTGTCTCGCTCATGCCGAAAAGCATAGAACACAAGAACAGGCTGGCCGTTCGCCTCCTCGATCAACTGGTCCAGAGCCTCGAGCTTACACTCGTGAAGAACCTTAACCTTGCCGTTCTCATCGTATGCCGCGCCGCCCGCGGCTTGCAGCAGCTTATTAGTCAGGACCGCCGCAGTAGGAGCGTCAATATCGCCGTCAGCAAATGGGAGAAGAGTGTCCCGCTCCAGAGTCTTATAAAGGTCCATTGCCTCAGGCGTCAGCTCAAACTCTCTCCGCAGGAATAGCCTATCGGGCAGCTGCAAATAGTCTGCGGCGTTCATACTGATACAGAGCTTGCCGATCTTCTCATAAATCTGTTCCTCTGCGCCGTCTTTCAGTTTCCAGGAAAAGATCGTAGAAGCGTTCCGCTTATCTGGCAGGAAGTAGGTATCGCGGTACCCAGTCAGGGTTTTGCCTAAAGCCTTTCCCTCGTCCAGCAGATACATCTCCGGCCATAGGTCAAGCAGACCGTTCGGCGACGGCGTGCCGGTAAGCCCGACAATTCTCTTGATGTACTTCCGAACCTTTTTCAGGGCCCTAAACCGCTGTGCCTTGCTGGACTTAAAACTCGACAGCTCATCGATGATGACCATATCAAAAGGCCACCTGTTCTTATAGTAGTCAACAAGCCAAACTACATTCTCGCGGTTCACGACATAGATGTCAGCCTCCCGCTCGCAAGCTGCAATACGCTCAGCCTTCGACCCCAGTATCATAGAGAGCCTCAGGTGATTCAGGTGGTCCCACTTCTTGATCTCGGGCGGCCAGGTCTCACGCGCCGGTTTCAGCGGAGCGATCACCAGAACCTTGCTCACCGCGAAGTAGTCGTTCAAGAGCTTGTCCGCCGCAGTCAGGCTTACTACCGTTTTCCCCATGCCCATATCCAGCAATAGCCCCGCCTCTGGATTTTCAAGGATAAAGTTCTCTGCGAAGGCCTGGTAGTAATACGGCTTAAACTCCATACTCCCTCAACCTCGCTTCCAGGTCCTCCATATCGGAGATACGCCATACAGTGCAGCCGAGCCCGACGAGTGTCGCGATAACCTTCTTCTGTCTGACACTCAACCCGTCACTCAGCCCCGGGCGCTTGACCTCTATAAAAATGACTTTGCCCCCCGGCAGTATCGCGATTCTGTCTGGCACCCCCGGGGCTCCAGGGCTTACCCACTTGTACGCTTTACCGCCGAGTGACTTTATATAGTTGCATAGCTTTCTTTCAAAAGTGCTTTCGTACATTGATTTCCTCCTTCAGGTAGTCGAGTAGCAGACGGAACAAAGATTTCCTATATATACGTATAATGCGAGGGGGCGACGTCATTGTGTCGAGTGTCCCTTTACTTTTTCAAAAAATCTTTTTATGTTTTATCGACTACAAGTACTACCAATAGCCAAAAAGCCTTGATATATAAGGGTTTTTCGAGGTAGCAGAGTAGGTAGCACTTTGCTGCTGGTAGTTCGCAAAGTGCTACCTTTGTTGCTTCTGTTCCTGTACGACCTACCCCTTAACGAAAAAAGTTGGCCATACAAGTGCTACCTTTGTTGCATTACACCTCTTTCACAAAACCTCTCTGCCTTCCATAAATAGCTCCGCATTGGACGGAGGTGGACAACCGCCAGCCCGGAATCATGCGCAGGAGGCCGATGATCTCCCTTGCCTGGGCTTGCGAGTACCCCTTCGGGTCACCCTTAAAGAGCTCTTGCCATATCTCAAGAGCGCATACCTTCGTCCTCTGAACGGTGCCCTCGCGTTCCTCGCCGAAGCCGCCGCTCCAGAACATGAGTCTCTTTTCGAGGTCCCAATCGTCCCAGCCCTCAGGCAGCGGAACAGCAAGGAAGTTCTCAATCAGGCCGAGCTTACCGTTTGCCTCAGTGTGATCGGCCTGCACCTTGCGGGCCATTTCCTCGACCGCGCTGTCCAGGTACCAGGTCTCTCCGGCCTCGTAGTAGGTAACGACCTCGGCCCATATCTGATCGACGATCGCGGACGTCAGCTTTTCCCCGAGGGTTTTCCCTGCGTCCGTTACAACGACCGGCCAGAACCGGCGAGCGCCTGTCGGGTCTCTCAAAAACTCCTCATCGTTGGTCGTGCCAAAGAAAGCGCACTGCCTCGGGTGACATTGA
Source organism: Clostridiales bacterium (assembly GCA_902363045.1). Taxonomy (GTDB): domain Bacteria; phylum Bacillota; class Clostridia; order Oscillospirales; family Oscillospiraceae; genus Lawsonibacter. The sequence goes on from CABIYX010000002.1 coordinate 178,032, forward strand.
GTGCGGCGAGCGTATGCCGCACGGTAGTTGTCCTCCTGTTTGGAGACAAACTGTTTGATAGACTCGATCTCAGCCTTCCTGGTCGCGGCCATTTCTCCGAGCTCGATTATCCAGAAGCCCTGGAGCTGTTCGTAGGCGTCTTTGCCAGTCATAGTATAGAGCGAGTCAGAGAACCAGTCCTTGCCGAGTTTCTTCAAGGTCGTACTCTTGCGGCAGCCCTGGGGACCTACAAGGACCAGCATGTGGTCATGCTTGCAGCCAGGAGACAGGATTCTTGCAGCCGCGCCGATCAGTGCTTTGCGGGTTACCGTTCTAACATATCTCGAGTCCTCAGCCCCGAGGTAGTCAATGAACACGGTCTCGCAGCGTTTCTCGCCGTCCCAGACGAGGCTTTGCAGGTACTCCCTGACAGGGTGCCGCGTCACATCGGCAAGCGCCAGGTCTACACCCTCGCGAGTCTTTGGCATACTGTCGATCTTATAGTCTTTCTCCAAAATGTTATGGACGCCGGCGTCGTCGGTATCGTCCCAGGAGCGAGGCTTAGGACCTGCTTTTCTCCAGGGAAGATCACCGCAGACCATAGGCCGCTCCATAAACTCGTCGAAGTAGAATGCGCCCTTAAAGCGCGGGTCATTCTTGACGATAATACGAATGTTCTCGACCGTAGTCGCTGCGTGTCCGGTCTTCGGGTTGACCTCAAGCTGAGATACCCAGTTCATATCTGGGGCCTCGTCGCCCTCGCCGAAGAGCTGAACGATGTAGTCGAGCTGCTTGCTCTGCAGCTCCTTCATAACGCTCTCGCAGTTGGTCTCAATCCACTTGCACATATTTTTATAGGAAGGAAGGTTGTTCGCCGCAGTGTTTGCGGGCTTACCTTCATCGTCCTTACCGAACATGTGAATGCGGACGAGGTCGAAAGCGTTGCAGAGCTTGCCGCAAGTCGGGTCCGTGCTGTGGTGGCTGTACGCAAAGCGGCCGTCTTCGTAGATCACGAGGCCGCCGGAAGTAGAGCCGCCTTTGTAGGTATAGCGACCGTTCTCGCCTTTGATGTAGACCTCAGGAAGAAAGGCCTCGATCGCGTCCTCCACAGAGTAAGTGCGGCAGAACGCGCCGACGATACCGTCCTTCGTGGTGGGGTCGCCCTGCTTATCGGCAAGGCGGCGAATCGTGCCAGACTTTCTGCTGGACACAGGCCACTGAGTAGGGTCTTTCCAGTCTGCATATCTCGCAAGCTGTTCGTCAGCGTCCAGCCAGGGGCCGTCCTGCACCTCATACCTGAACTCACCATCAGAGGACGCGCTCGCCCAGTACATGAGTCTATGAGGCTCATAGGTAGTATCGTCGCACATGTCGATACCTATATCGCCGGCAATTCTGCGGGCGATCGCCTCGTATTCCTCTGGCGACACAGGCCTTGACAGCGGCAGCACCAGGCGCAGACGCGGCGCCTTCGCCGTATGGCTGTGAGTGCTGTAGAGCACCGCGGCGCAGCCGAGAATCAGCTCAACTGTGGGCCAGGGGTCCTCGCCAGCCGTGATTGAGTCCATATCCAGAGTAATCAGCCTGCGCTGCTGTACGGCGTCGATCTTACGACGGCCGCCCTTGAGGGTACCGCCTACAAAGCCGCCGACGTCCTTCGCGTTGTCACGCTCTTCCTTTGGCATGCGGAAGTACTCAGCCTGAGTCTCCTGCGTTCTTGTCACTCGACCGAGCTTATCAACAAACTCAGACCAGAGCAGTTCTTTTGTCTTCCAGCTTGCTGAACGCCGCGAGCTACCCGTCGCGATCGTTATCAAGCCATCATATTGAAGTGGTGCCATTAAAACGTACCTGCCCTTGTTACTACTCTCGTGATACCTGCGTTCTTAATCATGCGGTCACAGATATTACAGGGAGCAGGGTCAATGCTATCATCAAGGCAAGCGAGATAGAGAGTAGCACCTCGCATAGCACGTCTCGGCGCGCTGATGATCGCATTTTGTTCGGCGTGAACTGCAACGCAGGTTCCGTACTGGTCTCCGTGCCGAGCGGCATGGGCGTCGATCGGGGTAGAGTGCTCTTTACAGTAGCACCGACCGACGTCGCAGCAGTTGGCCTCGCCCCTGGGCGCGCCGTTGTAGCCGGTGGCAATGATCTCATCGTCTGCGACAATTACGGCGCCATACTGCCGGCGAAGGCAGGTAGACCGAGCTGCAACTGCCTTCGCGATATTCAGATAGTAGTTGTCTTTATCGATTCTCATTTGACCGCACCATCCTTATTCCAAGATTCTATGTCGACGCCGATTTCTTTCAGCTTGTAGGTGCAGAGCCAGATATTGTCGCCCTCATCCAGTTCGTATCTTTTAATGAGGTCAAAGTACTCAGCTTTGAAACGGTCGTAGAACCGTCTTAACCGCTTTGCGCCAAACCCGAATTGCGCGTGCAGCTGCCAAAGTATAATGGCGTCGAGTTCGTTCGCGTGCTTGCGGTCGTACTCTGCAAGCTGTCTCTGGATTTCGAGATTCATGGCCTTGCGTTCGGCCGCGGTAAGATCAGCGCCGAAAACCTTACCGCCTGCCTTTTTAACACGCACGACTATCTGCCGCTGCTACCGAAGGCTCCAGACCCCCGGGCAGCGCCCTCCTCGTAGGTGAACTCAGGAATGACGACCGGCATAATCACGAGCTGGCCGATACGGTCGCCCTTCTTGATGTCGTACCCGTCGTTGCCGACATTGGAGACGATCGCGTGAACCTCTCCGCGATAGCCAGAATCGATTGGCGGCAGTTCGCATACAATGCCTTTGGCACTCAGGCTGCTCCTCGGAAAGATATAACCCACATAGCCGTCGGGCAGCTCCAGACCAAACCCGAGAGGGAACTTATACACCTGCCCAGGATAGATCGTCTGGTCTTTGGGGCTGAACACGTCAGCCCCTGCGTCGTTGTCATGCGCTCTCTTCGGCGCAGGACCGTTAAAGTCAATCAGTTTTATCTTCATTCTCGTACCTCCATGCAAAGCGGGAAGTCAGCCTCAAGAATATCCGTCGGCGTCATATCCGAGCGAATGGGGTTTCCGCAGCACATCTTACCCTCTTTACATGTACCGAACATGCAGAACGGTCCACAAGTAAAGAGGTCAGGCGCCAGCTCATAAAGCTGCTCCCAGATTCTAAGCATTACGTAGCGGGTCTCGGTCGTGTTACGACGGCAAACTCTCTGGCTAATCATGTGCTTCCACTGGTACGGAGTTGCGCTGATGATAAGTACATTGCGGAGACCCTGCGGCGCCAAGTAGCCGGCGGCGTCATTATCGAGCTCATACTCAACGAGCAGCTTGTACTTGCGCATAGCGTCCTGGCACTGAGAAAGGTAGGAAAAGCGCATTTGACTGTCCAGCAGCTCATACGGAACCACAAAATCGGCCTCGTCGGAATAATCGCTGTACTGCAGCGAAGCAGACATGAACTTGACCTCATTCTGGTGCCGTGTGATCTGCGCCAGGAACCGTCTGGACGCGCCAACCACAACAACATTGATTACGCCGAACTTCTGAATCGTGGGGTGCGGCAGGCTGGTCATATTCTGCACGGTCTTCTCAGTGTAGCTCTTATCGTAGAGCCGGAGAAAGTCGTCCAGGTCCTTTACCTTATGGCCTGACTGCGTGAGTCTGGCCGCGCAGACCATCATCTTTTCGGTTTCGGAAATAGCCGTGGGGTTCAGCACAGCGACCTTGATCTTATCCATTATCTTTCGCCTCCTCTTCAACGACCGCTCTCAGAATCAGCAAGTAGTTGATACTGTCGGTGATCTTCTCAATCCAGCGGTCGCGTTTATACTTCTTTCCGTCGGTGCACATATCGGAGACCGATACAATGTGCTTTGCCAACATGCCGAATAGCGCGGCCTTCTGCGTGGTGCCGGTAATTGCGGCCGCCTTCTTGAAGTGGGCGAGCCGGTCGACCTCGTTTATCTCTACCGCGTCCGGCGCGTACTCATGCCCCTTATTGAGAAGCAGGTTCTCGCAGGTCAAAAGCTGCTCTTTGACCGCTTTGTTAAACTCATCTATCCTCATTATGAAACTCCTTTCTAAATCTTTCTGATAAATCAAAGACAGACCTATTGGGTTGAAAATCCCAAGCGCAATCTCTTTGGTACTGTTCGAGCTTTTGCCACTTTTCAGGCCAGTTTTGATATAGCGCACGCAGGCTCGAGAGGCTTTGTTTTGGGCATTGCCAGCAGCCTAAGCGCTTAAAATATGCGTACAACGGGTGAACAAGGTCGTACTTTTGACAGATTTGTAAGCACATATCTTCTGTTATTCCGTCTTCAATAAGAGGGAAAAGATAAGTATTATCTGCCGTTTTATAAAAGCTCCGTTCTGCTCTATGCTTTTCATCGGCGGCGATACCTAAGTAAATCTCGTTACCTTTGCCCTGTGCAGCGCATAAAGGAATTACTTTTAGCTCACGCCGGTAACTGCAGCCGACTGATGCTGTTGGAGGAAAGCCCCTAAGCATTCCTTTTCTGTGGCCTCTCGAAATTGGCGAGTAAAAATAGGAATCAAATGTGTACCGCGTAGATTTGATATGCTCGACCTGTACATTGAGCGTGCGCTCAACTTTTTCTATAAATTCATAGGTCTCATCGAATTCAGCTTCAGGACCTACATCCGCGAATAGAATTCGGTGGGGGGGGGTACCTGCTTCTACCTGCCGAATTAGTAAGGCTGTACTATCTTTTCCTCCGGACCAACACAGTATCTTTTCCATTGCGTCAGTCCTTTCTGTAATACTCGCACTCGTAGGCGTCCGCTTTGAGAGGCAGACCCTCGGCCCAGCTGATAGGCTCGGCCATGATTGCACTGATCTCCGCAGCGGAGCTCATGCCGATCGGTACCTCGCAGATAACTTCGTCGTGAACATGGAACACAACAGGGAAACCGGCGCGCTCCAGACGATCGATTGCAACGGCGAGGCAGTCTCGTGCAGTAGCCTGAACGATATTCTCGACGAGCTTCGGCCCATAAGACTCAATACGGCCCCAGCCGCCAGAAGACTGAATCGTTCCTTCATAGGTGATACTGTCATCGTCGATTCTGGGCTTGACGTAGCTCAGCTCTCTACCGTTTGGAAGGCGCAGCTTGAGCAGAGGCCCTTGCTTGTAGAAACCCATGCCAAACGGCAGCTTTGTAGGAGCCTTTGTCTGGATAGTCCTGCGCGCCGCGGCGTCTGTGTCCCACCATAGCTTTGTGATCGCGGGGTTTGCCGCGCGCCAGCTATTTACCAGAGGTTTCAGCTCAGACTCCTCCAGGCCCATCTCAAGAGCGCCCATAGATTTCAGAGCGCCGACACTACCGCCATACCCGAGGGCGAGCTCTGCGATCTTTCCTTTCTGGCGCATGGGGTCGCCCTTTTTGACTGAGCCCTTCGGCAAGTGGAACATCTGCTCGGCCGAGGCCTCATAGATTTTGCCGTGAGTATTAAAAACCTCCATGCGCCACTCTTCGCTTGCGAGCCAGGCGATAACGCGAGCCTCGATCGCAGAGAAGTCTGACACAATAAAGCGATAACCAGGTCTCGGGATAAACGCAGTACGGATAAGCTGAGACAGGGTTCCCGAGATGTCATCGAACAGGAGTTCCAGAGTCTCGAGGTCTCCTGCGGCTACGAGCTGCCGCGCGGTATCAAGGTCACGGTCTGGCATTTTATTCTGCGGAAGGTTCTGCATTTGAACCAGGCGGCCAGCCCAGCGGCCAGTGCGCGCAGCGCCGTAGAACTGTGTCAGCCCGCGGATTCTACCGTCCGGGCAAGCTGTTCGCAGCATAGCGTTATATTTTTCAGTAGAGGTCTTTGCAAGACCCGCTCGAATGTCGAGCATTTGATCTACCGCTGCACAGTCGGCGTCAGCCCTTACGCCGGCGATCGACTTCTTATTAAGGCTCTCGACCTCTATGCCGGCCGTGTCCTCAATCCAGCCTTTGAGCTGGCTGGTACTTTTGGGGTTGTCGAGGCCCGTAAGCTCTTTCGCCTGTTCAAGCAGGCGAGCTTTGATAACGCCGTCGATCTCAACGGCGTGCTCAGCAAGACTGAGGTCAACGCCAACGCCGCGGTCATTGATATGCTGGTCATGAACCCAGAGAGGCTGTTCCTTTTCATAAATAGGAAAGCGGGAGAGCTTCTTTCTGATTGCGCGCTCTGCTTCAACGTCCTGCCGGTTATACTCTACATAGAGGTTCCAGCGGTCAGGGTCATGCTCAGGAAGATTGCGGGTCCTATTGCCGTTCGTCTTCGTAGGCTTACAAGGAATAGAGAAGTACCGAATAAGCGCTCGGCCGGTCTTAGACTTCTGCTTGTCCTCAGGAAGGCCGATGACCTCGCCAACAGCCTCCAGGCTGCCGGGCAAGCCAAGCTCTCTCGCCATAACTGCGGTGCAGCTCCATTGCTCGGGCGGTGTTACGCGGCCCATAAACGCGCTCAGACAAGTCCGTTCAAAAGACGCATTGAATGCTGTCTTCAAGATTTCGGGGTCATACAGAGCGGCCTGGAGCTCCTGGGGCAAGCTCTGGCCCTTAGCGAGGTCGATCACCTCAACAGGACCGTCGTCCCAAGCATACCCGAATAGCAAAATCTCAAAGTCTGGGCTCTGCGCATAAGCGTAGACCCCGCACTTCTGCAGAGAGACTGAGCTATAGGTTTCAATATCGATTGCTAAAGTTTTCATCTTTGCCTCCTTTCTTCTGCAAACGCCCGTCTCAGCTTTTTACTGAGACGGGCGTTCATACTTAACCGAGGAGGTCGTTGTCGTCCTCATCTTCCCAGCCGTCGTCCCAATCGGAGTCGGTAACAACGCCGCCGCACAGAGGCTCACCATCGTAGAGCTTCATAATACCGTTCAAGCCGGCAGAGATACCCTTGTTGCCTTGGGTGTCGTAGACGTAGAAGTTGATGATCGCGCGGCCGTAGCAGCCGGAGTACAGTTCCTGAGGGTCAGTCAGAGGTGTCTTGTCCGAGTGTACCAGGACCGGCTTATTGTTGGAGCTGACAGTAATAACGTAGCAGCCCTTGCACTCCTCGCCGAACTCGCCGCCGTTGGGACGCTCACCGTCGCCGTCGTGCAGGGTGCTCTTGAGATTGGTCGGCAGCTTCTTGCCGCTGTTGGCCGCGATGTACTTCTGCTTCGCCTCTTCCATAGCAGCCTTGATCTTCTGAATAGTAGCCTTGTCAGACTTCGGAATCAGAAGGGTAACGCTGTACTTCTCCTTAGCGCCTTCCTGAGCAGCGCGAGGGGTGAAGAGGTTGCAGTAGGAAAAACGGACCTTACCAGTAGTGATTTGAGTAGACATAATTCATTCTCCTTTAATATAGATAGTTTTCTTCTGAACGCCGTACTCTACGGCGGCTTCATGTGAATCAAAATAAATGTCAAGGGTATTGCCTTTGACCGCGTTGCCAGTGTCCTCAGCTATGTACTCGTGGCCGTCGATGATGATCGCGGTACCGAGCGGAATCACGTCGGGGTCAACTGAAACGGTACGCCCGGCAGTAGGAATCGTGCCGCTCTTCGTTCGCTGCACATAGTCAGTTCCTACTCTGGACGGGTGCTCTGAACTCCAAATACCGCAGCACTTTACGCAAGTGCAGTAAGCTGTCGTTCTGAACTCGCCCAGGCAAACCGGTTCGGGCGTAGACTCGGGCTCAACCGGAGTCTCAACCTGCGGGGTAGGCTCTTCGACGATCGGCTCAACAACGGAAGCGCTCGGCCGCGTAATGACTGAGATCGCCAAGGCCACGGTAAGGACCAGGATGAGGAGCCATTGGATTTTGATAAGTCGGATTCTCGCCCGAGTTCTGCGTCTTGCTGCTTCCGTCATGACGATACCTCCTACTTATCGAACTTAGCGAGGAGCTGTTCTTCGGGCCGGAACTCAGGACGCTTGTCCTTCGCAGGGGCGAGAGTAGGCTTGCCCTGAGGCTTGACGATCAGCTCGCCGAGTGTCTCGGCTACAGCCTTTTTGCCGAAGTCCTTTTCCATCTGAGTCAGTGTAATCAGCTTGCGCTCATAGAGAAGGCTCTCGTCATAGCCTGCGGCCTTCATAGCGGCGACAACCTTCAATTCATCGGTAAACCGGCGATTGCTGCGGCCCTCAACCATTTTCCAGCCCTCAACAGGCTGACCGGCAAGCAGGGTAGAAGAGACAAGGCTCTCAAGATCAGCCAGCCAGGACTGAATATCTCCAGCCTGTTCCAAAATCTTGCCGGCGTCCTCAGGAGTCAGAAGCAGGACGTCAGGAGCTTCATCGAAGAGCTCGAGGTTCTTATCGGCACGGGCTTTGCACTGCGCCTTTGCTCGGCAGAACTTGCAGACCTCTTCGGAAGGCGCAAACTCGCCCTCGCCCTTATAAGCCAGCTTTGCTCGGGGCTTGACATACTTCTCAGCCCACTCAAGCAGCTCCTTGACAGTGATCTCGTCAGAGCTCTGCACGCCAGAGAGGCGAGGCTGGAAGATCGTCATACGAACAGAGTCAATATCGAAAAGGGTATTGTATTCGAGGTAAGCGCCCAAAGCGTAGAGCTTCATCTGTGGGTTGCCGGCAGCCTCAACGCGAACGCCTTTGCCGTACTTAAAGTCGATGATCTCGAGTACGTTGTCCGACACGATAATGCAGTCACCAGTGCCGAATCCATCTTTGACGTACTTTGAGAAGTCCACACGAACCTCAAGCGCCGTAAAGGCGTCCTCACAAGTCTCTCGAGCGACGGCAGTCTTTTCTGCAACGAACTTCGCATAGTCGTTCGCGCATTCCTGCATTTCAGCGTTGTAGTACTTGCCTTTAGCAAGCTCGTCGCGCTGGTTCTCATATTCGGCCTCACTGATCTCACCGAGCCAGTAGCGAGCGGTCAGTTCACAAAGCTCATGAGCGGCGGTGCCTTCCTCGGCATACTCGCTTGTACTCTGCGGAAACTGCAGTTCAAGCTGAGCGCTGGGCGTACACTCAAGCCAGCGATGAGCGCCGCTGGCAGACAGCAAAGCATGTTTAGCCATTGACATTCACCAGCTCTCTCATAAGCGCCGGATAGTCTTCCGTGCGGCTATCAAAATCGGACAGTTTCTTGCAGCCGAACTTCGCAAACGCAGCAGCAAGCTCTTTCTGCTTGCCGGCCTTAGACAGTTTCAAGGCTACGGCGCGAATATCGGTCTTCGTGATCGGCTTATCTTCGCCGGTAGGCTTGTCCTCTTTGACAGGCTTATCGGGTTCGACGGGTTTCTCAGAAGGGGCGTCGAACATGCTCAGCTGTCCGGGAATCTCAGTATCAGGGAGCAGGGCTCTCAGTTTGCTCAGGTTTTCCTGAGTCAGTTCCATAGTTACGGTTATTTTCATTTTTGGTTGCCTCCTTGTTTTTCTTCCAGGCCTCATAGGCCTGGACGTTTTGCGGGTTTTCATAAAAAGCTGTGACCGCGGCGCAAAGGCGATCAAGCATTACTTGTTCTCTTGCAAGAGCAGAATCGGCGAGCACTTGTCGCATTTTGTCCTTTAGGACAAATCAGCCGCAAAAAAAATTGCGTTGGTAGTAGGCGGGTCAAGCGCCAAGAGCTCTTTACAAATCTGAACCTCAGGCACAGTAAAGGCGGTTTCGCCCTTGATTTTGCGGTAAGCGTTCCGTACGCTCCAGCCCTGCGCGTCCGCAAGGCTCTTAACGGTAACGCCCTGCAAAACCATGTGTGCCTGAAGAAGTCTGGTGTTAATCATACTATATGCGGCCTCCTTTCGTTAGTGTAACCACAGCGCGTTGTGTTTTTGTCCCAAAGGACAAATCCATTATAGCGCGGTAGTTTCCGTTTGTAAATGGCTTTTAGGAAAAATTTTTCTCCTTAGCGACAAAAACTATTCCCTTTATGACACGCGCGTGATATAATGTGCCTAAGAGGTGATTTATGATGACGACAGGCGACAGAATCCATTACCTAAGAACTCAACAGGGATTCACTTTACAGGAGCTCGGTGACCGCGTTGGCGTCGGCGCAAGTACCGTTCGTAAATGGGAAACTGGGTCTATAAAAACTCTTCGTACAGATAAAATGCAGAAGCTCTCGCAGGCACTTGATACTACGGTTGACTATCTCATGGGCTGGACTGACAACAGTGTAAACGTCGGAACGGTAGGGACCAATAACGGCGTGATCGGTCAGAACTCCGGAGAGATTTATCTGGAGCAGCAGCGCTCAAAAGAAGAGGCTGAGCTTTTACGCATTTTCGCTGGGCTCGACGTTAAGCGTCGTATGGAGCTCCTTATGACGGCAATCCGTCTTGAAGAGGAGCAGAACCAATGAACGCCTGGAGCCGAGAGGACATAGTAGTCGCTTTTGCGCTCTACTGTGTAACGCCTCTCAATAAGATCAACCCCAGCAACAAGGTCATTCAGCAGGTGGCTGAGATCATACCGCACTCAGTCGCCTCGATCGTAATGCGCATGAGGAACTTTCAGTTTATAGACCCGAAGGTTTCCTCTGGACTCAAGAACGTAGCAAAAGCCGATCGACTGATCTACGAGGAGTTCAAGCACGACTGGGGCGCGTTGAGCCTTGAGGCGGAGACTCTTACCGGTCTTGACCTCTTTGACTCTTCGCCCTTGCAAGGTGCAAAGGCGCTTTCCTCTTTGACCGATCACAGCAAGGTAACCCGTGAGCGGTACTTCTTTAAGAAGGCGGTCCTTGCCACGTACAGCGGCCGGTGTTTTATTTCCGGCTGCGCGCTGCCGCAAATGCTTGTCGCGAGTCATATCAAACCGTATTCTCACTGCCGGGACTCCGCAGACCGGACCAGTCCAGAGAACGGCATTTGCTTGAATACGTTCTACGATAAGGCCTTTGACCGAGGCCTCA
>CABIYX010000002.1:189249-236586 GCA_902363045.1 Clostridiales bacterium
CCTGACCGTAGTTGACACCTACTGCGACCGACATATCTCGGGGCGAACAGACGAGCGCCCAGAGTTTCAGCGACTCATTGCAGACGCTAAGGCCCATAAGTTCGAGGCCGTTGTCGTCTACAAGACAGACCGCTTTGCGCGGAACAAATACGACAGCGCGATCTATAAGCGAGAGCTCAGGCGAAATGGCATTCAGATATTCTATGCCGCGGAAGCCATACCGGAAGGCCCTGAGGGGATTATCCTCGAGAGCCTTATGGAAGGCCTTGCAGAATACTACTCTGCGGAGCTCGCTCAGAAGATCAAGCGCGGCCTGAATGAGAGTGCGCTCAAGTGCCAGAGTCTCGGAAGCGGTAGGCCCCTCGGCTACACAGTAGACGAGCAGAAGCACTTCCAGATTGACCCAGAGTCTTCCCAGGCGGTCAAGACGATCTTCGAGATGTATATCAAGGGCGAGTCAAATGCCGCGATATGCGACTACCTGAACGCCCGTGGCCTTCGTACCTCGCAGGGGAACCTCTTCAACAAGAACAGTATCAACCGAATTATCAAGAACCGAAAGTACATCGGCGAGTATCGGTATAACGATATAGTAGTTGAGGGCGGCATGCCTGCGATCATCTCGAAAGAGACCTTCTGCCTGGCTCAGGCCGAAATGGAACGCCGGCGCACGCATAGAGCACCGGTATCTCCGAAAGCGGAATACCTTTTGGCCGGGAAACTTTTCTGCGGTCATTGCAAAGGACCAATGCAGGGAGTCAGCGGCACGGGCAAAAGCGGGAACAAGTGGTACTACTATTACTGCGCGAACACTCGAGGCAAAGAGCGGACCTGCGACAAAAAGCAGGTGTCCCGTGATCGCCTTGAGAAGGCCGTCGTAGACTTCACCGTTCGATATATCCTCCAGGAAGACGTCCTTGAGGAGCTATCGAAGAAGGTGTACGCGGCGCAAGAACGCCAAAATAATACCGCCTCGGAGATCGCCTTTTATGAGAAGAAGCTGGCCGAGAATAAAAAGGCCATAGCTAACATACTTCGGGCGATCGAGTCCGGAGCGATGACCCAGGCCCTGCCTGCACGCCTCCAGGAGTTGGAGAACGAGCAGACAGTTATCCAGGGCGAACTCAGCTATCTAAAGGGCGCGCGTCTGGCCTTTACAGAGGACCAGATTCTCTTTGCGTTGCTGCAGCACCTCGACCCTCGACCTGGTGAGTCGGAGCAGGACTACCACAGGCGCATTATTACTGACTTCGTGTCAGAGGTTTACCTTTATGACGACAGAATGCTGATTTACTTTAATATAAGTAGCGCAGACGGTAAGCTCAAGCACGCAGACCTGTCTGCAATAGAGTCCGGTGTGTTCGACGCAGGACTCACCAGCTCCACCAATTTGATCCCAGGTCGAACCCCTGGAGCTGGGTTCGATGCTGGACTCATCAGCTCCACCACGTCGGAGCAAGCTTTGTATCGCTTGCTCCGACTTATTTTATAAGTCAGAGCGCGCTCACGCCGCTGCTCCTCCTTTCCAACTGCGACCCGCTATTGCTGGGCTCGCAGTTGGTGTGCCGCCCTGCGGGCGGCCTGTTTTATTTCTGACAGAAATATCGATTGAAGCTTTCTTTTTGGGTTTCGCTCCCGTTAGTCGCTCCACCCTTCGGTATTTCAATGCTCGGGGCAAGTGAATTGCCCCTCCGCCAAGGTTTTCGCCGCAGGCGAAAACACTTGTACGGCGCATCAGCGCCGCCGGCCGGAAGGCCGGTTTGCACCGTTTCCTCCATTATTTACAGACTGGTTCGTTCTAAAAAACGCCCGGCGGCAGATGGATCCATCTGCCGCCGGGCGGAGCCGTCTCTTCCGGCCTTTTCTCTTAGATATGCTCCTGGACCTGAGCCATCTCCTGGGCGATATTCAGGACATGGTCGCCGATACGCTCAAAGTCGGTGAGCAGCTCGGAGTAGATAATGCACGCCTCGTCGGAGCACTCCCCGCTGCGCATCCGCTCCAGGTGGCTGCGGCGGTAATCGCTGGTCATATCATCGATGCGCTGCTCCAGGGCAGACACCTCGCTGAGCCACTCCACATTCCCGGCCACCGGGGTCAGCAGGTAGTCCACGCACTCCAGGCATATATCCCGCATGGCGGCGATCTCCTTTTGCGCCGCGGGAGAGAAGGAGATATTCCGCTTGTTCAGCAGGCGGGTATAGCCAGCCAGGTTGTCCGCGTGGTCGCCGATTCGCTCGATATTGCCCGAGATAGTGAAGAAGCTGCTGACCACGGCAGAGGCCTTCTCATTGGTCTCATAGGCGATGAGGCGGGAGACATGGAGGGAGATCTCCTTATTCAGGAAGTCGATATACTCCTCCGTCTTTTCCACCTCAGCCAGCTCGTTCTCATCCCGGTTCAGCACCGAGCGGAAGCTGGCCTCCACATTTCCCTGGGCCATGAGCATCATGCGCCGCAGCTCATGCTGCATCTGGTCCACATAGATGGCAGACACGCCCAGGCCGCCGTCCTTGCTGCTGATCTGGATGGGGGTGAGGTACTCCAGGTGCATCTGGTCCACCTTGTCGCCGGGGCGGTCGGGCAGGATGCGCACCGCGGCCTTTGCCAGATAGTTACCCAGCGGCAGGAGCAGCAGGGTGGTGACGATATTGAAGCTGGTGTGGACCATGGCGATCTGCCCGGCCGGAGTGGAGGGCAGTATCCCGCTCAGACCGGCCACAGGGATCTGACCGTCGATCACATGGGCAATGGGGAACATGATGAAGAGGAACGTAAAGATGACCGTGCCGATCATGTTGAACATCAGATGGATGATGGTGGCCCGCTTGGCGCTGCGGCTGGTGCCGATGGAGGCCAGCACCGCCGTGATGCAGGTGCCGATATTCTGGCCGAACAGCACGAACACTGCGCTGGACAGCCCGATCACACCGCTGTTGGCCAGCGCCTGAAGGATACCCACCGAGGCGGAGGACGACTGGATCACCGCGGTAAAGCCGGCGCCGGCCAGGATCCCCAGCAGCGGGTTGGAGAAATTGGACATCATCTGGATGAACGCCTCCGACTCCCGCAGGGGGGACATGGCGCCGCTCATCATGTCCATTCCGATGAACAGCACGCCCAGGCCGGCCAGAATCTGGCCGAAGTGCTGGAGCTGGGGCCGCTTGACAAAGACCACCATGGCCACGCCGACGAAGGCGAACAGGGGAGCCAGTTCACCCACGTCCAACGCGATCAGCAGCCCGGTGACGGTGGTGCCGATGTTGGCGCCCATGATGATCCACACCGCCTGATTCAGGGTCATCATCCCCGCGTTGACAAAGCCCACCACCATGACCGTGGTGGCGGAGGACGACTGGATCACCGCCGTGATGGCCGCGCCCACCAGTACGCCCAAAAAGCGGTTGGCCGTCAGCCGCTCCAGGATCTGCTTCATCCGGCTGCCGGCTGCCGCCTCCAGGCCGGAGCTCATCATCTGCATTCCGTATAAGAACAGGGCCAGTCCGCCCAGCAGACTCAAAAAGTCCGTCATTTGCATCTTTCGATTTCCTCCTCTATCTCTTCTGGAAAACACACAGGATTATTGTCTCTGTTTCTTGAAAAAGTATAAAAAAAGGCATCGCCCACGGAGCGCAAAGCCGCTTCGCAGGTCATGCCTGTATCTTTCTGATTCGGTTCGTCAGGCTGATCCCCGCCAGCCCGGGCACAGACGCTTCCATGGCATTTCTACCTCTCTGTACTCTTTATCCACAACTTCTTACAGATACCATTATAGGGAAGCATCCCGCTTCCGTCAATAGATTTTACATGGACTTAACATTCTGATGACATTTTTCTCCGCTCTGGATAGAAAAGGCCGCTCTGCCGCTGGCCGAAAGGGGGCATATTCGACAACAGGTGAAAAAGCCGCGGACCGCCTCTCCGGCAGTCCGCGGCTCGCGGATGATTTTCAGCTTTTGAGGGATCAGCTCTGAGGCTTCTGGCTGTCCAGGTACTCGTCATAGGACATCATCCGGTCGATGAGTTTCCCTTCGGCGGTGAAGTCAAAGACCCGGTTACACACCGTCTGGATCAGCTGGTGGTCATGGGAGGAGACCAGCACATTGCACTTGACGGCCTCCAGGCCATTATTCAGGGCGGCGATGGACTCCAGATCCAGGTGGTTGGTGGGCTGATCCAGCAGGAGCACGTTGGCCCCGGACAGCATCATTCGGGACAGCATACACCGCACCTTCTCTCCGCCGGAGAGTACCTTGACCGGCTTATACACCTCATCTCCAGAGAAGAGCATCCGGCCCAGGAATCCCCGGAGGTACTGCTCCTGGGGATCGTTGGAGTACTGGCGCAGCCACTGCACCAGGTTGTCCTCACAGCCCTCGAAGTAGGGCGTGTTGTCCTTGGGGAAATAGGAGAAGGTGGCGGTCTGTCCCCACTTCACTGTCCCCTCGTCGGGCTCCATCTCGCCGGCCAGGATCTTAAACAGGGCGGTGTGGGCGTTCTCATTGTCACCCACAAAGGCGATCTTGTCCCCGTGACCCACAATGAAGGAGACCTTGTCCAGCACCTTCACCCCGTCGATGGTCTTGGACACATCGGTGACAAACAGGATGTCCTTGCCCACCTCCCGGTCGGGGGAGAAGGCCACCCAGGGGTAGCGGCGGGAGGAGGCGGGCATCTCCTCCACCGTCAGCTTGTCCAGCAGCTTGCGCCGGGCGGTGGCCTGCTTGCTCTTGGATTTGTTGGCGGAGAAGCGGGAGATGAAGTCCTGCAGCTCCTTGATCTTCTCCTCGTTGCGCTTGTTCTGGTTCTTGATGAGCTGCTGTACCAGCTGGCTGGACTCATACCAGAAGTCGTAGTTGCCCACATACATCTTGATCTTGTTGTAGTCGATGTCCACGATGTGGGTACACACCGTGTTGAGAAAGTGGCGGTCATGGCTGACCACGATGACGGTGCCGGGGAAATCCAGCAGGAAGTCCTCCAGCCAGTTCACCGCGTCGATGTCCAGGTTGTTGGTGGGCTCGTCCATCATCAGAAGGTCGGGGCTGCCGAACAGCGCCTGGGCCAGCAGCACCTTCACCTTCAGGCGGGCGTCCAGGGTCGCCATATCGTTGTAGTGCAGGTCGGTGCCGATGCCCAGACCCTGGAGGATCCGGCTGGCGTCGGACTCAGACTCCCAGCCGCCCAGCTCGGCGTATTCCTCCTCCAGCTGGCAGGCCCGCATCCCGTCCTCGTCGGTCATCTCCTCCTTGGCGTACAGGGCCTCCTTCTCCTTGCCGATGTCATACAGGCGCTGGTTGCCCATGATGACGGTATCCATCACATTGTAGGCGTCATAGGCGTTCTGGTTCTGCTTCAGCACAGACATCCGGGTGTTGGGCAGGATGGACACCTCGCCGGTGGAGGGCTCCAGATCCCCGGAGAGGATTTTCAGAAAGGTGGACTTTCCGGCGCCGTTGGCGCCGATGATGCCATAGCAGTTGCCACGCAGGAACTGCAGGTCCACATGGGAGAACAGCGGGGTGCCGCTGTAATTCAGGCTCAGGTCGGAAACAGTAATCATGGCGGGCTCCTTATTTCAAATGTGATTCAGCTCATTTTACGCTTCGGGTACTATCTTACCATATCCCTCCGGCCTTGAACAGGGGCTTTTCGCAAAAATATCCCACAGCTTTCCCCTGTTTTCCGCCATTCCAGCTGATAAAACTGAACATTTTGGCCCACACGTCTACCGCGCTCACCCGGCCAGGGCGGACAGCCGCGCCACAGCGGCCTCTCCCTCCTGCCGGGTCAGGCCCTCCTCCGGCCGGAAGCGGCCCTGCTCCGTCTCCATCAGTCCGTCGGAGCATACCCAGCGCACCGCCTCTCTGGCCCAGGGCGCGGCCTGCGCCTCATCCTCCGGCGGTGTGCCCGGCTGCCCGGGCTCCAGCCCCAGAAGTTCCGCCGTGCGGAGCAGCAGGACGGCCGCCTCCTGCCGCGTCACGGGCCGGGCTGCCTCAAAGGCCCCCTCTCCCGTTCCGGAGGCCGCGCCGCTCTCCCGCGCCCAGCACAGCGCGGGGAGGAACCACTCGATCCCCAGCGCGTCAGAGAACGCCCCGCCCTCCGCCTCCGGACAGCCCGCCGCCTGCCACAGCAGTGCGGCCAGCCTTCCCCGGGTCAGGGGCGCTTCGGGATAGGCCCGCGGCTCCAGCCGCTGGGGATGGGACAGCAGCCACTCCACCGCGGTGTCCCGCCCCGCCAGCGTGTCCGCCATGGTCTGGGCCACGGTCACATCGGGCTCCAGGGGCTCCACGCCCCGTCCGGCGTCCGCGTCCAGCAGCTCCCCCAGGTCGATGTACTTGGAGGACACCCCCAGCCGCAGGCCGGAGTTGGGGAGCTGCGCGGAGCGCACCGCCCCGAAATGGTCCACGCTCCCGCTGGCAGGCTCCCCCACCAGGGTCATTCCCATCTCCTGAAGCTCCACCGCGTTGATGACCGCGGAGGAGAAGGTGGTCTCTCCGATCAGGCCCACGCCCTCCAGCCCCCGGTCCATTGCCTGGCGCAGCACCTGAAGCAGGGGCCAGATCACCCCGTCGGAGCCGCCGCCGTTGTTCCGCAGGTCCACGATCACCCGCCGGTACTGTCCCGCCGACAGCTCCTGTTCCACCTGGGCGGCAAAGGTCTCCATGGGCAGCTCCGGGTCCTCCCGGCAGCTGTTGTACTGGATGTAGTAGGTCCCTTCATCCAGGGGGAAGGCCAGATAAAACCGGTCCTGAGCCCCGGTGACAGGCTGGGGAAGGCCGTCGTTCAGGCGGACCAGGCCGGCCTGGCCCAGCTCCTCCGCGGGGACAGGAGACAGCGCCAGCTCCCCTCCCCCGGCCAGAGTCAGCTCCAGGGGCCCTCCCTCTTGGACCAGCCCCAGATATTCATAAAACTCCGCCACGTTGCAGCTCTGGCGGTACTGCCGCCGCAGCTTCACCCCGTTGTCCGCGCTGAGCACCGCCCCAAAGGCGTCCGCTGTCTCCTCCATGCTCCTACCGTTGACGGCGGTGACCTCCCGGCCCAGCAGCTCCCGGCGCTCCGCCGGCGCGGCGCTCAGATACCAGCGGCCGTCCCGGTACAGCAGAGACATGGGGTAATAGTGGACCGTCTGGCTCAGGCTCCCGCCCAGGGCCAGGGTGGTATGGGAGTCCCCCGCCAGTGCGGCCAGCGACTGGAGCTCCAGGGCAAAGGTGAAGTCGTCCACCTCCTCCAGCCCGGCCTCAATGGCCGCCTTCCGCTCCAGGAACCGCCCCTCCGGCATGTTGGCGAACAGATCCGGGTGAGCCTTCTCCAGGGTCTGATACAGGAACTCCAGGTCCTCCCTCCGGGCCGCCGCCTCTCCCTCCGCCGGGGCGGCACAGGCGGGGACCGCCAGGCTCAGGGCCAGCAGGGCGGCCAGGACGCCCCTCCATGAATGACGCATCTCGTCTCCTCCTTGTTCGATTTTTTCTCAGTATAGCAGGGGAATCTGAAACGGCCATAAAGTCATTCTTAAAATTTGCTGAATTTCTGCGGCTGGATTTTCCCGCTTTCCTGTGGTATGATAGGTCCATCCGAGCCCGCCCTCCCCCAGAGGGCAGGGACACAGCACACGCGGGCCGCGCGGCCTTCCGCCCGGTCCGCTCTGGAGGGAAGCTCATGTCCTGCAAAGAGGAATTTATCGAAATTTTCAAAGAGAAGATCACACGCCCCGGGGCGGACGCCCTGCTGAATTACCTGGAGAACAAAAGCGACTTTTTCACTGCCCCCGCCTCCGCCCGGTACCACCTGGCCTGTGAGGGCGGGCTGTGTGAGCACAGCTTAAATGTATATCACTGTCTGGTGGACTACCTCCAGCGGGAGCGGGTCCAGGAGCTGTACGGCCTGGAGTACAGCGAGGAGTCGGTTGCAGTGGTGGCCCTGCTCCACGACCTGTGCAAGGTAGGCTGTTACAAGAAAACCTTCCGCAACGTGAAGGACGACGCCACCGGGAAGTGGGAAAAGGTACCTTCCTACCAGTTTGACGATCCCCTCCCCTATGGCCACGGGGAAAAATCGGTGTATATCGCCAACGGCTTCATCCGGCTCACCCGGGAGGAGGCCATGGCCATCCGCTGGCACATGGGCTTCTCTGGGTCGGAGGACCCCCGCACCGTGGGGCAGGCCCTGCAAAAATACCCCCTGGCCTTCGCCCTGGCTACCGCCGACATGGAGGCCAGCTACTTCCTGGAGGGGGAGCGCTGAACCGCCGCAAAATGCCGCCGCGCCCAGTCCCATACGGACGGAGGCGCGGCGGCGTTTTTTCTTTTATCCAGCCAGCGTATAGGCCCAGAGGTTGCGGATCTGGGGGGCCAGGGTGTCATAGTCCCACAGCTTCTCACTGTTGGCGCGGCGGTTGGGGTCGTTGACATGGAACTTCCCGTCCTCCACCCCGGTGATCAGAATGAAGTGGCCCGAGGTGGTGAAATCGCCGGGGCCCACGCTGCACACGATGGGCTGTCCGTCCTCCAGGACCCGCACCATGACGGAGCGGTCCAGAGGAAGCTCCCGGGCCACAAGGCCGAAGTGCTGGCAGCCGGTGGACATCAGCTCCCACTTGGAGCCCGCGCCCTCCACATAGTATCCCGCCTCGTCCGCGTACTGGGCCACTGTCCAGGGGGTGACCGACCCATCCCCGGTCAGTCCGCATACCACCATAGCCAGGGCGGTGGGGCCGCAGCCGTTCAGGGCCATCAGGCCGTCGCCGTAGGGGGCGCAGCCCCAGCGGGGGTCCCACTGCATCAGCAGGGGGAAGATCCCCCGCTCCACCGCGCCCACAGAGCCGGCGGGCTGAGCGTCCTTCTCCTGGGGGTAGCGGACCACAAAATCCAGCGCCTCCGGGTTGCGGACCGCCAGCTCCAGCAGCTCCTCCGGGTAGTCCTCCGGACAGGCCAGAAGGGCCTCCGCCGCCGGCTCCTCCCGGGCCAGCGACTGAAGCTGCTCCAGCAGCTCCGTCCCCGGCTGGAAGGGCGTCTGGGTCCCGCCTCCCCCGGAGACCGCGGCGGGGGGAGCGCCATCCCACAGCTTTCCCGCCCCCAGGAGCAGCAGGGCGCACACACCCAGCACCGCCGCCCACCGGAGCGCTCCCGAACACCGCCTCGGGCGGCTCCTCCTCCGGGTCCGGCGGGAGGGGTTCTCCGTCCGGTGGGAGGGCTCCCAATCAAACCACTCATCATATTCAGAAGATCTGCTCCGGCTCATTGCACCGCCCCGCTTTCCGTTTGTTCCGGAACAGAGTACACCCTGGAGTTTAAGTTTCCCGGTAGAAATTCTTAAATTCTATTAAAATTTGCAGACAGAAAAACAGCCAGGCAAGAAGGACATCCGCCCTTCTGCCTGGCTGTGGCTTTCTGTTTCCTCCGGTTCAGTCCGGATAGATCTGTTCCAGCCGCTCCACAATGTCGCCGATGACGCCGTCATCGCAGTGGCACAGGATGGTCGCGCCCCAGTCCTTCACCTCCTGGGCACAGTTGGCCGGGGCAAACGGGATGGCGGACAGGGCCATCATGGGGATGTCGTTCTGGTTGTCCCCCACGCAGTAGAGGTTTTCCCGGGGAATATGGAGCATCTCCAGCAGCCGGGCCACCATCCCCCCCTTGGTGCAGCCCCGGTGGGTGATCTCCAGGTAGAAGCGGTTGGAGAAGACGGCCTCATACCGGCCGGGACAGTGCTGCTCCAGCCACTCCCGGGCCCGGAGCAGTACGTCATACTCCTGCTGTACGATGGCCTTGGTCCAGGGGGCTGGCATATCCGGGATGTCCCGCACCTCATAGTCGGTGCCCACCTTCCTCATGTGGGCGTCAGTAATGGCGTTGGGGCGGTACACATAGATGTCCTCCCCGTGATAGGTCTCCAGCCCTAGGGAGGGCATGGCCGCCATCAGCGCCTGAAAGTCCGCCGGAGCCCGGTCATCCAGCAGGGTCTGGACCAGCATGGTCTCCGTCTGGAAGTCATAAATGGCCGAGCCGTTGGACAGCACCACCGGGGCGTTGATGGGGGCCAGATGGACATACGGGGCAAAGGTGCGGTGGGCCCGCCCGGTGGCCACCGTGAACCGGCCGCCCTGGCCGATCCAGCGCCCAAGGGCGTCCAGATTCCGGGGTGGGATCCGGTGGTGTGAGTCATAGAGGGTGTCGTCAAAGTCGCTGACCAGCAGCAGGCCGTCAAATTTGCCCATGGGGCGCTCCTTTCCGCCCCGTGGGGGCGTTATTGAATGTCCTGTCCCAGGATATACCGCTTCATCGGCCTGTACAGCAGCGCGGCGATGGCCAGGGCGATCACCGTGTTGGGCAGCATATAGGAGCCGTTGTAGACGATAGAGTAGAAGGAGGGGCTGGTGAAGGTCCAGTTCATAAAGGCGGTGGGGACCAGGATCTTATAAATGGTCACCCCGCTGATATAGTGGACCAGGAACCGCCCGGCACAGCCCACCACCGTGCCGGCGAAGATGCCCCAGGGCTTGCCCTTGAACAGGCCGGCCAGCCCCAAGGGGGTAAAGGCCAGCAGGTAATCCAGCAGCATGGACTGCCAGCCCCAGGCGTAGGCGCCGTCAAAGATCAGCTGGAGCAGGCCGAACACAAAGCCGGCCATCAGGCCGGGGACGGTCCCCCAGCGCACCGCGAACAGGATGATGGGAAACATGGCGGGGGTGAGGGAGCCGCCATTGGGCAGCTCCATGAGTTTGAGATAGCTGAGGATCTGGGCCAGGGCCACCATAACGGCGGCCTCGCACAGCATCCGGACCGAGAGATGGGTACGAGTCATTGTCTTTTCCTCCTGAAAATCGATGTACCGCAGCACATCCCAACGGGTGTAGTGCGGTACGAAAGAAAGGACAATGTCAAGCATTTCCATTCACTTCCTACGCCGGCATTACCCGGATCAGGTGTAAGGGACTGAGGGCGGCGTACTCGCCCTCTATCTCAGCCGGGAATGGCTCCCAGCGCCCCTGTGTTGGAGTTGTCTGCGGTTTTCTTTATTTTATACTGCCTGTCAGCTTCTGTCAAGCGCCCCCCAGAGCACAAAGGGGACAAAAGGGCCCGGGGGCGCGCCTGCGCGGCCCCCGAGCCCTGTGCTCTGTTTGCGCGGTCCCGCCGCGCCGGACATTGGACGCTCCTCTTACACGTCCAGCTGCTCCGCCACGCCCTCCAGGTAATTGACGGGAAGAGTCTCCGCCTTGCCCATATCGATGGCGGCGGCCAGCTCTGGGTCGATGGGCAGCTGGGCCAGCAGGGGCAGCCCCAGCTGCATGGCCTCCTGCTCCAGGTGGCTCTCGCCGAAGATGGCGTGCTTGGCCCCGCAGTCGGGGCACTGGTAATAGCTGTAATTCTCAATGAGGCCCAACACGGGGATGGACATCATCTGCGCCATGTGGACCGCCTTGGTGACGATCATGGACACCAGATCCTGGGGGGAGGTGACCACCACGATGCCGTCCACCGGCAGGGACTGGAACACCGTCAGGGGCACGTCTCCCGTTCCGGGAGGCATATCCACGAACATATAGTCCACATCGCCCCACACCACATCGGTCCAGAACTGGGTGACCACGCCGGCAATGACCGGGCCGCGCCAGATCACAGGATCGGTCTCATTCTCCGTGAGGAGGTTCAGGGACATGAGCTTGATCCCGCCGGAGGTGACCGCGGGCTGGATCCCGTCCTCGGTGGCCATGGCCCGCTCATGGATGCCAAAGGCGGTGGGGATGGAGGGGCCGGTGATGTCGGCGTCCAGCACCGCCACCTTGCGGCCCCGCTTGGCCATGGCGGTAGCCAGGGAGGCGGTGACGGTGCTCTTGCCCACGCCGCCCTTGCCGCTGACCACGGCGATGACCTTTTTGATCTTGGATTTTGCGTTGGCCGGGGCCTTCAGGTCCCGGGAGGAGCAGTCCGCTCCACAGGAGGAACAGTCGTGCGTACATTCAGACATTGGAAACGTCTCCTTTCTGCCCACACACAAAAAAGGAGGGCATCAAAAAATTCTTTTCAAAACCGCGGGCGCGGCTGAAAGCAAAAGAAAACTCATTAGGGGACCAGGGTGTTCTCCGCCGGGAGCTGCCCCTGTCCATCCTGGGCTGTGAAATAATACTGAAGGATCTCCGCGGCGATGGACGCCAGGGAGGAGCCGCTTCCGCCCTTCTCCACCGCGATGGAAATGGCGATCTGCGGATCGTCGTAGGGAGCGTAGCAGACGAACACGGCGTTGGAATTGCTCTGTCCGTTGACCTGGGCGGAGCCCGTCTTGGCCGCCACCGGAACGGGGACATTCTGAAATACCGCGGCCAGGGAGCCGTCTCCGGTGGTCATGTTGTGCATCCCACGGGTGACTGCCGCCAGGTTCTCCGGCTTCATCTCCACCGTTCCCGCCACCTTCGGCTCCGCCGCGTAGGAGACCTGAGAGAAGTCCCCTGACTTCACCATTTTCAGCAGGTGGGTGGCATAGCGCGTCCCCCCGTTGGCCAGGGTGGAGATGTAATTGGCCAGCTGGATGGGGGTGACCTGGGTGCTCTCCTGGCCGATGGCCACGGACAGCACGTTGCCCTCGTACCACGTGCCCCCCAGGGACTCTGTAAATTCCGGGCTGGCCACCACACCGGCCTTCTCGGACAGCTCTACTCCTGTCTTTTGGCCCAGGCCGAACTTGGCGGCGTACTTGTCCAGATTCTCGATGCCCACCCGCCGGCCAACGTCATAGAAGAAGTAGTTGCAGGACACCTCAATGGCGTCGGACACATTGACCGGTCCGTGGGTACGCCCATACTGGCGGTAGATCCAGCACTTCGGCTGGGGCGTGGGCCAATAGGTATACTGCCCCTCGTCCCGGATGATGGTGGAGGGGGTGATGATCCCCGTCTCCAGACCGGCGATGGCGCTGATCATCTTAAAGGTGGAGCCGGGGGGATACAGGCCGTTGAAGGCCCGGTTATTCAGGGGCTTCAGCGGGTCGGCCAGCAGATTGTTATAGTCCTTCCGAAAGTCGGGCAGGGAGTAGGTGGGATAGGAGGCGGAGGCCAGGATCTCCCCGGTCCGCACATCCTCCACCACGCAGGCCGCGCCCTCCACCGTGTCGCTCAGCCCGGGGACCCGGGCGGCCAGGGTGTCCTCCACCTTCTGCTGAAGGCCTAGGTCGATGGTAAGGAACACGTTGCTCCCAGGCTGGGGAGCCAGACTCTCCCCCGTCTCCTCGTCCGTCAGCCACTGGGCGGAGATGATCTTTCCGTTCTCGTTGCGCTCCAGGGCCTGCTGCCCTGGCGTCCCGTGGAGGTACTCCTCAAAGGCGGACTCCGCGCCGGAGGCCCCCACTGTGTCGTTCATATTATAGCCGTCCTTCTCCTGATAGGCCGGCCAGGTCTCTTTGGTGATGGGGCCGGTGTAGCCCAGCAGGTGGGCGGCGTACTCCGTCTCATACTTGCGCACTGAGGCGGTCTCGATCTCCACCCCCTGGAGGTTCAGCTCCTTCACCCGGGTGATGAAGTCCACATCCACATCCTCAGCGAAGTAGTAGGGGGGCCAGTCCGCGATCCGGCTGCGGTAGTAGAGTTCATACAGCACCCCGGCCACCGCCCGGGCGTCCTCCGGATCCATGTCCCCCAGATTCAGGGTGGGTACGGTCTCACCCGCCGCCTTGGCGGCCTTCTCATCCACCGCCCCCTGCCCCTTGATGCCCAGGTCACGGAACATCTCGCCCAGCAGCTCCTCAGCGGTGGGCAGGCGATAGGGCTGGGGTTCCTCCTGGGGCACCTCCTCCTTCCGGAGGCCCACCAGAGTCAGAAGGCGGTCCCACAGGCCGGGCTCCTCCTGGCCGGCGGGATCCCGCTTTGGGACCTCCCCCGCCGCCAGCTCCTCCGGATCCTCGATCCACCCCATATAGACCGCCAGACGGCCCAGCCGGGTCATCTGATATTCCGTCTCCCCCGCCTCGTTGGTGGAGGCGGTGTAGAAGGGGCGCTCCTCCGTATAGGTGAAGGGGGCGGAGGCGGAGATGGGCAGGGTGTCCGCCCAGGTCACCCCCTCCTCCCGGGCGACACGGATCAGGGAGAGCAGATTGGCGCAGCGCTCCTCCGGCTCCCCCATACGCCCCATGTCCAGGGTCACCCGATAGGAGATCTCATTGGAGACCAGTACCTTGCCGTTCCGGTCCAGGATCAGCCCCCGGCTGGCGGGGACGTCCTCGATCTCGGCCACCCGGGCCACCGCCTGGGCGGCGTACTCCGGCCCGTTGGTATACTGGATGCTGTACAGGTTGGAGCACAAAACGGTGAGCAGCAGGACCAGCACCAGCACCACGCCCCAGATCCGGCTATGAAACTGCTTGGGATTCAAAGGCTTCATCATCTCCTTTCCCGCGGGTCCCCGCCCGCCTCAGGCCAGTTTGGCGCCGCCCACCCGCCGGTAGATCCGGCGGAAGATCCAGTAGACCACTGGGGTCCAGCACAGGGAGAGGACCACCTCCGGCACAGCGATCTGAAGCAGCACATCCAGGGTCTCCACCTGGAGGAACAGGATCCGCAGGATCCGAAGGCTGTCCAGCACCCCCAGCACCCCCGCCGAACACAGCAGGCAGCTGAGGAAGGACTGGCTCAGGGCGTACTGGGACACCGCGCCGGTGACCATGCCCGCCAGCGCCATGCCGAACACCAGCCCGCCGAAGCCGCCGGGATAGGCCAGCTCCCACAGGAGGCCCACCGCCATACCGAACCCGGCCCCGGCATAGGCCCCCTCCAGCACCGCCACCGACACCACCGCCAGGGGGAGCAGCATGGGGATGGTGCCCAGCACCGGCAGGCGGTTGAGGATCTGGGCGTCCAGCACCCAGACCAGAAGCAGCCCCAGGGCGTAGAAAAACCATTTGTGAATTTGGTCCCGGGTGGTCACGGTATCACTCCGTTCAGTGAGGAATTGGGAATTAGGAATTAGGAATTAGGAGTTAGGAATTGGGAGTTAGGAATTGGGAGTTGTTGAGAAGCGGCCGCGTTCAGAGCCGCTCTATTCCACGATGTCGAAGTCCTTGATGACAAAGACCTCCACCAGGGAGTCCAGCTCCACCTCGGGGGCCACCACGGCATAGCGGTTCATGCCGGAGGCGTCGCTGAACACGCCCTCCACCTGTCCCACCACCAGGCCGGAGGGGTACACATCCCCCTTACCGGAGGTGAGCACCTCGTCCCCCGCCACCAGCTGGGCACCGTCGGGCAGATAGCTCAGCTTCAGCCGCCCTTCCTTCATCAGGGAGAAATCCCCCTCCAGCACCCCGGCGCTGTTGGTCCGGGTGATGATGCCGCCCATCTCCATGCTGGTGTCGATGACTGTACTTACGGTGGCGGTGTGGCTGCCCACCTTGGACACCACGCCCACCAGCACGCCGGTGGAGGTGATGACGCAGTTCCCCGGCTGGAGCCCCGCCTCCTCCCCTTTGCTCAGGGTGAGGGTGGACCGCCAGTTGTCGGCGGAGCGCGCCGTGACCTTGGCCGATTCAAAGGTGAGATCCTGGCGCTTGGCTTGCAGGCCCAGCAGCTCCCGGAGGCGGGCGTTCTCCTGAATGGCCTCCTGCCCCTCCCGGAGCTCGCCCTCCAGCTCGGCCACCTTCTTCTCCAGGTCCTGGAGCTCCTGCTCCATCTCACCATAGTGGAGCACATACCGGGACACGCCGCCGGCCCAGTCGGCAACGGCGCTCACACCGCCCCGGATCGGGGCGGTGATGGTGCTCACCAGGTCGGAGAGGGGGTCGGCGTTGCCCCCCATCAGGGCGGTGGAGATCCCGATGAGCACACTGAGCAGAAAGGCGATGACCAGCAGCCAGAAACCGTTTCTGCGAAAAAAGTTCTTCACGGCGTCTGCTCCTTCTCCGCGGCCAGCGCCAGAGGCTCCACCCCAAAGCGGGCCAGCATCCGGCCCAGCCGGCATACCGGCAAGCCCACCACGTTGAAATAGTCTCCCCGGATACCCTCCACCAGCAGGCAGCCATATCCCTGGATACCGTAACTTCCGGCCTTGTCCATAGGCTCCCCGGTGGAGACATAGGTCCGGATCTCCTCCAATGTGAGCGAGCGGAACCGGACGGCGGTTGCCTCGTGCTCCGTTGCCTCCTCCCCGCCCCGGCGGACGGTGACCCCGGTATAGACTGTATGCTCCCGCCCGGACAGGGCGGCCAGCGTCCGGACCGCGTCCTCTGGGGCCGCAGGCTTGCCCAGCACCCGGCCGTCCACCGCCACCACCGTATCCGCGGCAATCACCAGATCCTCCGGCGCGGCGCCGGCGGCCACCTCCGCCGCCTTCTGGCGGGAGAGCTCCTCCACCAGACGCTCCGGCGGGAGGGCGGGGTCCATGATCTCCTCACCCCGGGCCGGGATGATCTCAAAATTCAAAATGCCCATCCGCTCCAGCAGCTCCCGCCGCCGGGGGGACTGGGACGCCAGTATGATTCTCACAGGTCCCATCAGCCCTCCATCTCCGCCTTCTCCGGTCCGCCCTCCAGGGAGCCGGTCACATGAATACTGTGTCCCCAGAACAGCGCTCCGTCATTGAACCAGAAGTCAAAGGAACCGTCCCCGGAGATCTGGACCGCGTCTGGCTCCAGCCGCTCCATGAACTGCCCCCGGGTGATCTCCTCCGGCTCACGCTCCTCACAGCCCCCGTCGCTGGCCCAGTCGTTGGCCAGCTCCAGCAGGTCCCGGGCGGCGCAGTCCCGCAGCCGCCCGTCCCAGTTCGCCTGTCCCGCCATGAGGGCGCGGAGGTGGGAAAGGCATTTCTCCCGGTCCTCGTCCCGGTCCAGATCCAGACGGATCGGGCTTCCAAGCCAGTCGGCCTCCGCCTCAAACCATCCCAGGGCGCGGTTGAGGGCAAAGGTGCCCAGCCCCTCCGCCCAGAAGGTCACCGGCTTCTTCTGCTCGTCCAGGATGGCCTTCAGATCCGGGTCAAAGCCGGGCTCGGGAAGGTCCAGCAGGAGCAGCCGCGTCCCATCCTCTGAGCGCCGGGCCTGAAAGCGGATGATAAAATCGGGCCTGGCCCGCTGGCGCAGCACCGGCATCAGCTGGTTGTCCGCGATGGTCTCCAGCCGGAACTCCCCCTGGTGGAGCTCCGGACTGTCCGCCTCCATCCAGGCGGTCAGGCCGATGGAGGTGGGCCACAGGCCATCCCCCTCCTCACCCTGGCTGCCGGAGAAGGGGGTTGCCCCAGTGACGGCCAGGACCTCCAGCTCCTCCGGCAGAAACTCCTGGCCCAGTGCGCGGAGCGCCTGGGGGACCGCTCCGGCCTCCTGCCGCTCCCGCGCCCTCTGTTCGGCGCTCTTCTGCCACAACTGCTCCTCGGGGATCTCCCCGCCTTTTTTCTTCCAAAATCCGAACATCGACAGACGCTCCTCTCTGCGGGGCCCTACTTCCCGGTGGAGCCAAAGCCGCCCGCGCCCCGCTCCGTCTCATCCAGCTCGTCCACCAGCTCCACGCTGGCCTGGACCACCGGCGTCACCATCAGCTGGGCGATGCGGTCCCCTGGCTGGACGGTATATTCCGATTCCCCAGAGTTATACAGTCCCACCATGATCTCTCCTCTGTAATCGCTGTCGATGACCCCCACACAATTTCCGGGGACCACGCCGTGCTTGATGCCCAGCCCGCTGCGGGCAAATACCAGGGCCACATAGTCCGCCGAGGGCAGGGCGATGGCAATGCCTGTGGGGATGACCGCCCGGCCTCCGGGCCGGAGGGTCACCGCCGCGTCCACGCAGGCGTGCAGATCCATGGCCGCGGAGCCGGGGGTGGCGTAAAAGGGGGCGGGGATGTCCGTCCCGATCTTGGGGGATACCGCTTTGATTTTCAGTTTCATATCGTTCCTCATGTTCTCCGCCTAGCCCCAGGCCGTCCGGCGGTCCAATTTGTCTCTGTCACTCACTCCACATCCCGGTAATACAGCCCCCGGGTCAGGTCACCGGGCTTATAGCGGCCCCGGCCCTGATAGCGCTCCAGCACCCGGACGCACTCCTCCGGCGTCTCCGTGGTGAACATCAGCCGCGCGGTCTCCAGACCCAGGCGCTGATAGTCCCCCGCCTTGTCCGCCAGAAACAGGGTCTTGCCGTTGAGGATCTCATTGCGGCAGCCCCAGGCCTTGACCACGGGGAAGGTCTCCCCCTTCCGGTCCACCAGCCGCTGTCCGCCGCCGCAGCTGTGCTGCCCGGTGTGGTTGTGGACAATACAGTTCTCAGTGAGCATCAGTGGGAGGTGTCCATAGACGATGGCCTCCAGCGGAATGGCTTTGGACAGGTCCCTGATCTGGGCCAGCTTCAGTTCAAAGGAGGCGGTGGCCGACTTCAGCCCCAGCTTTTTCAGTTCCTTCAGCGTCTGGCTGTTGTACACACCCAGTCCAAAGTCGCCCCGGGTGAGGAAGCCCAGCTCCACCGCCCGGCGCACGCCGTCCAGCGTGCCCGCCATGGCCTCCCGGACGCCCAGCCCCTTCAGGGTCTCCAACTCCCGGAGCAGCTGGGGCAGCTCCCGGTCCCAGCATACCCGGGGCAGCAGGGCCAACGGCTCCACCCCCGCGTCCAGGCAGCGGCGGACCACATCGGGACAAGCCGCCCCCTCGTCGCAGGGCAGATAGAGGCGGGCGGGCCCAAGGGCCAGCAGCTCCTGAGTGACCTGCTCTACGGATCGGACCGACACCGTCAAAGACGGAGCCTCCCTGGGATTCTCATACCGGACGCCGGGGTGGTACTCCCCGCGCCGGCGCTCCGGCAGGGCCGCCCTGGCCTGACCCAGCTGGTCCAGCACCTGGCGGCGCAGGGCGTTGAGGGCAGACAGGGGCAGGGACAGGCCCTCCTCCACCCGGACGGTGAGCTTCTCACAGGTAAAGGGGGTGCCGCCGGTGCGGCTGAGCTGACCCTCCACCTTCTCCCGGGTCAGGGGGACGTTCACCGCCGCCTCAGGCACGGGGCCCTCCACCCGGGCCATCCGACCCTGGGCATCCTCCGCCGCCACCTGGGCGGGCTCTCCCGCCCGGATCATGGCATACAGATGGACCGGCTCCTTCCGGTTCTCCCCGCTCTCATAGGTGGAACGGGCCTGGGCGTACAGCTCCACGGGGGCCTGCTCCTCCTGGCGGGTGCCGAACATCTCCGGCCCCTTCCGGTCCAGAAAATATCCCTGTGTAAAGCCTTGGCGGGAAAAGGCCGCCTCCAGCTGGGCCATCTCCTCCGCCGTTGGCTCCCGCTTCTCCCGCAGGGCCCGGGCATATACGCCGGTGACGATGGCCACATACTCCGGCCGCTTCATCCGCCCCTCGATCTTCAGGCAGGCCACGCCCATCTGCTCCAGCTCCCCCAGGTGGCTGGCCAGAGACATATCCTTCAGGGACAGGGGATACTCATCCGCGCGGCTGCCCCAGCCGTACTTCATCCGGCAGGGCTGGGCACATAGGCCCCGGTTGCCGCTGCGCCCCCCGATGAGGGAGGACAGGTAGCACTGTCCGGAGTAGCACATACACAGGGCCCCGTGGACGAAGGTCTCGATCTCAATGGGTGCGTTGGCGCAGATGTATTCGATCTGGTCCCGGCTCAGTTCCCGGGACAGCACCGCCCGGGTCATGCCCAGGTCGGCACACTGTTTCACTCCGTCCAGGGAGTGGACGGTCATCTGGGTGGAGCCGTGGAGATGCAGGTCGGGGGCCACCTGGCGCAGCATCCGGGCCACGCCCAGATCCTGGACGATGACCGCGTCCACCCCCATCTCGTTGATCTCCTCCGCCACCCGGGCTGCCCCGGGCAGTTCCCGGTCGGTGAGCAGGGTGTTCAGCGTCAGAAACACCTTCGCCCCCCGAAGATGGCAATAGGAGACCGCCGCCGCGGCCTCCTCATGGGTAAAGTTTTTCGCGTTGCGGCGCGCGTTGAAATCGCCATAGCCCAGATAGACGGCGTCCGCGCCGTTCTGGACCGCGGCGGTGACCGACTCCATGGAGCCGGCGGGAGCCAGCAGCTCCAGCATGGATCATGCCCTCCTTCGGCACACAGAGCGGCCCACGGGCAGGGCGCTCTGCCCCGCCCGCCGCGCCGCGCCGGTTGTTATGGTCTCATGGATCTCACTTGTGGTTTTGCAGCTTGAAGATCTCCCGCTTTGCCTCGGACAGCTCCATCTTCAGCCCGGCATTTTCGTCCAGACCGTCCTTGATCTGGCGGCGGAGGTTCTCACTGGCCTCCTGCTCCTTAAAAAACTGGTCCGCAATATTCATGGCCGCCAGCACCGCCGCGTCGGAGCGGCCCAGATGCCCGCCGTTCATCACGCCCCGCACCTGGGCGTCCACCAGCTCGGCACAGCGCTTGACATAGCTCTCGGCCTCCTCGGCCACCATGGTGTACTCCTGACCCGCGATGGAGACGGTGATCTTGTTTTTCATCCCGAATTCCTCCCTACCAGCCCTATTTTTGGCGCGATCTCCCCGCTTCAGGCCGGAAATCGCCGCAGAATCGTGGCATTATGGACATTATAGCATAGTTCCCCACATTTGAAAAACAAATTTACCATGAATTTTTTATGACCGCGGAGCGGATTTTTCCAGAAAGGCACAAGGCGGCCCCTCACAGCGCCACCGGGACCGGCCGGTTCAGCTCCAGCCGGTCCGGGGTCACCCGGCAGTCCAGAGCCAGCACCTCTACTCCGGCCGCCGCGGCCGCCCGGAGGGCCTGTCCGAAGGCGGGGTGGGTGCGGTCGTTGGGCTCAAACCGGAGTACGCACTCCATCTGGACCACAAAGCACACCGCCGCCTCGTACCCGGCCTGCCGCGCCCGGACCAGCTCCTCCAGGTGCTTTACCCCCCGGAGGGTGGGCGCGTCCGGAAAGCGGACCACCCCGTCCTCCTCCAGGGTCACCCCCTTCACCTCCACAAAGCCCCGGCGCCCCGGGGCCTCCCAGTAGAAGTCGAAGCGGGAACCACCAAACGTGGTCTCCGGCCGGAGCAGGGTCAGCCCCGGGATAAACGCTCCCGCCCGGGCCCACTCGCCGAACACCCGGTTAGGGGCCTGGGCGTCCATGTTGATCAGCCGGTCTCCCTTCTCCACCGCGATCAGGTCAAAGGCCGTCTTGCGCCCCGGGTTCCCGCACGCCTCCAGATAGACCCGGGCCCCGGGGACCAGCAGTTCCCGGCAGCGGCCGGTGTTTTTCACATGACAGACGGCCTCCGCCCCGTTCACCTCCACCTTGGCCACAAAACGGTTGGGGCGGGACAAAAATTTCCCCGGCAGGATTTTATGATACTGCATCTTGTGTTCCTCCGGCTTTTTCTGGTATGATATAATATGTTGTTCCCCAAATCGTCCGGGGACACACCACGATGAGTATAATCCAGGAGCCGGCGGGAGGCAAGTCCCTTCTCCGTCCGCTCCAAGTTCTGTCCACTCAAGATCTTGATATAGGAGGCCATTTTTATGCCTGATATGAAGAAACCCATTGAAAATCCTGAGCTGGTAGCGGCCCTTGCCGCCCTGCATCAGGAGAACACCCCCCAGAACCAGGGCCGGGTGCTGGAGCTGGTGCTCCACCACGCCGTTCTTCTGGCGCCCGCCGTGGTCACGCCGCCCCCCCAGCCCCAGCAGGACGGCGAGGCTGTCATGGAGCAGAAGACCTCCATCCAGTTTCAGCTCATCACCACCAAGGACGGCCGCCCCTTCTTCCCCGCCTTCACCGACTGGACCGAGCTGCGCAAGTTCTGCGGTCCCAAGCAGCAGCAGACCGTGCTCCTCCGCTTTGACGACTATGTGGCCATGCTCCAGCGCAACGACAAGGCACACGGCTTCGTCATCAATCCCATGGGGCTGAGCCTCACCCTGGACCGGGGCACCGTGATGAGCCTGTTCAAGAAAAAGCAGGAGGTGCTCCAGCGGGCCCAGGCCAAGGCTGCCCAGGGTCCAGCCTTCACCGAGGAGACAGTGGAGAAGGACACCCAGGTCATGGTGGGCGATCCTGCCCAGGTGCCCGACGGCCTTCTGGAGGCGGTGTGCCAGCTGGCCGCCCAGCGGGAGGACATCCGCACCCTGTGGCTGCGCCAGATGGTCCGGCAGGACGGGGTGCAGAGCCTCATCATCGTGGTGGACCACACCGGTGACCAGGCCCAGGTGTTTCAGGCCATCGCAGAAGCCGCCAGCGCCCACTGCGGGCAGCTGCCTGTGGACATGATCCCCTACGGCACCGGTTTCGCCGCCGCTGCCACCGAGGACGCTCAGCCCTTCTACCACAAAGGCTAAATAGGAAAGCGCCGCCCATTTCGGGCGGCGCCGCAGCCCCATCCCCCCGGGGGCGGGATGGGACGTCCCCTCACAGGGCCTTCAGCTCCTTGAGGGTGTCCTCAATGGTCTTTTGGGGCAGATAGACCGCCGCCATCTCCGCCAGCTGGGCCAGCGTCAGCGATTGGGCCGCCCGCACCATGGGGTGCTTCATCCATCGGCCGAACCGCCGCTGGAACACCGCCCGGGACCGGGGCTCCGCCAGCAGCTCGGCCACGGTGATCTGATTCCCTCTCAACTCCATGTATCCTCACCTCCCGCTTCCATTCTATGCGGGAATATGCCAAGCGGGCTCCGGCCCGCCGCTTCCATCCATCCGACACATAAAAAGGAGACACTATGGGCAAACGAGCTAAGAAAAAGGGCAACTTTTTGACCTCAGCCCACCAGGCCATGCAGCGAAAGGGCGTGGTCACCACCGTCTATCTGGTGCTGCGCCTGTTGGTCATTCTGGTCATGGTGGCCCAGTTCTTCAACGGGAACTTTGAAAACGTGTTCCTGTGCGTCCTGACGCTGATCCTGCTCCTGCTCCCCACAGTCCTGGAGCGCAGGCTCCAGATCGACCTGCCCAACACGCTGGAGATCATCATCATGCTCTTCATCTTCGCCGCGGAGATTTTGGGCGAGATCCAGGCGTACTATACCGCCTTCCCCTACTGGGACACCATGCTCCACACCCTCAACGGATTCCTGTGCGCCGCCATTGGCTTTTCCCTGGTGGACCTGTGCAACCGGCATGAGCGCTTCTCTCTGTCCCTCTCCCCCGTGTTCATGGCCATCGTGGCCTTCTGCTTCTCCATGACCATCGGTGTCCTGTGGGAGTTCTTTGAGTGCGCCATGGATCAGTTCTTCCTATTGGATATGCAGAAGGACACCGTCATCAACTCCATTTCCTCTGTCCTGCTGGACCCCACCGGAAGACAGCGTCCCTTCGCCATCCACGGCATCACCGACCTGATCGTGGTGGCCAATGGGGAGCAGATCCCCCTGGGACTGGGCGGCTATCTGGACATCGGCCTGCTGGACACCATGAACGACCTGCTGGTCAACTTCATCGGTGCGGCGGTGTTCTCCTTCCTGGGCTATTTCTATGTGAAAAATCGCGGAAAGGGCCGCTTCACCCGGAACTTCATTCCTCAGGTCCTGTCCCACCGCGCCCACAGCGAGGAGGCTCTGGACTCTGCTGAGTCTCAGGACGGCACGGGGACGCCTTCCTCCGATCCTCCCGCTCAGCCGGAATAAAATGTCCCACACCCGGACATACTGACCTCATCCACTGTGAGGAGGTTATAAAACAATGGATCAGAAAACCTGTAATTCCAGTATTCACTGCACCGTCGCCAACTGCGCCTATCATGCCCCCCAGAACTGCTGCTCTCTGAAGAGCATCAACGTGGGCTGCTGTGACAGCGCCCCCACCAGCTGCAAGGGCACCGAGTGCGCCTCGTTCCAGCTGAAGTAACGCGCCCGGACAAAACAGGGAGGGCGGAGCCTGACGGCTCCGGCCTCCCGGTTTTGTTCTCTGCCGCGTTCCGCGGCGGCTCAGCTCACCGTCACCTGGGTGGAATGTCCCACAAGGTTGACATAAGTAGGGCCTACCCCCAGTCTCAGGGGCTGGCCGTTCTGGCCGTAGTAGGTCAGGGGCGCGCTGTGCTTGGCCTTGGACCAGGTGATGTCCTGCACTGTCCCGTCACAGAAAAGCTGTCCCGTCCCGGTCCCTGTGGTGCGGACGGAAAGGCGGCCTGCGTCATCCCCCTGGAGACCGGAGACATCGGTGCGCAGGACCAGTATATTTTTCACCGCCACCTGCTCCCCGGTATTGCCGTCCAGGTACGGGGCGCCGTACTCCTCCACCAGATAAAGCCCGGTCTCCGGCTGATAGGTGAACACCCCGGTCTTATAGGTGGAGAATTCCACGCTGACCCAGTTCCCCGGTTCCCCCTGGGCCTTCTCCCCCTCCGCCAGGAAGGCCGCCGGGTACTGATACCCCTCCTTGTGCTCCAGGCGGTAGGAGTAGGTGGGCATCAGCTCCGAGATGGTTGATCCGGAGGTGAGTACGCTGTGTTCCATGCCCATACTCCGCCGCCTCTCCTTGTCCCTCCAGAACAGAGTGCCCTCGTATGGGCCGTTGACACAGTCGAAGGCCGCCGCCCCCCAGTTCTTGATGGCGGCATAGGCCCCCGGGCTCCCGCCGGCGTGGAGGTACAGGGCGTCGTGTCCCATGGCCAGGGAGACGTAGTAGTCCCGGGCGGAGCGCACCGACCCAATGTTCCCCACCTCCTCCACCGACTGGAACACCGCCAGCATCCGGGTGATGCCCCCCTCGGCGGGGGCCTCATAGATGATGTCTGCCTGGGACACCCCCAGCTGGGGCAGGGCCTTTTTCAGGTTGTTGAGCATGACGGCCACCGGCCGCTTTTGGGCGATGTCCTGAGCGCAGCCCTCCCCGGTGAGGGGATTGACATAGGGCAGCACCGGCTCCGGCTCGGGTTTTACCGGCGCCACCACGGAAACGGAAGGCTGGGACTCCGGGGACTCCGGCTCCTCGGGAGGTTTGGAGGAACAGGCCGTCAGGCCCACCGACAGGGCCAGGGCCAGCAGGGCGGTCAGGGAAGCTCTGTACAGCATGGGAATTCCCCCTCATCTGTTTTGGGTCTTCTTGTCCTTCATTATAGGGGATTTTCTGCCGCTCCGCAAGGGAAAAGAGTCCCTTTTTGCACGTCCTCACACACTCTGTCCAGCGGCGCGCCGCCGGTCATTCCGGCCGTCCCCCCAGACAGGCGGAGATCTCGTCCCGGGTCTCCAGCAGGGCGGGGATCAGACTTTGGACCCGTTCATCCGTCATACGGGAAACCGGGGCCGAAATGGACAGGGCATAGGACGCCGCCCCGTGCCAGTCCGGGATGGCCGCCGCCACGCACCGCACCCCCAGCTCGTTCTCCTCATTGTCCATGGCATAGCCGTGCTGCCGGATCTGGCTGATCTCCCGCAGAAAGGCGTCCTTCCGGGTGATGGTGTAGGGGGTGCAGGGGACGCGCTCGCTCTCCTCCCAGCACCGCAGCACCTCCTCATCCCCCCGGGTGGCCAGAATGGCCTTGCCAACCCCGGTGCAGTATAGGGGGCGGCGCATCCCGATGCGGGACACCATGCGGATGGCCCCGTGGATGCTCTCCACCTTGTAGACGTAGACGATCTCCGCCCCCTCACGAGCCACCAGGTGGACCGTCTCCCCGGTGGTCCGGCTCAGACGCTCCATGGGCTCCCGGGCCCGGGCCACCACATCCAGATTCTCCTGGATATACTCGCTCAGCTCACACAGCCGCATCCCCGCCCGGTAGACGGCGCTCTCCGGGTCCCGCCGTACATAGCCCCGGCTTGCCATGGCCGCCAGCAGGCGGTGGACCGTGCTCTTGTGCAGGCCGGTGATCTCGCTGAGCTGATGGATGGCCATGCCGTTCGGGCTTTTGCACAGCAGCTCCAAAAGGTCAAAGGCCCGGTCCAGCGACTGTACGCCCCCGCTCCTACTGCTTTTCTCCATGTCAGATGACTCCTTCCCGGGCGGACGCCCCTCCGAAGAGGGGAACGGCCCTGCCTGCGTTTTATATTATGAAATAGTGTTTTAATTTTACTCTTTCTCCACAGAAATCGCAAGGATTTTTTTGCGGAATCGCCATCTTGCTTTCCGGAGGATTCGTATTATAATAGAATATACAAGAAAAGTTTGAAACACCGTCCCATAATATGATACGAAGGAGAGTTTCCCATGAATGATGTTCAGAAAGCCGCTTTTTCCATCGGTGTGATCCCCGTCATCGCCATCGATGACGCTGAGAAGGCCGTTCCTCTGGCCCGCGCCCTGCTGGCCGGCGGCCTGCCCGCCGCCGAGGTCACCTTCCGCACCGCCGCCGGTGAGGAGGCCATCCGCCGCATCGCCGCCGAGGTCCCCGAGGTCCTGGTGGGCGCCGGCACCGTGCTCAACCTGGAGCAGTGCGACCGCGCTCTGGCCGCGGGCGCCAAGTTCATCGTCTCCCCCGGCTATAACGAGGCCCTGGTGGCCCACTGCCAGGAGAAGGGCGTGCTGGTCCTCCCCGGATGTGTCAACGCCTCCGACATGACCCGGGCCGCCAATGCCGGTCTGGAGTATGTGAAGTTCTTCCCTGCCGAGCAGTCCGGCGGCGTCAACGGCATCAAGGCCCTGGCCCCCGTGTTCCCCAAGCTGAACTTCATGCCCACCGGCGGCGTGAACACCAAGAATCTGATGGACTATCTGGGCTATGACCGCATCTTCGCCTGCGGCGGCACCTGGATGGTGAAGAAGGACCTGATCGAGGGCGAGAAGTGGGACGAGATCACCCGCATCTGTAAGGACGCCGTCAAGACCATGCTGGGCTTTGAGCTGGGCCATGTGGGCATCAACTGCCAGAACGCCGCTCAGGCGGAGCAGACCGCCAAGGCTCTGTGCGCCCTCTTCGGCTTTGAGTACAAGGCCGGAAACTCCTCTGACTTCGCCGACTCCGCGGTGGAGTGCAACAAGGCACCCGGCCGCGGCGCCCACGGCCACATCGCCATCCGCACCAACAATGTGGACCGCGCCATTTACCACCTTGGCCTTCAGGGCGTGAAGTTTGACGAATCCAGCCGCAAGACCGACGCCAAGGGCCGCACCAAGGCCATCTATCTCCAGGAGGAGCTGGGCGGCTTCGCCCTGCACCTGGTCCAGCGGTAAGGGCCGGCCCCGCGCAAACACGATACCAGCTTGGAGGGGCCGCGGCCACACGCCGCGCCCCCCTCCACAGATACATTCAGGAGGAATCAAATCATGGCAAAAGTCGTTACCTTTGGCGAGCTGATGATCCGGCTCCAGCCCTACAACTATGAGCGCTTTGTCCAGGCCGACCACCTGGAGTTCTCCTTCGGCGGCGGTGAGGCCAATGTAGCCGTCTCCCTGGCCAACTACGGTCTTGATGCCGCCTATGTCACCAAGCTGCCCGCCCACGCCATCGGCCAGGCGGCAGTGAACTCCCTGCGCCGCTACGGCGTGGACACCTCCATGATCGTCCGGGGCGGCGACCGTGTGGGCATCTACTTCAATGAAAAGGGCGCCTCTCAGCGCGGCTCCGTGTGCATCTATGACCGGGCCCACTCCGCCATCCAGGAGGCCACCACCGCCGACTTCGATTGGGACAAGATCTTCAACGGGGTTGACTGGTTCCACTTCACTGGCATCACCCCGGCCCTGGGTCCCAATGTGGTGGACATCTGCCGGGAGGCCTGTAAGGCAGCCAAGGCCCACGGGGTCAAGATCTCCTGCGACCTGAACTACCGCGGCAAGCTGTGGACCCGCCAGCAGGCCCGGGAGGCCATGACCGATCTGTGCCAGTATGTGGATGTGTGCATCTCCAACGAGGAGGACGCCAAGGATGTATTCGGCATCGAGGCCGAGGCCACCGACATCTACGCCGGTGAGATCAACCACGAGGGCTACAAGTCCGTGGCCAAGCAGCTGGCGGACAAGTTCGGCTTCGAGAAGGTGGCCATCACCCTGCGCGAGTCCCACTCCGCCTCTGACAACGGCTGGAGCGCCATGCTGTATGACGCTGCCTCCAACGAGTACTGCTTCTCCAAGAAGTATGAGCTGCGGATCATCGACCGCGTGGGCGGCGGCGACAGCTTCGGCGGCGGTCTGATCTACTCCCTGCTCAGCGGCAAGAGCACCCAGGAGGCTGTGGAGTTCGCCGTGGCCGCCTCCGCTCTGAAGCACACCATCGAGGGCGACTACAACATGGTCACCGTGGCTGAGGTGGAGAAGCTGGCCGGCGGCGACGGCTCTGGCCGCATCCAGCGGTAAGCCCATCTTTTACATTGCTTTCTTCATTCCTTTCTAAAAGGAGGGCCGGTCCCGTGGGACCGGCCCTCCTTTTTTATGTGAGACAGCAGCTTATCCCGCTCCCTCTGGGACCACCTTGTGCTCCCGGTAGTACTGCGCGAAGAAAAACTCGTTGAGCCGGTCCGCCGCCTCCCCGGAGAGGCGGTCCGTCAGCTGTCCGTCCTCTGTCAGATAGACGCCCTGCTGATGGACCAGGGGGGTCACCTCCCGCGCCTCCTGGGCGAGCTGGAGGAAGGAGGGGCCGGTCCAGCCGCACTGCTCAAACAGCTCCGGCATCAGGAAGCAGGGGGAGAAGTCGCCGCCCTCCCCCCGGAAGTCCCGGCCCAGGGTCTCCCTGGCCGCGGAGTTGGCCCAGATCAGATAGGGCGTGGAGTAGTACTGGTAAAAGCCCTCCAGTGTGGTGGTGTCAAAGCTGGCCCCGATGCCGTAATAGGCGTTGTTGCTGTTGCCTCCCCAGGGCTTGTGGTCGCCGAAGAGGACCAGCACCACCGGCTCCTCCATCTCCTCCAGCTGCTGGGACAGCAGGGTCATGGCGGAGATGGTGATGTTCACCCCGTGAAGGTAGTTGTTAAAGACATAGCAGGACTCCTCCGGCAGCCCGCTGGTCTCCGGGTCCAGATAGGTCTCGTTGGCGGTATAGGTCCACTCATAGGGGCCGTGGTTCTGATAGCTCACCGAGAAGGAGAACACCGGCCTCCCCGCTCCGTCCAGGCAGGCGCGCAGATCCTTCACGATCTCGTCCACCAGCAGCAGGTCGGAATTCCACTGGGCCTCCACCGGGTCCACCAGCTCACCGTAGTGGTTTTCGGTGAACCAGTACTCCTGAAAGCCCAGGAATCGGTTGACGTTCTGCCGGTTATAGAACCAGCCGAAGCCCGGGTGTCCTCCCCGGGTCTGATAGCCCTGCCGGTCAAAGTACCACACATAGGAGTCCACATTGTTTCGGAACTCCTCATACTGGCTGTACCCAGTCAGGAAGCACCACTCCGTGTCCACCGTGCCCCCGGCGAAGATGTTGGTCAGCAGGTCGCCGGAGACACTCTCCTTCTCCAGGGCGTGCCAGGGAGCATATACCTCCTGTACGTCCTCCTGTTCGGCCAGAGCCGGAAAATCAGTGAGGTCGCAGAAGGCCTCCAGCATGATCCCCACCACGCTGACTTTTTTGTCCTCCGGGATCGCCTCCTCGGGGAAGCGCTCCAGGGCGGAGGATCCCACCGCCTCCTGATACCCCTCCGGCGGTACCGGGAGCATATCCTTCACACTATGCAGGAAGGGATACAAGACACCATGTGAGACAAAGACCTCCGTGTCTGACCACGGATTCACCAACTCCAACCCGGCAGTCGTACGGCGGTAAGTGGCCTCATTGCAGTACAAGGTCAGAAACGCCGTCCCCATCACCGCCGCCGCAGACAGCAGTCCAAAGATCCGGATGTCCCTCCGGCGCAGGCCCCGGGGCAGCAGGAGCAGTGCCAGGACAAGTCCCAGTCCCGCCCAGCCCAGAGTCTGCTGGATCAGGGGCGTCATGTCCAGAGAGTAGTTCCCCATGATCCCCCCCGCCTCGGAGATCAGCTTCAAATCGCTGGCCAGCAGGGGATCCCCCCTCAGCTGAATCTTGAAGTAGTTGGCCAGCGCCACCCCCAGGGCCGGCAGGGCCGTCAGGAGATAGGACAGCCAGCACCGGCCGGTGAGAAAATACAGCAGCCAGATCAGCAGCACCGGCGGCAGGAGATTCCGGTACCACAGGTCCACACTGCTCATGTACCACACCCACAGGTCCTGTGCAGACAGGTCTGGGCTGGACACCGCCGCCAGGGGCATGGTCAGCCAGCCCAGCAGCAGACCCAGGGCCGTCAAGCCCAGAGCAAGCCACAGGTGGTGCCAGGGCAGATAGGCCGGGGCCGTCCCTTTGGGACAGCGCACGACTCGGTAGAGATGCTTCAAGCTAACGCCTCCATGTTGGAGCGGAGTAAAATCCGCGTAAAATCGACAAGGAGGAGTATATCACAAATCTATCCGGAACAAAAGCAGAAAAATGCTTGCTTTTAGAACAATTTTCAACTGCTCCTGCGTATTTTACCAGGGGAGAGCCTTCATTCACCTCCGGCACAGCCCGGAAAAAGCAGATGGCGCGCCGCGGTCCCCCGCGGCGCGCCTGGCGTCCATCGCGCTTTGTTCGATCACTTATGCTCCCCACACTCGTCGGCGTGCTCATGCTCGTGGCAGACGGAGCCGCTGGAGACCAGTTCTCCGCGAAGATATGCCTCCACGGCCTCCTGGGCATCGCCCTGGACCCCCAGGATCACCTTCACGCCCCGCTCCTCAAAGATGTCCACTGCGCCGCCGCCCATGCCCCCGGCAATGACCACCTCAGCGCCGTTGTCTGCCAGGAAATTGGGCAGGAAGCCGGGGCGGTGTCCCGGGTTGGGCACAGAATTCACCCCAGTGATCCCGCCGTCTGCGGTGTCGAAAAAGATGAAGTTTTCACAATGGCCAAAGTGGCCGGCGACGGTTTTCCCCATGGCTGCAACTGCGATTTTCATAGTAAAGACTCCTTTTTTGTTCTTATTTTATTTCAGCGGGCCGGCATTGAGTTCTCCTGCCCGGAGCCCCAGCAGCCCGCATACCGCTTGAAAGATATGGTACAGAGCGTCCCGGGCAGGACAGTCCACATCAGCCAAACTCTTCCCTTCGTTGATGGCCTGAGAGGCCCGCCGGTCATAGGGGACCTCCCCCACAAAGGGGATGCCCTCCGCCGTACAGAATTCCCGGATCGCCTGGGTGTGTGCGGGGCTCACATCCCACTTGTTGACGCATACCGCAATCCTGGCCTGGAGGGCCTCCGCCGTGGCAGCCAGCCGCTTCAGGTCGCTGAGCCCGGACTGGCTGGGCTCCGCCACCACCAGCACCAGGTCCATTCCGCTGACCGATGCGATCACCGGGCAGCCGATGCCGGGAGAGCCGTCCAGAATAGCCAGATCAGTCTCCGGAGCGTGCTTCAACAGATCCAGTTTGACCTGGGTGACCAGCTTGCCCGAGTTGCCCCGCCCCATTTTCAGGGCTGCGGTGGAAAACACCCCGTCCTCCAAATAGAGTTCCTGCTGGCCCGCCCGGTCAGGGGCGAGGATCACAGCCTCCTGAGGACAGACATAAGCGCATACACCGCATCCCTCACAGGCATACTCATTGACCTGGCAGACCCCGTCTGTCAGCCGAATGGCCTGAAAGCGGCACCGCTCCACGCACAGGCCGCAGCCCACACATTTCTCCGGATCCACCGATGCCTTTTCTCCCCCCAAGAAGTCTGATACCACCGGCTCTGACCGCTGTGGGGTAACCAAGTGGAGATTGGGGGCGTCCACATCGCAGTCAGCCACCGCTTGGGCACGG
The DNA here is from genome assembly GCA_902363045.1 of Clostridiales bacterium. GTDB lineage: Bacteria > Bacillota > Clostridia > Oscillospirales > Oscillospiraceae > Lawsonibacter. The sequence goes on from CABIYX010000002.1 coordinate 220,823, forward strand.
GCAAACCGGATGAAGGCAGCGGCAGTGGTGGTCTTTCCGGTCCCCCCCTTGCCGCTGAGGATCAACAGCCGCTTCATGCTCCCCCTCCGATCTTTTGCAGCAGGCCGGAGAAGATCTCCCGCGCCCCCGCGTGCTTCTCCCAGACCAGCTTTCCGTCGGCCGCCAGGGCGGCCAGCTCCGGGTCATAGGGGATCCGGGCCAGAATCTCCAGCCCCCGCTCCCGGCAGAAGTCCTCCAGCGGAACATAGGGTGCATCCTCCTTGTTGATGACCACCCCGCACCGCCTGCCCAGCAGGGAGGCCAGCTGGTACACCATCTGGAAGTTGTGAAACCCGAACGCAGTGGGTTCCGCCACCAGGATGCAGAGATCCGCGTCCATGATGCTCTCCATCACAGAGCAGGCGCTCCCCGGAGGGCAGTCGATGACGGTCAGGCCCTCCGCCTGTTTCAGCACCGCCCGGATCACTGGGATACCGGAGGCCTCCCCAGGGTTTAGGATGCCGGTCACTACCCGCACATCCCCTCGCGTCCCCACCTCCAGACGGCCCACGGGCTTCTCCGTCTCTGTGACCGCCCCCGCCGGACAGACCAGTTGGCAGCCGCCGCAGCTGTGGCATACCTCAGGGAACACTGTGGGCTTTTCCCGAATATACATCAGGGCGTGGAAGCGGCAGAACTCCACGCATTTTTTGCAGCCGGTGCAGGCGGCGGCGTCAAACTCCGGTAGAAGGGAGTGGACCACCGTGGTCCGGATCCCCTGAGGCTTCCAGAACAGCCGGCCGTTGGGCTCCTCCACGTCACAGTCCAAATAGGTGGCCCGCCCTGCGGCCGCAGCCAGGTTGACCGCCACCAGGGTCTTGCCCGCGCCGCCCTTGCCGCTCAAACAGGCGATCTTCATGTCACACCGTGGAAGCCGCCGTGGAACCGGGTCAGTTCCTCCAGCTCCCCGGCCTCCAGCGCGGCCAGGTCCTCCCCGGCGGTCTTGTGGGCCGATCGGAGGATCCTCATTCCCGCCGCCTGGAACACCTGGGCAGCGTTCTGTCCGCAGCGCACGGTGATCAGCACGTCAGCCCGCTGATCCACCAGGAACTGGGCCGCCTGGATCCCCGCGCCGCTCTGGGCCTGGGCCGCCGGGTTCTCCAGCACCGTGTCCATCCCGTCCTCCCGGAACAGGAAGTAGGGGGCCCGGGCCAGGACGATGCACACGTCCTGCCGGTTCTCATCCAATGGGATCGCAATTTTCATGGTCACATCCTCCTTGCTCCGTCCGCTCCATACAGGCCAAGCGGTGCCGCCGGCAGCCGCCGCACCCGCAGTAGACCTCATCCCCATCGCAGAGCTGATAGTTCCCGCCCTCGATCCGCAGGGGCCGGCCCTCCACCAGGACCTCCGCCAGCTTTTTCCGGGCGGAGTTGTAAATGGCCTGCACGGTGCTCCTGGCCACCTGCATATAGGCGCTGCACTCCTCCTGAGAGAAGCCCTGCCGGTCGATCAGGCGAATGGCCTCATACTCGTCCACCGTCAGGACCACCGCCTCCCTCCGGGGACTGTCCCCCGCCGGGTGGAACTCCTGTGTCCGGGGCATCTGACAGACCTTTCTGCACTTCATGGGCCTTGGCACGCCCTCACCTCCGCTTCTGAGCGGTTCCGCTCTGATTGAGACCAGTATAGAACAGTTTCTGGTATATGTCAAGAATAATTTTTGACATATACCAGAAATGATGCGTTATGAAGTTTGATGTTTGACCTGGCAGATCAGCTGCGTCATGGTCCCCATGGGGCAGTAGACGCACCAGCTGCGGGGCTTGAACAGAACCATAGTGACCAGACCCAGCACTGTGGAGGTGAGCATCACGCTGTAAAAGCCGAAGGCAAACTGCGCTACCCCCAGATGGAACAGAGTTCCATGGTAAGCCCAGTGCCAGGGCAGCTTGAAGGTCCACAGCAGCGTGACCACCTGCCGCAGGTCCTGCGCCCCCGCGAACACCAGCCAGGTGTTCCAAAGCATCAGGAAAAACATGGCGAAGAAGAACACCAGAAATCCATACCGGAAGGCCCGGCTCTTCATCCATCCGGGGATGTCCCGCCTCCGGGAGAGGCCGAAGCGCCCCCCCAACAAAGCGAATAGCTGCCCCCGGCCGCAGTAGCGGTTGCAGTATCCCTTGGTCCCCTGAGGCACCGAGATGATCAGTGGGATGAAAAAGCACAGCAGCCCCAGCCACGCGAACAGGATGTTGAAAAAGCCCAGGATCAAATAAGTCAGGGACAGGATCCACAGGTAGTCATACCACTTTTTCTTCATCCCGCCACCTCCCGGATCGCAATGACCGAAGCAGGACACTCCCTGGCGCACCTGCCGCAGCCCACGCATTTGCCCTCATCCACCTGTGCCCGGATCCCCCGGACCACCGCGATGGCCTGGAGAGGACACACCTTCACACAGCAGCCGCAGGCCACGCAGGCCCTCTCATCCACCGCGGCCACCCGCCGTTTTCTTTCCCCGCTCATTCAAACGCCTCCCAAATCGTGATGGTTCCATGATAGCGCCTCGGGGCCAAAATTTCCGTGACCTGGTCACCGAACGGCCCGGCGGACAAACGCGCAGCGGCCCCGCCTCCCACAGAAGAGGCGGGGCCGCTGTTTTTGGGGAGGCTCAGCGCGGATCTGCCCGCGCCGCGCTCCCTTCGGTCCCAGTTTTTCTATCAGCGCTCCACCGCTCCTGTCCAGGTGGCGATGCCGCCGATATTTTTCACATTGACGTACCCCATGCGCCGCAGCACATGGACCGCCTGGCCGCTTCTGGCTCCGCTGTAACAGTAGACGAACAGCGGGGTCTCCTTGTTCTCCGTCAGGCCGGCCGCCTCCTCAAGGGAGGACAGGGGGATATTTTGGCTGCCGGGGATGTGGCCCTCCTGAAACTCCTGGCGGGAGCGCACATCCAGCAGGACCGCCCCCGGCGTGGCCCGGAACTCCTCCACGCCCTGTCCGATGTCAGGCATCTTCCAACCGTCAAACAGTCCCATATCCGGCGCTCCTTACAGCATGGACAGGATCTGAGCCTTGGGCCGGGCGCCCATCGCCTGCTGGACGATCCTGCCCTCCTTCATCACCATCAGGGTGGGGATGCTCATGACGCCGAACTGGCTGGCCAGCTCCGGCTGTTCGTCGATGTTGATCTTGGCCACCTTGACGTCGCTCCGCTCTTCGGCGATCTCATCCAGGATGGGACCCACCATCCGGCAGGGGGCGCACCAGGGGGCCCAGAAGTCCAGCAGGACAGGGCGGTCGGAATTCAGCACCTCGCGCTGGAAATTATTTCGGTCGATATGGATCACTGACATCGTGGTTCCTCCTTTGTGATATTCCGTCCCGCCCTGTGGGGCGGGGGATCGTTTCCTTTTGTATAGCCTTATTATACCCAGGCTGTCCCCGTTCTTCCGTGATATGATCACCATTTCCGGCGTAAGAAGGCGGAACAGCGCCCCGCCGGACCGGCGGGGCGCTGAGACTGTCGAAAAAGTGGCTATGCCACTTTTTCGAGGGAGATTGCACGAAAGCTTCCCCTCGATTTCTTGCAAAATTGTCGGGGAAGCTTTCGTGAGAAGTGTCATTTCCGAGGTACACGCCCCCGGAAATGACGGTATTTCATTTTATTCCGCCGCCTTCGGGCGGCGGAACTCCTTGCAGGAGGGCTTTTTTGACAAGCTGAAAGCAGCGCCCCGCCGGACCGGCGGGGCGCTGCTTTTGCATCTCTCCATCCCCCCCACGGGGGCGGAGCGGATCTGTTTACTTGTCCAGCTTCTGATGGAAATTCATCAGGATCTGGGCCACCTGGGCCCGGGTGGCGGTGCCCTGGGGAGCCAGGGTGTTGTTCTCCATGCCGGAGATCAGGCCCTCATGGACCGCCCAGCGGATGGCGTCCACGGCGTAGGCGCTGACGCTGCTGCTGTCAGCGAACTCCTTCTGCGCCATACCGGAGGCGTCCGGGCTGCCCGCGTAGCGGTACAGAATCAGGGCCATCTGCTCACGGGTCACGGAGGCGTCGGGCGCAAACTTCCCGTCGCCCACGCCGGAGACATAGCCCTTCTCCGCAGCCCAGTTCACTGCGTCGGCGTACCAGGCGCTGGCCGCCACGTCGGCGAAGGTGCTCTCTGCCTTCACGGCGGGCTTGCCGGACATAGCGTACAGGGTCTGGGCCAGCATGGCGCGGCTGAAGCCCGCGTTGGGCGCGAACTCCCGGGCGGACACGCCGGACATGATCCCGTTTTCAGCCACATACTCCACCGCCTTGTGGTACCAGGCACTCTTGGCCACGTCGTCAAAGCGGGTGTCAGGCTGCTGAACAGTCCCGTCCTTGGCGAAGCTGGCCTCCACGGTGACCTTGCTGTCCGCCATGTGGAAGGTGTAGGTGGTCTCGGACCGCTTGGTGAGTTTCAGGTCCTTGTTCTTGGCGTCGGTGACGGTCAGCTCGTCCAGCTCATAGCCCGCATCGGGCTTTACAGTGACGGTGATGCGGGTTCCGGCGGAGGCCTCGTCCGCGCTGACGGTCACGGAGCCGTTTCCATCGTCCTCGGTGATGATGGCGTAGGTGCGCTCGTTGTCGGAGGAACCGGAGGAAGAATCATCCTTCTGTTTCTCCCACTTGGCGGTGAACTCCATGTCGGCGGTAATGTTCTCTACCTGTGCATTAGCCGCATAGGTCGCGGTTCCGTTGGACCAGCCCTTGAAATCGTAGCCGCTCTTACTGGGCGCGGCGGGCAGGGTGTAGCTGCCCTTGTCCGCCACAGTGGCGGCGGCAACAATTTTGCCATCCACCAGGACCTTGACAAGGTGCTGGGTGGAACCAGCGATAACGATCTCGCCGGTAATGGTTCCCTGATTGTCCAAACTGCCCTGATCGGCGATCAAAATACTGTTCGACTTGTTTCCGGTCAGTTCCATGGAAGAGGTCTCATCCACAGACAGAGAGCCGCCCTTCTTGATCTCCACAGCGTTTTCATACTTCTCTCCGTTGGGGGCCCACTGGGAATCCAACGGCAGCTGATTGCCACTGTTGGTAACAGAAACTTCCGCGCCGTTTTTCAGTTCGACCTTTTGCGCCAAAACGCCTACATAGCCGGCGTCATCCACATGGATCATGGAGTGATCCACAGTGATTTCCTGAACGCTCAGACCATGGTTTCCGCAGTGGCTCACGATCACAGTGGAATCGTTCTTGATGCTCCACATACCGCCGTTAGAAGCATTACCGTCAATGTTCTGAATGGTCAGCTTGGAGCTGTTCATTTCAATACTGGCCAGATTGCTGGCGGTGACTTGGAATACCATACCACGCTGGAGTTCGGTAAGCTCTACCTCGGCGTTGTTCAGGATGAACTTGCCGCCAGTGCCATTGGCACTGTTGTTGAGGATAATGCCGGTGCCGTCATACTTTCCACCATCAGTCTCGGTATTGGCAGTGCCCTGGACCACCAGCTTCACGCCGTTCAGAGTCAGGGAAGCGTTTTCGGTGACTGTAAACGCACCGGCGGTCTCACCGGCGGCAACGGTGGCGCTGATGGCCGGGACATTTGTTGCGACAGCGGATTTCTGGATGGTGACATTCTTGCTGATGACAAACTTAGCATCAGCCAAAGTGGCGTTATTTACCAGATCAATGGTTCCTCCCTTGGAAGCCACGGCGCTCAGGGCGTCTGCCAGCGTTCCAGCCTTGAGTTCCGTGCCGGAGATCCAAACAGCCTCGGTATCGGGCCCAATGATGACATCGCCAAAGTCAGAAAGGTGATCGGTGCTCCAGGTCAGGGTCTTATTCTCCTGATTGTAGGTGGTGGTCATAGCCTCCAGCTGGCCGTTCTCACCGATGTAGTAGACAACGACCTGATCGCCATCGTTCAGGTTTTCCTTTGTATAGGGCACAGAAATGGAGATCTCGCCGTCACGCTGATCCTCGGAGGAGAACACGGTCTCACCCTTGGAGTCCACAGCGGAAACGGTCCAGTCGGCGGGAGAGGAGCCGTCCGCCTTCTTCTCCACAGTCAGGGTCACGCTGCTGCCACCGGCGTTCTCGGTGATGGAGTCCCACGCCGCCTTGTCCAGAGTGACAACGCCCACGTCGGTGGTGATCTCCACATTGGACACGCTGCTGTTCTTCACAGACTCCAGAGAGGCGGGCTGAATGGTGACAGTGGTCTTGTTCACATTCTCGTTGGGCTTATTCTCTCCGCCGGTGGTCACGTCGATCTCCAGCTTGCTGTTCTCGACTTCCACGCCGTCATTTCCATTCTCAGTACCCGCGAACTCGCCGCCGACCTCGGCGCTGACAGAGCCGTCGCCGTTGCCCTCGGGCTTGGCCACCATTCCCTCGGAAGCCTTGACTGTCCAGAGGCCGGTGGTCTCATCCTTCACCGCGGTATAGCCGGTGGCGCAGTAGTCCTTCACATCGCTGGAGAAGATACCGCTGGCGATGGAAATACGGGAAGTATCCCCGTTCTCCACAGCGTTCACTGCATCGACTCCAGAATCAGAGATAAATGTACCACCAGAGACAGAAATTTTAGAAGTCTCAGTCATGCCGGGATAATTGGCCGCACTGTCAAAGACCAGAGCGGCGCAAGGAACGACATTGCGGGAATCTCCAACCATACCAGTGACGTTTCCAGTTGTCTTAAACTCGCCGCCGGTGACGGTGACAGTTCCTGCGCGTGCTACAATACCAGCTCCGCCAGTGATATTGAAGGTACCACCGGAAACTTTGATCTGATCCTTCCAGGGGGCATAGATCCCACAGGCAACATAGCCACTGCTTTTAATGCTGCCATTGAAGGTGCCACCCTTGATGTTGATCACGTTGGGGTCACCAGTCCGGCTCGATCCGTTACCTGCAATAACCGCATTATCAGAGGCACTGAAAGTACCGCCCTCAATGTTAATCGTTGCACCAATAGATTTACTGGTAAATACTGCACCCTCCACAGATTCAAAAGTACCAGATTGAATTGTGGTAGTGGATCCACTGCCAACTCCAATCGCCCCCGAATTCTCGGAGATAATTTTTCCGCCAGTCAGAGAATCTAGAATAGTCAGCACGCCATTGTTCAGAAGGGCGTCGCCGTTTGTAACCATAAGAACTTGTCCATTCAAATTCAAAGTAATGTCGGCATCCTGAGGAATCTGAATGGCGTTGGCTTCAGTGATATTTTCCAGCAGTTTCACTGTCTCGCCGTCCTGGGCGGCGGCGATGGCGGCGGGCAGAGTTTCATACTGGTAACCGCCAACCTCGGCCACAAAGGCCACTGAATCAGTACCATTAGAACCATGCGTATAAGTGGGAGAAGTGAGGCCCCAATTACTTACATATCGTGTCCCATCCGGCTTAGTCTGAATCTCAGCATTCCACTGTACACTGCTATTGATGGTAATCTCACAGCCGGACATTTTGATGCCGTTAGTCCTTGCTGCATTATTTCCATCATAGCCAATCAAAATACCGGACAGAACGGCTTCTTTATCCGACCCATCCGCCTCCAGGACCACCTGGCTGTTCTCCACAGAGCATTTGTTTGCCACAAAGGAACCGTTATTTTGTGTAAATCCATGAAGCAGGCCGACCTTAGAGTAGCCCCTCACAGTACTGCCCACAACATTGACATTATTATAAGTCAGTTCACCACTGTTGTTGGCCACGACTACGGCTAAAATGCTGGAGCCAGTAGATTGTTTTTCGGTTGTCAGGGGATTGGCATCAATTTCGGCATCGGAAAATGTCAAATCGTTAATGGTCAGCGTTCCCTTATTGTCCGCGATCCAAGCGGTATAATAATCAGCAGAACCACCATCTCCCGGGATTCCAGAACCATTTGGCCCCATATAAGCCTTGTGGACTTTGAGTCCGGAAATCGTGTTATCATTGCCGTTGATGACCAGAGTACGTCCCTTTTCAATCTGGACGCCATTCCAGTCTGTGTCCCCCATATCAATATTACTGTCAATATTGATGGTAGACACGGAAGAATCCTTCAGCGCAGCTTCCAACTCTTCACGGCTGGAAACATTGGCAGTTTCACTGCTTCTATTGTTATCAGGTCCCCCCGCATCATCCCCTCCCCCGTCGGGCTGGTTCCCGGCGTTCTCCGGGCCCGAAGCGGTCTGCTCCGTGCCGGGCTCCGCTTCTGTTTCTGCCGCAAATGCGGCAGTTGGCAGCATCGTCAACAGCATACACGCGGTCAGGATGCTTGCCAAAAGCTTGTTTTTCATTCCTTAGCACTCCTTTTCTATTATTTTGATCTGGTCTGCCGCCAGTCCCCAGGAACTTGTCTCTTTCCACCCAGGAGAGAGACAGCCCCCATGGGGGCTGTGCCGCAAACTGAACAAAATTTTAGTTTTGTCCTCGTTCACTGTATCATATCCATCCAATTTTTTCAATAGCATCCGGTATTTTTCTTCCTTTTTCCAGGATCTGCTCACCCGCTCCCGGCGGGGGCCGGTTTTCCGGCCGCAGGCGGGAGCGGGGGCCGCCCCGATTCACGCCCTGCGGCCGGCGGCGCTGGGGATCTCCAGCTCCTCCCGGTATTTGGCCACCGTGCGGCGGGAGACGGCGTATCCCCCCACGGCCAGCAGCTGGCGCAGCTTCTCATCGGAGCAGGGACGGCGTTTATCCTCCTCCCGGATCAGCCGGAGCAGCTGGTTTTTGATCTCATGGGCGGACTGTCCCTCCCCCGCGCCCACCTCCCGCGTGAAGAAAAAGCTGAGGGGATAGACGCCCCGGGCGCACTGGAGGTATTTTTCCCGCACCGCCCGGCTCACCGTGGACTCGTGGATAGACAGCTCGGCGGCTATGTCGGCCAGACGCAGGGGGCTCAAGCTGCCACCGGGACTCTGAAAAAACGCCTGCTGCCGCCGGACCAGCGCCTGGGCGCAGCGGAGCAGGGTGGCTCGGCGCTGCTCCACCGCCTGGATGGCCCACTGGACCTGACGGATCTTTCCGTCCAGATACCGGCGGACCTCCGGGTCCGGATCGTTCCGGTACATATCACAGTAGCAGCCGCTGAGGCGGAGCCCCGGCAGATGGCTCTCCTGCAAATGGACCTCCAGCCCGTTTTCCCCCTGGAGCACCACCAGGTCGGGGACCAGATAGACCGGCTCCTCCCGGGGGGCAAAGGCGGCCCCGGGCCGGGGATCCAGCGCCCGGATCCGGGCCTCCGCCTGAAGTACCTCCTGTTGGCTGACGCCCAGCTCCTGGGCGAGGGCCCGGTACTGCCGCCGGGCCAGCCGCTCCAGCCCCCTTTGGACGACAGCAAGGGCGGTCCCCTCCTCCCCCGCGCGCCGGAGCTGGAGCTCCAGGCACTGGGACAGGTCCCGCGCGCCCACGCCCGCCGGGTCCAGCGTCTGGAGCAGGCTCAGCCCCTCCTCCAGCACCGCGGCAGGCAGTCCGGCCGCCTGGGCCAGGTTTTCCACTTCCTCCCGCAGATAACCGGACTCGTCCAGACAGGCTGCCAAAAATTGAGCGCCCCGGAGCACCAGGGTAGGGGCCTGGCTGCGCTCCAGCTGCCGGGACAGATGGAGCAGAAGGGTGTCCTCCAGTCCGCCGTCCGTCCCGATCCGGGCCAGCGGGTCCAGCTCCTCCCGCTCCGCCGCAACGTACTGCCGGTTCTGGTTGTCCTGGTCGGCCAGCGACTGCATCCGCCGCCACAGCTCCTCCCCCTCGTCCTGCCGCTCCTCCGGCTCGGACAGCTCGGCGGCGGGGTTTTCCTGGACCAGCTCCTGTAAATACGCCTCCAGCTCCTGGGCGCTCATTTGCAGGAGCTCCATGGACTGGAGCATCTGCGGCGTCAGCTTCAGCTCCTGCTTCTGTGTCATCTCCAGCTTCACCGTGCTCCCCCCCTCCTGATTTGTCAAATTACTCCAGCTATTTCAGGCAAAACTCCATATTTTTCACAAAAACAGCAAGGCCAGTATAGCATATCATGGAGAAAAGCGCAAGAAAGAGGCGCACCGCTGCGCCGTTCTCCGCGCCCGGAGCGGCGGCCTCAAGAGGGCGGCCCCGGAAACCACAGGGCCGTTGCAAAGTAAAATTTCTATGATATAATACCAGATGGACAACTGGTTTCCAATCGATATACAGCGATAAGGAGGGTTCCTGTGGCACGAAACGTAGACCTGCTGGAGGGCTCCATCGTCGGGGGCCTCACCAGCCTGGCGCTGCCGATTATGGCGACCTCGCTGATCCAGATGGCCTATAATATGACCGATATGATCTGGATCGGCCGACTCTCTGCGGACGCAGTGGCGGCGGTGGGGGCGGCGGGTATGTATCTGTGGCTGGCCAACGGGCTGGCCATGATCCCCCGGCTGGGGGGACAGGTGAAGGTGGCCCATGAGCTGGGGGCCCAGGATCCGGAGTGCGCCGCCGGTTATGGACAGGCCGCCTTCCATCTGGGGGCGCTGCTGGTCGTCCTGTTCACCGCTATGTGCGTGTTCCTCAACGGACCGCTGATCGCCTTTTTCAAGCTGAACAGCCCTCAGGTCAACGCGGACGCCCGGATCTATCTGGTGATCGTCGCCCTGGGCTTTCTGTTCTCCTTCTTCAACCAGATCTTCACCGGCCTGTTTACCGCCATGGGCGGCAGTGTGGTGGTCCTGCGGTCCACGGCGGTGGGACTGGTGGGCAATATCCTGCTGGACCCCCTGATGATCTTCGGGGTGGGCCCCTTTCCCCGGATGGAGGTCGCCGGAGCGGCGGCGGCCACCGTGCTGGCCCAGGCCATTGTGACCGCCATGTTCCTCCTCGCCGCCCGGCGGGAGACCATTCTCTTCCCCCACATCCATCCCTTCCGGCCCAGCCAGAGGCGGACGTGGCTGGAGCTGCTGCGGATCGGCCTTCCGGTATCTATCCAGAGTATGTTTTTCTCCAGCCTCTCCATGTTGATCGCGCGGATCGTGGCCGGATGGGGAGATGCGGCCATCGCCGCTCAAAAGGTGGGTACCCAGATCGAATCCATCTCCTATACCACGGCGGAGGGCTTTGCCACCGCGGTAAACGCTTTCATTGCCCAGAACTTCGGCGCCCGCAGGCTGGACCGCATCCGCAGGGGATACTGGACGGCTGTGGGGATGATCGTCGCGTGGAGCTGCTTGACCACCGTGATGCTGGTGGTGTTCCCCGCGCCTCTGGTCCGGGTGTTCATTCAGGAGGAAGAGGTGGTCCGCACCGGCGTGAGCTATCTGCGGATCATGGGATATTCTCAGATCCTCATGTGCCTGGAGATCACCTCCTCCGGCGCATTCCAGGGCCTGGGGCGGCCCATGCCCCCAACGCTGGCCGGGGTCATCGGCAATGCCGCCCGCATCCCCATGGCCATCCTGCTCAGCGCCACCGTGCTGGGATTGGACGGTGTGTGGTGGAGCATCAGCATTTCCAGCATTGCCAAGGGCCTTGTGGTGTTTGCCTGGTTCGTGGTGGTCCTGCGCCGCTGTACCCGGGACGGCGATCTTGGAACGCCCCAATTCGTCCGGTGAGGAAGCGTTCCGGTAAAACCTTGACACGGGACGGCGTCCATTTGCCCCGGACACGGGAGCGATCGAAGGGCGGAGGCCGCCTCCGGCGGCCGGGCCCCAAACAGAAAGACACGGCGCAAGCCGTGTCTTTCTGTTTGCCATATCTCAACACGGTCCGAAGTCATTGTAAAGACAGCGTGAGACGCCCGGACTCAAACCGATGGGATTGGTTGCACTCAGGGGAAGAACGCCGAAAAAGAGGGCCGGACCGGGTTTTCCTCTTGACATTCAGGGAAAAAGCGGATAAGATATTGGGCAAACAGGGTCATAATGCGCAGAACAGGACGAGTACCCGCCTCCAAGACGCACAGAGAGCCGCCGTTTGGTGCAAGGCGGACGGGAGGAGGCGGAGAAGATCACCTTGGAGCAGGGGGGCTGAACCAGAGTAAGTCCCTCCGGACGCCCCCGTTACAGGGCAGCATTTGAGTGGCCGGAACGGGATGCCCGTCCGGCAAGAAGAGTGGTACCGCAGAGGTTTGTTCGCCTTTGTCTCTTTGAGAGACAAGGGCGTTTTTGTTTTTGTGCCGCATTCTCTTTGGCCGGCTGAACAAAAGCCCCCCTTGAAAAGGGGGCCGTCGAGCGAAGCGAGACTGGGGATTTTTAGACGAGAAACCCTCCGTCACGCCTTCGGCGTGCCACCTCCCTTTTCAAGGGAGGCTTTTCGCCGGTTTTCCTACACCACGCCCGCAAAACATTCATAGGGCCTGATGACTCGGTGTGCCGTGCCGGTATCAGAAAAGGAGGTCATCCTATGAACTGCCCCAAATGTGGAAATGAACTGTCTCCGGGCTGGATGGCGCCGGGAAAGATCTGCTACCTGGAATGGGCGCCCGAGCGTTGGCACTTTCCCCTTCCTCCCAAGAATAGGGTGAGGCTCAATCCTACTCCATCCCGGAGCAGCTTTGCTGACTTTATGGAATATCCTGCTTATCTCTGTACGGCTTGTAAAACAGTGATCTTTGAATATGAATCATAATGGAGGAACACGAGACATGGATTACAACAAGACCATCAATCTCCCCAAGACTGAATTTCCCATGCGGGCCGGTCTGCCCAAGCGGGAGCCGGAGATGCTCCAGCGCTGGAACGACATGGACCTGTACAATGAGTTGCTGAAAAAGAACGAGGGCAAGCCCCGCTTCTCCCTCCACGACGGCCCTCCCTTCTCCAATGGAAACCTGCACATGGGCCATGCCCTGAACAAGTCCATCAAGGACTTCATCACCCGCACCGCCGCTATGCGGGGGTACTACACCCCCTATATCCCCGGCTGGGACAACCACGGTATGCCCATCGAGTCGGCCATCATCAAGCAGAACAAGCTCAACCACAAGCAGATGTCTGTGGCGGAGTTCCGTTCCGCCTGCCACGACTTTGCTCAGCACTACATCGATGTGCAGATGGAGGGTTTCAAGCGCCTGGGCGTCATTGGCGACTGGGAGCACCCCTATAAGACCATGGATCCCGGCTTTGAGGCGGAGGAGGTCAAGGTCTTTGGGGCCATGTACAAGAAGGGCTATATTTACAAGGGCCTCAAGCCCGTGTACTGGTGCCCCCACGATGAGACCGCCCTGGCTGAGGCGGAGATCGAGTACCAGGACGACCCCTGTACCACGGTCTATGTGAAATTCCCCATGAAGGACGACCAGGGCAAGCTGGGCCATCTGGACCACAGCAAGCTGTTCTTCGTGATCTGGACCACCACCATCTGGACCCTGCCCGGCAACCTGGCCATCGCCCTCCACCCCGACGAGAGCTATGCCCTGGTGAAGGCCCCCAACGGCGAGACCTACATCATGGCGGAGGCCCTGGTGGAAAAGGTGATGAAGGTGGGCGGCTTTGACTCCTATGAGATCGTGGAGACCCACCCTGGTTCCTTCTTTGAAAATATGCTGGCCCAGCACCCCTTCCTGGACAAGACCAGCCGCCTGCTGCTGGCCGACTACGTTACCATGGACTCCGGCACCGGCTGTGTCCACACCGCCCCCGGCTTCGGCGCGGACGACTATCAGACCTGCCGCCGGTACGGCATGGAGATGGTGGTCCCCGTGGACGACCAGGGCTGCCACACCGACTACGCCGGAAAATACGCCGGAATGAAGACGGAGGCCTCCAACTCCGTCATCCTGGCCGACATGAAGGAGAGCGGCGCCCTCTTTGCCAGCGAGGACATCGTCCACAGCTACCCCCACTGCTGGCGCTGTAAGAAGCCCATTATCTTCCGGGCCACTCCCCAGTGGTTCTGCTCCGTGGAATCCTTCAAGGATGAGGCTTGTGAGGCCTGTGATCAGGTGCGCTGGGTCCCAGGCTGGGGCATCGACCGGATGAAGTCCATGATCCGGGAGCGCAACGACTGGTGCATCAGCCGCCAGCGCCGGTGGGGCCTGCCCATCCCGGTGTTCTACTGCGCTGACTGCGGCAAGCCCATTGTTACCGACGAGACCATTGAGGCGGTGAGCAAACTCTTTGGGGAGAAGGGCTCCAACGCCTGGTATGAGATGGAGGCCAGGGACATCCTGCCCCAGGGCTTCACCTGCCCCCACTGTGGGAAGAACAGCGGCTTTACCAAGGAGGAGGACACCCTGGACGGCTGGTTCGACTCCGGCTCCACCCATTTTGCCTCCATGCAGAAGGACCAGGGCTTCTGGCCCGCCACCATGTATATGGAGGGCCTGGACCAGTACCGCGGCTGGTTCCAGTCCAGCCTGCTCACCGCCGTGGGCGCGCTGGGCAAGGGCGCGCCCTTCCAGGAGTGCGTCACCCACGGATGGACCGTGGACGGCGAGGGCAAGGCCATGCACAAGTCCCTGGGCAACGGCGTGGACCCCGCGGAGATCTTCCAGAAGTACGGCGCGGATATGATCCGCCTGTGGGCCGGCTCCGCCGACTACCATGTGGATGTGCGCTGCTCCGACAAGATCTTCAAGCAGCTCAGCCAGAACTATCTGAAGTTCCGCAACACCGCCCGGTACTGCCTGGGCAACCTGGACGGCTTTGACCCCAACGAGCTGGTCAAGCCGGAGGAGATGCTGGAGCTGGACCGCTGGGCGGTGACCAAGCTCAATGAGCTGACTGAGAAGTGCTTTGCCGCCTATGACAACTATGAGTTCCATGTGGTCTCCCACGCCATCAACGACTTCTGTGTGGTGGAGTTGTCCTCCTTCTATCTGGACATCATCAAGGACCGGCTGTACTGCGAGGAGACCGACGGCCTGGAGCGCCGCTCTGCTCAGACCGCCCTGTGGCTCATCCTGGACACCATGACCAAGCTGTTTGCACCCATCCTGGCCTTCACCTGTGACGAGATCTGGCAGGCTATGCCCCACCGCGGGGAGGAGGACGGCCGAAACGTGGTCCTCAATGAGATGAACCAGCCCTTTGCTGACTATGCCCTCAGCGCCGAAGAGATGGAGAAGTGGGCTCTGGTGGAGGATCTGCGGGACGATGTGAACGTGGTGCTGGAGAACGCCCGGAACGAGAAGAAGATCGGTAAGGCTCTGGAGGCTCATGTAGTCCTCTATCCCCAGGGAGATGAAGGGAAGCAGATCATGGAGAAGCTGTCTGCCTTCTCCACCGACCAGCTGGCCGACCTGTTTATCGTCTCTGATGTTGAGATTGCCCAGGGCAGCGGCGCCGCCGGCGTCAAGGTCCCCGGGATCCAGGCCGCGGTGTCCGAGGCCAAGGGCGAGAAGTGTGAGCGCTGCTGGAAGCACCACATCAAGGTGGGCGCCAATCAGGAGCACCCCACGCTCTGCCCCCGGTGCGCCAGAGTGATCCGTACCATCGAGCTGTAAGAGAAGTGAGATCAAAACAGGCCGGAGCCCGACAGGCCCCGGCCTGTTTGGCTTAAAATGTAGTTGCACAGAGTCGGATTCGATGCTGGAATGGGAAAGAAAAGGATAATAGACCAGAATATTTTGTAACCAAAACCGCCCTTCGGTGTACGGAGACGTACCACCGGAGGGCGGTTTCATCCTATATAATAAAGTAGGGGCGGCCCTCTGTGGCCGCCCGCCGATTCTCTGCCAGGAAATGTTTCCCCTCCCCTACGGGACAACAGGGAAAACGTCCCATAATGGGGGACGGGCGGCCACAGAGAGCCGCCCCTACGATGTTTTCACGGCTCCGTTTGGTTCCGGAGGGACAGGCTCGGTTTCGTGGCTGCGGTGTGACCGCATACTACATGACCGAAATTGCCCCGTAGGGGCGGG
>CABIYX010000002.1:236654-241546 GCA_902363045.1 Clostridiales bacterium
CCCGCCCGCCGGTTCACCTTCGCAGAAATTAGACCCTGAGCCATCAGGCGCGCCCGTTTGGTCCAGCTGTCCAGGCCGTCTTGATTTTGGAGCGACAGCGACAGCGGCAGCGGCGCGGTTGCGGGGGCAGTCGTTGTCTTTCCCGCGCCTGACAGTGACCGGCAGCCCCCCGGAATTGGGCCCCCGTAAATTCCGGGGGTCCGGGGGAGAACGAACTGGAGGCGGAGGGGAACTTGTTCCCGACGGCGATGTGAGTCTCCCCCGGCGATCCTTTGGTTTCTTTCCCATCGCTGGGAAAGAAACTCGCCCCGCAGGGCGAAACCCTGTACGGCGGCGCGCCGAGTCGTCGCGCCCTACGGGCGTCACAGTCCACGGACGGCGGGCGGGTCAGGAGACCCGCCCCTACGGCGAACCACTGGCATTTCCGAGACATGGCGGGAGGGGCAAGCCCCTCCCCTACGGATGGAAGGGGAAACATTCTGCGACAGAGGACAGGCGGGCGGCCACATGGGGCCGCCCCTACGACGGCATCTCAGGCAGGACACAGCAGAACGGGGCGGCGCACCTAAAAAACCCACAAAAACCACTGCAACTTTTCCCGGTACTTTACAGCAATATTTCACAAAAACCCGGCTATGTAACAATTATGACGCAATATTACGGTTTTGTTACACTTCGCCCAAACCCGTTGACGGGGGGCCTGCATTAGAGTATAGTATGAGCACAGGCAAGGGGAGTTATGCTCTCACAGGATGGATATTTTCTGATGGTTCGGGCTTGATACTGGCATTCAGGAAATAAAACCCAGCTTCTGGAGGAGTCTGACCCGCCCCGCAGCTTGAAAAAATCAAGGAGGAATTCCAATGAGAAACCTGAAGCGTGCTCTCAGCCTGGGCCTCACCGCCACCATGATCTCCGGTCTGATGGTGATGGGCAGCAGCGCCGCGAGCTATGCGGACGTGACTTCCGAGCAGAATCAGGAAGCCATCGAAGTGCTCAAGGAAGTCGGCATCATGGTCGGCGATGACAAGGGCAACTTCAATCCTGAGGCCAAGGTCACCCGTAACGAGATGGCGGTCGTCATGTCCAACCTGATGGCCTACAACGTCAAGACCTATGCCAACACCAGCCCCTTCACCGACGTGCCCGAGTGGGCTGAGCCCTATGTGGCCGCCTGCTACACCAACGGCATCACCAGCGGTTATGACGCCAAGACCTACGGCGGCAGCGATTCCGTCACCACCGGCCAGGCCGCTCTGATGGTCATGAAGGCTCTGGGCTACTTCCAGTATCAGTCCGACTTCGGCGCTGACTGGCAGCTGTCCACCGTCGCCCAGGGCAACAAGATCGACCTGTTCGACGATGTTGACTCCGGCGTCAAGGAGGCCATGACCCGCAATGACGTGGCTCAGCTGGTGCTGAACGCTCTGGAGGCTGGCACCGTTGAGGCCGAGAAGAACGGCCAGGACATCAATGTGGGCGACATCTCCATCACCAGCGGCGTCACCTATAAGTATGTCACCAGCGGCAAGGACTATGCCAAGGCCATCAACGACAACCAGTCCACCTCCGCCAACAGCATCAATGGCGTCACCGCCCCCATCGTGGAGCTGGGCGAGAAGCTGTATCAGGGCGACCTGACCAAGGCCAGCGAGGAGGACGATTTCGGCCGTCCCGCCACCAAGTGGGAGTATCAGGCCAAGGAGATCGGCACCTTCGCCGACAAGGCCGACTATGTGTTCACCGACAGCGTCACCAGCAAGGAGCTGTACGACGTGGTGGGCAAGACTGCCACCGGCGATAAGTACGACTGGTACGTCGCGGTGGACGGCAAGGATGTCGATTACGATGGCGCTGACCTGTACGCCAACCGCAACGACAACGACGCTGACTTTGCTGAGAAGGCTGGTCTGGACGAGCTGACCGGCAACGGCGTCATCACCGAGGTCTTCGTGGACGGCACCGCCGACGAGGAGAGCGTCCATGTCGCCGTCATCAACCAGTACGCCGCTGAGGTGCTGAAGGTTGACGAGGACGACAAGACCATCACCCTGGCCGACCTGGACAACGGCCCCGCCAAGACCAGCGACACCTTCGACACCGATGATTTCGCTGAGGATGACATCGTGGTCTACACCTATGCCGAGGGCGAGATCCAGTCCGTCTATGCCGCTGAGAAGCTGGAGGGCGAGGTCACCCGCGTCCGCTCCAACACCGAGGACGGCGAGACCCGCAACGGCGACAACTTCGTCGTGGACGGCACCACCTATAAGTACAACGCCACTGTTTCCGGCGCTGAGCGCCTGACCTCTGACGCCGTGTCCAACGACGTGGTGGCCTATCTGGACGCCAACGGCTATGTGGTCTACATCGACGAGTCTGCTGTCTCCTATGACTACGCTTATGTGATGACCATGGGCACCGACGGCGACAAGTTCGACAACAGCAACGCCAACAGCAAGAGTGAGACCGTGTACGCCCGCCTGATCCTCACCGACGGCACCATCGCCAAGGTGGAGACCGATCTGAAGGCCGAGGACACCAACGGTGATGGCACCAAGGAGTCTCTCACCGATACCATCACCCACTACACCAACCGCATCGTTGCCTACTCTGTGGACAAGGACGAGGTCTACTCCCTGACCATCAAGGACGATGGCAAGGCCGCTCAGGCTGACGCCATCTCCGATGTGAAGATCGAAAACGGCAAGGCCGGCTTCAATGCTTACGACGACACTAAGACCTATTCCGCCAACAGCAACACCGTGTTTGTGGTGGTGGATTCCGCCGACAAGTATGACGATTACGACGTGACCGTCTACACCGGCATCAAGAACGTCCCCGACATCGACGCCATCGCCAACAAGACCGTCTCTGCTGTCGCTCTGGACAACAAGGGCGCTGTGGCCAAGGTGGTCTACATCGAGGACGGCGACATCTCCGGCACCGAGCAGGTAATCTACGCCATCGCCAATGAGAACGCCAAGATCCAGAAGGACTCTGAGAACGGCGAGTACTATGAGATCACCGCTGTGGTCAACGGTGAGATCAAGACCCTGAACGTCAAGGCCGGCAGCAACTCCGCCGTGGACGCTCTGGTCAAGGGTATTGACAACAATGCCGCTGACATCAGCAGCAAGAAGTCCGTGGTCGCTCTGAAGAGCTACACCGAGAACGCCGACGGCTTTGTCACCAGCGCCAAGGAGTATACGGCGATGGACGCTGACGGCGACGGCCTGCTGAACAACGGCAGCAACCTGTTTGTCACCGGCACCAAGAAGGCCGAGGACGGCACCGTGGGCCTGGGCGGCACCTACTACGCTTACAGCGATGACGTGGTTGTGGCCCGCTGGAACCTGGACGACCAGGATGTGGAGATGAGCCGCATCAACTCCGTGAAGAACGACACCAACGACGTGGCCATCGCCATCATGGACGGCCGCACCGTTATCGGCCTGTTCATCATCGAGAACAAGGGCGGCGAGGCTGACGTCAAGGAGTATGATGTCACCTTTACCGGCAAGGACAGTAAGGCTTGGATTCGCGATCTGAGCGGCAATGATCTCCTGGCCAAGGGCAACACTGTTAAGGTGTCCGAGGGCTCCAGCCTGCAGTTCAAGGTAGACTGCGTGGGTGGATATGTGGTTGACACTGTGAAGGTGGGCAACACTGTTCTGACCCCCGATGCCAACGGCGTGTACACTGTGTCCAACGTGAAGGCCAATGCCTCCGTTGACCTGACCTTCAAGAGCGGCACCGAGGTGACCTTCACTGTCACCAGCGCCCGTGTGACCATTGACGGCAAATCCGTCAAGAACGGTGAGAAAATGTCCTTCGCTCAGGGCGATGTGATCACCCTGGAGGCCACTCCCGCCAACGGCAAGACCCTGACTGTGACCTATGGTTCTGCTCAGGACGGCTATGGCGAGAACCCCACCGTTTATGAGATCACCATTACCACTGAGAAGTCTCTGAGTGTTGTGGCGAAGTAATTGCTGAATATCAGCATAAAATGATCTCGAAGCGCCCCGGGACAGCAATGTCCCGGGGTGCTCTTTTCCCATCTACCCCAGCGCAAAATAGGTGTACAGGACCCCGCTCTCATTCATCTGGACCGATGCGCTTTCGCCATACCAGCTGACCCGCTTCCCTGTCCAGGTGATGAGGTTTTCAGTGTCCACCAGTATGTCATGGGCGTTGTAGCAGTCGGCCGCTGCCGCTCCACGGATCAGGGTCAGGCATTTCGTCCGGCCGCCGGGGTCGGTCTGCCGGCGCACCAGGACCAGTTGAGGCTCCCGCCCCAGTGCATGGGTAAGATCCAGTGTGCATGGCTTGCTGTCTCCGTACGTTCCCGTCCCGGTGTAGGTCCCCACCGCGATCTTGGGCATCGCCGCCCGGACGGCCTCCAGCGCCGCCGTGGTGGCTTTCTTTTCCACCTCCGCGGCCAGCGCGTCCAGGGCCGCCTGACCGGCCTTTTCCGCCAGCCCGCCCGAGAGCGCGTCCAGCGCGGCGTCAAGCTTGGCGTTGTCCTCGTTGAAATCGGTGCGCTTTACCTGATCGTCCGGGAGCCATTGGTTGAGAGAAAAATGCTCTGTGTGATTGCTTGCCATAAAAAACACCTCCACCCATGCCGGGCAGAGGTCAAAAGTGGTACATTATCATACATTTTATGGTAATTAAGCCCCGCCATGCCCTTTTTCCCAAAAGGCCGGCGGGGTGTTCTGTTTTGCGCGCCAATTTGGAACATCACCAGAAAACGCCGTAGGGGCGGCCCTCTGCGGCCGCCCGTCCCCCGTTGCGGGACGTTCCCCCATTCATCCCGTAGGGGAGGGGCTTGCCCCTCCCGCCATGTCTCGGGAATGGCCATGGCTCGCCGTAGGGGCGGGGCCCCC
>CABIYX010000003.1:0-2943 GCA_902363045.1 Clostridiales bacterium
ACTGGGCATCCGGCACAAGCTCATTCGGCCCTACACGCCACGCCATAACGGAAAGGTGGAGCGAAGCCACCGGGAGGACCAGAAACAATTTTACACCTGCCACCGCTTTTATTCTCTGAACGACTTCGCAAAGCAGCTCACTGTCCACAACCGCCGCTCCAATAACTTCCCCATGAGACCTTTGGGATGGCTTTCTCCTCTGGAGTTTACCGTCCAAGATGTTTGACAAACCTACACTTCCCGGCGCGCGGGACAGGACGGACCAGGTCCGCCTTCAGCCTGCGGAGGCAGCCAAACAGCTTTTTAATGCCCTGTCCGCTTCCATAAGACGGACCGGGAGCATGGACTGCGCGGTGCAGCTTTCGGAGCCGGAGGAATCCGGACCATTTCGGCGGTTGCCGCGTGATACCACCATGTATCCTGACCGACCGGAAAACCCACAGTGGAATCAGGCAAAATAAGTCCAAAGGAGAACGCGGTGCGTGTCAAAGGCTCACTGCCCGCGCTTTCATAAAGTGAACAAACGAAAAATCACCTTGTCCCTTGACTGTGTATAGTCGAAAGTGTTTAGTTACCCATTGCGGTAAGCATCACACGCATATACAGTGTCTGCCAGTTGACTGAGTCTTTGCCAACCTTCACAGGATCATTGCCAGAGCTGCGGCTTCTTTCTACTGTAATAGATACCAGCTCAGGTCCGACTTTTTCTAATACTTCATAGGGATTGCACTTCCATCGGTACACACCATTTTTTTCCTCGAGAAGTGCCCGAAGCGAACCAAGAATGGGATAAATAAATCCATTAGGCGAACCATGGGACAAAGTCTTTTCATAGAACTTAGAAACAGGTGCCTTGCGGTTCTCCTTCGGAGTAGTAACGCCAGAAATCGCTCCATACTTACCATTGGGATTCTTAACACGATAGTATTCAGGAATTTTAGACTCCACATAGTCATAGAGCTTAAAAATATCAACCATAATCGGCTCCATTTTGACATGGGGATTTTCGGAGCTACTACCATACTGTTCATAGAGATGAATGTAGTTATCAATGCAACGTTTCTTGCTACTGAAGGAAACAACAGGACAGCTATCCATTCCGGGATAAGTATCCAAATTAAACATATTTAGAATTGCGAGGATATCACCGACGTCAATATTTCCATCGTCATTCTCCATGAAATACACTCTGTCCTTGAAAGGTTCGGTTGAAATAGCCTGTTTGATGATATCAAAGTAGTCTCTCAAGTTTGCAATGGACTTGTCCTGAACCTGAGTAGATGTGTTTCTGGCAGCAGCAAGATCCTCAAAAACACTTTCTACGCCCGTCAATATCTCAAGTTTCACAAACTGCTGACCGCGTTCCAGATCATCACGATTTTCAAGGATAACCATCAAGGTGTGGCCGCCGTCAACATTCCCGTGATATTCCTTCTCCGTAAACACCAACTTCATGGTACCATCATAATTGTTGAATGTTACATCATTGGCAGAAAGGAGAATACCTCGGTTCAGGAGATGAAAATCTTTTCCTTCAACAAGAGATGCTCTAATTTTTTTCGCTACGCCACTGTTGGTATTCTGCTTTCGGGGGTTTGTTTCCATCCAGTTGATCAGATCTTCGGGCAAATCCTTGACATCACAAATAGCGGTATACATCTGCGATAAACTGCTCGGCCCTTCTTTGTAGGGGTTTGGAATCTTGCGGAAGGATTCTACGGGAATATTAAATGTTTTCTCTGTCATTGTGATTACTCCTTTACTCAGAAAGTTTATTAGATACGCGGTACAACCACCACCTGAGTTTATTCTACAAAAAATCTCAAAAATCTCAACGCTATATATAGCGTTTTTTCGCATTTGTAGTATAATATTTTTGAGGTGAGTTCTGTGTATGCTTACAATGTAAATGTAGCTTTGGGTAATGTCCTACGAAAATATCGCGAAGGACGTGGTTTTACTCAAGATGAATTTGCTACATATGTGGCCTCAGCCGTGCATACTACGGACGAGTCGAACGTGGCGAACACAGCCTCACAATAGAAAAATGCCAAAAGATTGCTACTACTCTGAATGTCAGATTGGCAGATCTATTTGGGGAACTGCAGGAGTAATAAAATCATTATCTGTCCATTCCTTGTTTATTGTGGAGCAGAATTTGAAGTGCGGTCAAGGAAGAAACCACTTGCCCAGAGTTACAATGCAGATAACCTAAAACGAAAAACGCTTCCCGCCCGGAACCGGTGAAAGTTCACCAGGAACCGGGCGGAAAACGTTTTGACCATACATTTGACCACAGACAGCGCCGGATCACTCGGAATCAGTGGAATTAAGAGCACCAAAGAGCAAGTGAAATGTAGCGGAAAGGGTTAAAAATAATTAGAAATAACCACAAAAATTTAGTTTAACCGTTTGGGTGCATATCCCGCCCATCCATGAGGACAAAACCGCAACCCCACAACCTGCTGGGACACTACCAGAAGCAGGAACCATTTCCGCAAAGCCGTTGGTCAAAAAACGGCCAAGACCACATGAAAGACCACAGATAAAACAATTCCATAACCGGATGTAGCGCAGTTGGTAGCGCGCTTACTTTGGGAGCACGGAGTAAGCAACCGTTTCGTTTTTTATTTCTTTGAATAAATCACATTTTTCTATTTTACCTCTTGAAAAAGTTGAAAATGAGGTTAAAATAGTATGGGTCACAATATGGGTCAAACGGCCCTGACCCATACCTGACCCATACGAGAACAAAATCAAATATCCGGGTGTAGCTCAGTTGGTAGAGCGCGTGGTTTGGGAGCGTGAGGCCGGAGTTCGAGCCGCACTTTTCCAAAATCCCGGAAAACTCTGGGACGCTAAGGCCGACGGGGTTTTGCCCCACGCCGGTAACTGGTCAAAAACCGGCGTTGACCCCATATTTGACCACAATCAGAAAACTTC